>CAZNAE010000032.1:0-27824 GCA_964570695.1 uncultured Devosia sp.
AGATGAAGGTCGGCCGCGACCTCGACGACGACATCCGGCGGCTCGAGATCGTCCGCAAGATCATGGGACCCGAGCGCAAGCTGATGATCGACGCCAACCAGGTGTGGGAGGTTGACGAGGCGATCGAGTGGGTCAACGCACTCAAGCGCTTCGACCCGTTCTTCATCGAGGAGCCGACCAGCCCCGACGATGTCGAGGGGCATCGCAAGATCCGCGAAGCGGTTGCTCCCGTGAAAGTCGCGACCGGCGAGATGTGCCAGAACCGCATCCTCTTCAAGCAGTTCATCACCCGCGGCGCGATCGACATCATGCAGATCGATGCCTGTCGCATCGGCGGTCTCAACGAAGTGCTGAGCGTTCTGCTGATGGCCGCCAAATACGGCCTGCCGGTCTGGCCGCATGCCGGCGGCGTCGGCCTCTGCGAATATGTGCAGCATCTCTCGATGATCGACTATATCGCGGTCAGCGGCACGAAGGATGGTCGGGTGATCGAATATGTCGACCATCTGCACGAGCACTTCATCGATCCCTGCGTCATCCGCAATGCCGCCTACATGCCGCCGACGCGGCCGGGCTTTTCCATTGAGATGAAGCCGGCGTCGATCGCGCTCAACACTTTCCCGGCTTGACAGTTCAGTCACGGCGCTTCCTCCTCGGTCAAAAGCCGGGAGGAACGGATCATGCGATTGGGCGGGGCTGGCATCGAGTACAAGGGCGACCCTGAAGCCTATGCGCGCGCGCACGTCGCGTTCGGCTACAACGCTGCCTACATGCCGAACGTCCTTATCGAAAACCGCGACGAGGTGAGGGCGATCGTCAAGACGCTCGCGGATGCCGACGTGATGATCGCCGAGGCCGGCGCGTGGAAGAATCTGATCGCCCACGACGAGGCGCTGCGCAAGGCAAACCTCGACTACGCGGTGCATCAATTGGCGCTCGCCGACGACATGGGCGCGCGTGCCTGCGTCGCCTTCCACGGCACCGTCGGCCATGCCGGCGATCCCTGGCAGCTCAGCGACAATTACGACTATGGTCCGCACCCCGACAACCAGAGCGAAGCGGGATTCCAGCGGGCAGTCGAGACCGCCCGCTACGTCATCGATGCGGTGAAGCCGAAGCGCACAAAATTCTCGCTAGAGATGGTGCCCTGGCTGGTCACCGACACGCCGGAGAATTACCTGAAGCTGCTGAAGGCAATCGACCGGCCGCAGTTCGGCGCGCATATCGACGCGGTCAACATGGTCATCACGCCGCGGCTCTATTTCAATAGCAGCAAGATGATCCGCGACGCCTTCGGGCTGCTCGGGCCGTGGATCGTTTCCTGCCATGCCAAGGACATCGTGCTGCAAGGCGGCCCGGGCAGGATCTCCTTCCATCTCGACGAAGTCCCGCCCGGCGAAGGCAATCTCGATTACGCTGCCTACGTCACCGAGATCGCCAAGCTCGCCCGCGACGTGCCGCTGATGCTCGAGCACTTCGACGTGGCGGGTTATCGGCGCGGGCTGGCCCACATCAAGCAGGTGGCGGCGGAGGCGAAGGTCGCCTAGTTCGGTGGAATAGAAAGCGTTTCCATACTCACCGGGATCGCCGGGGAATACGCCCATGCTCCGTCGGTCTCGACGCGGATAGATGTTGGGAATTGTAGGCCACCGAGATCGGCACCCTTGGCAAGCGCTTCGTAGTCGTCGGCGCTCTTGATCGTGGGTGAGATCAGCATGCCGTCTTCGATCATCCCGGGGATGAGCCGATAGGCCTCGCTCATCCCATCGGCGTAGCGCTCGACGAGATCGACCTGCGGCGGCTTGAACGCCTGATCGGCGAGCTTGCCCGCCACGGTCTCCTCGATGTCGAGCTTGAGGAAGATCGGTGCGTTGGCCTGTGGGAGGGCAATGTCCGTTCCGAAGCTCGCCTCGGTCGTAACTGCGGCTGACGTCTTGATTTCGATCGGCGTCTGACGCCGGCTCAGAATGAGCTGGTCGCCGGCGCGGCCCGAAATCTCGTAACGCGACAGCAGCAGTGGCCAGAGCGAGCCTTCGACCGACGCTGGATGCCGGTTGTCAGTCGCGCCCGGCGCGAACAACAGGGTCTGCGGCGCTTCGGGGCCTTCGAGGTAGGCCCGGTTGCGCTCGATCAGCGGCGGCGAGAACGTCATATTCTCCTGGACGGTCGGACGCGGCTGGTAGTCGAGGCCAGCGGCCATCACCGATCCCTGGATGTTCGAAAGCGCGTCGATGGAACCCGTGATCGCCGGCAGCGGCTGAGCACTGCGCATCTGCGCGGCCGCCCCTTCCGACAATTGCTGCTGCCGGGCCAGCCAGGCCGGCGGGTCGGCGACGAACGCTAGGCCGCTTCCGACCTCATCAGCCAAGATCGCGGGGCTCCTCATCAGAAACGGGAACTGTCCAATTGCGATGACGAAGACGAGGGATGCGACCAGGGCGACCAGTGGCAGCGAATAGGCTGCCAACATCATTCGCGGTCGCCAGTCTTGCATCGTGTTAGGAAGGCCCAACGCGACCAGCAGGAACCCGAGCAGACCCCATGACGCGATGGAGTGCGTGTCATGGCGGACGAAGCCGGCCTTCAGCGAAATGAACAAGAAGCCGGCGATGAGCAGCACGCGCAGCACTGCGATTGTGCGTGTCGCCGCGCCGCGCAGGACCTCCCCGACCGCGACGGCGAGCAGCACGATGACCGCAATCGCCAGCCAGACGAGCAATTCTACCATCGGCCCGTCGACACTGAGTGCCGCCGAGTACGCGGCCGCCACCTCATAGGTGCCGACGAGGAACGGCAGAAAATCGTCCCAGCGCTGATCGGCGAGAACGAAAAGCGCCCAACTGCTGACGGTGTAGAGCGCGAGCGCAATCGGCCACCGGCGGCGCGACAGCAACGCTACGTCGACCAGGACAAAGGCGCCGAGGCAAAACGGAATGAACGACGACTTGCCCAATGCGGTAGCGGCAGACAGCACCACGCCAACTACCAATGCCGGCCAGCCGCTACGGTCCGCGATGACAAGCAGCGCGGTCAGCAGCGGCACGATGAGCAGGACCGCGTCGTTGGCCTGATAGGTGATCGTCGGCCAAAGGACGAGGAAGCCCAGGATGACGGCCAGCCATGCCCAGCGCTGCGGCGAGACGCTGAGTCGTGTGAAGCCGTAGGCCAGATAGACGGCAACGACGAAGCGCAGCAGCACGTAGTGGACCGCCAAGTCACCGGGGTAATCGCGATGATAGAGTGGAAACAGAGGGCCGTTGGTGAAGACGAACTGCGTTCCATAGGCGAAATGGTGGAGGCCGGCATAAACCGACGCGCCGATCCACGAGCCCTCCATGTCGCCGAGCGGAAATTCGAACGAGAATGGCGCAAGGCCCGTCAGGAAGAGGGCGAAGAACAGCAGGAAGGCGAACGCGCCAAGCAAGGCGGATCGCTTTGTCATCTAGAGCGCCGCGGTGAGTTCGGGCAGAAGCGTGAACAAGTCGCCCACCAATCCATAGTCGGCGACGCCGAAGATCGGGGCGGCGGGGTCGGAGTTGATAGCGACGATAATCTTGCTCGATTTCATACCGGCGAGGTGCTGGATGGCGCCAGAAATGCCGACCGCGATATAGAGGTTGGGCGCGACGATCTTGCCGGTCTGGCCGACCTGCAGATCGTTCGCCGCGTAGCCGGCATCCACCGCGGCGCGGCTGGCGCCGATGGCGGCGTTGAGCTTTGCGGCAAGCGGGATCAGCAGCGCATCGAACTTCTCCTTGCTGCCGAAGGCCCGGCCGCCAGAGACGACGATTTTCGCCGAGCCGAGTTCCGGGCGATCCGAGGTCTGGGTTTCTTCCGCGACGATGCGCGCCATGTTGGCATGCGAGGGGCCGAGCTCAATAACTTTGATGCCATCGAGTGGGGTCGGTGGGAAGGCCGAGGCGCGGACGGTGATCACCTTTCTGGCGTCGGTCGACTGCACGGTCTCGATGGCGTTGCCGGCATAGATCGGGCGCTTGAAGGTATCGGGTGTCACGACCTCGGTGATGTCCGAGATCTGCATCACGTCGAGCAACGCGGCGACGCGCGGCAGCACGTTCTTGCCGGTCGAGGTGGCCGGCGCAACGATCGCCTCGTAGCCGCCGAGCGCCATGATGAAATTGGCAAGCGGTTCGGCGAGGATATTGGGTGGCACGTCGAGGATGTGCACCTCGTCACCGAGTTGCAGCGCGGCGGTGAGGGCATGAGCCGTGGCGTCGCCATCGGCGACCAGCAGCGTGGTCATGGCAGCACCTCTGCCTCGCGCAGCTTCTGCACCAGTTCGGCGACCGAGCCGACGATGACACCGGGCTGGCGGGCCGGCGGCTCCTCGACTTTCAGCGTTTTCAGCCGCGGCGCGAGATCGACGCCGAGTTCGGCGGCGCTGGTCTTGGTCAGCGGCTTCGAACGCGCCTTGATGATGTTGGGCAACGAGGCGAAGCGCGGCGTGTTGAGCCGTAGATCGGCCGTCACCACCGCGGGCAGGGTCAGCTCCAGCGTCTGCAGGCCGCCATCAACCTCGCGCGTCACCGTCGCCTTGCCATCGGCGATCTCGAGCTTGCTGGCGAAGGTCGCCTGGCCGCGGCCGAGCAGGGCGGCCAGCATCTGACCGGTCTGGTTGGCATCGTCGTCGATCGCCTGCTTGCCAAGCAGCAGCAGGTCGGGCGCTTCGGTCTTGGCAATAGCCGCCAGCGCTTTGGCAACCCCGAGCGGCTCGGTCTTGGTATCGTGGACGACGAGGATGGCGCGGTCGGCGCCCATCGCCAGCGCCTGGCGCAGTGTGTCCTCGGCTTTGGCAGGCCCGATCGAGACGGCGACGATCTCGGTGGCGGTGCCCTTCTCCTTGAGCCGCACCGCTTCTTCCACGGCGATCTCGTCGAACGGGTTCATCGCCAGCTTGACGTTGTCGAGCTCGACGCCGGTGCCGTCGGCTTTGACGCGCACACGAAAATTGGCGTCGACGACGCGCTTCACCGCGACCAGAACCTTCATGCCTTCACCTTGGTATTCTCCGGGTCGTAGAGCGGTGCCAGATGCAGCTCGGCTGCAACCCGTTCATTGGCGACGACCAGCTCATAGCGGCCGGACTTTAGATAGTCCTCCCCGACGCCGGCGGCGTTGCGGACATAGCCGATGCCGATCGGCCTCTGCACGGTGTAGCCGTAGCCGCCGGAGGTGAGATAGCCGGCGAACGCACCATCGCGCAGGATGGTTTCGCGGCCGAGCAGCACGATATCCTCGCGCGCCGTGCTGAAGGTCGCGAGCCGCTTCCGCAGCGGCGTCTCGCGCTGGGCGACAAGCGCGTCGCGGCCCATGAACGCTGCGGCGGACTTGAGCTTCACGGCCCAGCCCAGGCCGGCATCGAACGGCGTGTCGTTGGGCGTGATGTCGGAGCCCCAGGCGCGATAGCCCTTCTCGAGCCGCAGCGATTCCAGCGCGCGGTAGCCGACCGGCCGGATGCCGTGGACCTTGCCGGCCGCCATCAGCGCGTCGAACACCTCGCCGGTCGCGCCGAGCGGCACATGCAGCTCCCAGCCGAGCTCGCCCACATAGGTCACCCGCAGCGCCCGCACCTCGTGGCCGGCAATGGGCAGGACGCGGACATGGCCGAACGGAAACGCCGCGTTCGAGACATCGGCGCTGGTCACCGCCGCCAGAACATCCCGCGCTCGCGGCCCCATCAGTGACAGGGTGCCATATTGCTCGGTGACGTCCGAAATCGTGGCGTCGGCGCCAGCCGGGACGTGCTCGGCGATCCACGCCATGTCGTGCGTCCGGAATCCCGTTCCGGTGACGATGTAGAACCGGTCCTCCGCGAGCCGGGCAATCGTCAGGTCGCATTCGATGCCGCCGCGGCTGTTGAGCATCTGCGTATAGGTCAGTCGTCCGGCCGGCTTGTCGATATTATTGGCGGCGATCCAGTTAAGCGCCGCTACCGCGTCCTTGCCGGCGACTTCGTATTTGGCGAACGACGACTGGTCGAACAGTCCGACCGCCTCGCGCACCAGCCGGTGCTCGTCGCCGACCGGGCTGAACCAGTTCTGTCGCCCCATCGAATAGACGTCGCGCGCCTCGCTTCCAACCGGCGCAAACCAGTTCGGCCGTTCCCACCCGAGCTTGCTGCCGAACACCGCGCCATGCGCCTTCAGCCGATCGTAGAGCGGCGAGACGATGCGGTTGCGGCCGGACTCGTATTCCTCGTGCGGAAAAGCGACGGTGTAGTGCTTCCCATAGGCCTCGAGCGTCCGCTCCTTCACCCAGTCGCGGTCGCGGTGCAGGGCCGAGAAGCGGCGGATGTCGACAACCCAGAGGTCGAGGGGCGCTTCGCCCTTCATCGCCCATTCCGCCAGCGCCCAGCCGGCGCCGCCGCCCGAGGCGATGCCGAAGGCGTTGAAGCCGGCGCCGACATACATGTTGGTGCATTCGGGCGCTGCGCCGAGTATGAAATTGCCGTCGGGGGTAAAACTCTCGGGTCCGTGGATCATCTGCCGCACGCCGGTGGTCTCGAGCGCCGGCACGCGCGCGATCGCCTGCGACAGGTGCTGCTCGAAATGCTCCCAGTCGTCGTCGAAGAGCTGGAACTCAAACGGCCGCGGAATGTCGCCGGTGGTCCACCCGATCGGATCCGGCTCATAGCCGCCCATCACCAGCCCGCCCACTTCTTCCTTGAAGTAGGTCCGCCGGTCGGGATCGCGGATGGTCGGCACGTCGGGGCTCAACCCCTCGATCTTCTCGGTGATGATGTACTGATGTTTGACCGGCTGCAGCGGCACATTGATACCTGCCATCGCGCCGATCTCGCGCGCCCATTGCCCGCCGCAATTGATCACCGTCTCGCAGCCCACCGGCCCGTCGGTGGTGAGCACCGCCGTGATGCGCTTACCGTCCATTTCGAAGCCTGTGACGCGCACGCCCTCGAAGATCTTCGCTCCGTGCAGTCGCGCGCCTTTGGCAAGCGACTGCGTGATGTCGGAGGGCGAGGCCTGCCCGTCGGTCGGCAGCCACGAGGCGCCGATCAGGTCGCCCGTCTCCAGCAGCGGCCACATGTGCTTGACCTCGGCGGGCGAGATCAGCTCCATCTCCATGCCGAAGCTCCGCGCCGTGGTGGCAAGCCGCTTGAATTCGGTCCAGCGGTCCTCAGTCGTCGCGAGGCGGAGGCATCCGGTCATCTTCCACCCGGTGGCAAGGCCGGTCTCCGCCTCGAGCGTCTTGTAGAGCTCGACCGAACGCTTCAGCACCTGCGTGATCGACGCCGACGAGCGCAACTGCCCGACCAGCCCCGCTGCGTGCCAGGTCGAGCCGGACGTGAGCTTGCCCTGTTCGAGCAGGATGACGTCGGCCGTGTGGTCCTTGGCGAGATGATAGGCGGTCGAGCAGCCGATGATGCCGCCACCGATGACCACGATCTGGGCGTGCGAGGGGAGGGTCATCCGGGGCGCCCGAAACGGGCGTGATAGGCAACGAGCGACGCGTCGAGTTTGGCGAGATTCTCGTCCGCATAGGCGCCGTAGTCGACGCCCGGCCGGTCGAGGTGATGAACGCTGATGAGCGACCATAGCGCCTCGCGCAACAGCGAAGCGGCCTCCATCGCGGCGTGCGAGCGGAGCATCGCTTCGGCCGGGGCGTCGCCGAAATAGGCCTCGAGCAGATCGGACGACTGCTCCGTAGTGAAATTGTTGTTCGAGCTCAGATTGGCGAGGTCGAACATCGCGGTGTCGAACCCGGCATACTCGTAGTCGATCAACCAGAGCCGCTTGCCGTCGTCGATCAGATTGGCGGGCAGCAAATCGTGGTGGCCGAACTGGATCGGCAGCGGCAACTGTGCCGCCTCGAGCTCGTCATTGATAGCGAGCCAGTCCGTGGTGCGGACATCACGCAGTTGCCGGATATAGTCACGGTTGACATGGAACACCCAGAAGATGAAGCCGGCGCCGGAGATGCCCGCCGGCATGTCGCGGTGAAACCTGCGCAGGAATTCGGCGATTCGCGGAATGTCGGCGCCCACGTCCTCGACGCCCAGCACCTTGCCATCGACGAAGCGGGACACCATCAGCCCCGGCTCGGCATGCACCACCTCGGGTGCGAAGCCGGCGGCGTGGGCGGCGCGGGCCGACATCACCTCGCGGTCGCGAAACACGTGGTGGAACGGAAAATCGCGGGTGATGCGGACCACATATTTGCCGGAGCGGTCGGTCGCGGTGAAGCTCAGATTGGAGATACCCCCCGTCAGCGGCTTGAGCCGCGGAACGCCGGTCCAGATCGGCAGCGCGGCGATGCGGCCTTCGATGTCCGCCATACCCCCAAAAGTCCTTCCGCTGGCCGAAAAGCGATGCGCGATCTAGCTAGCCGATTGGCGGAACGGACTCAAATCCAAACTCGCGCGGGTTTGGACGGCGCTATGGCCGAACTTGGATCGGCCGCGCAAAAACACCGCGAAGACATACGGATTCCGCCGTTCTGGCGCCGAAATAGCTAGCCAATTGGTGGGTTGTGCCAAAACAAGCTGCACGGCAATATGTTTCCCAATGACCGTCAACTCGGGGGATGCCTGATGCGTTATTTGTTACCCAAAGTCACTCTGCTGTCTGCCGCCACGCTTGTCTTGAGCTGTGGTGTAACCTTCGCTCAATCGACGCCGGGATCGGAAGGCGCCAGCGATGCTGGGGCCGGTGCCGCTACCCCGTCGGTGCAGCTGGGGCCAATGCAGCCGCCGGTCGTCAAGCCGCTGGCCGATGCGGGTGCGTCCCGCGACATCGATGCGGCTAATGCTGCCCCGATGGCGGGCGCGATGAGTACCATAGTCCTGCATGCCGACGGGAGCAGGACGACCGTTCCCGCTTCCGCTGCCCTTGCGGCCCTGCTGGGGCAACCAGCCCCGGCGTCCGGCGCGGCCACCCGCTCGGGCCCGGCGCCGGCTGCCGCAGTGCCAAAGATCACCGCAGTCAAACGGGCCGACGTCTATCCGTACCGCGCCACGGGGCTCATCGAAGCGATCTACGGCCAGCAGGCGTATGACTGCAGCGGTGAACTGATCGGCCCGCAGACCGTCCTGACGTCAGCTTTCTGCCTCTACGGGGCCAACGGCCAGGCCGCCTATCCGGACAAGATCAGCTTCTATTCCGGTGTGAACGGCAGGGCGTCGGGCGGCCCCTACGAAGCTGACACTGCAGCCATCATGCAGGAGTTCACGGAGCAACCGCCGGTCACCGATTGGTGGGGCTTGGCGCCCTATGCGATCGGAGTCGTTATTCTTAAGGATCCGATCGGCAACAAGCTCGGTTGGATCGGTTTCCAGACCGACGTCAATCATGACAGTCAGCCGACGGCGCTGGTCTTCGATCAGAACTTCAATCTAGGCCTGACGGTCTGCAACGAGCCGGAGGCGCTCATGTACCGCAGCTTCGCTCAGTCCGTCCCTTGTGCTTCGCCCGGATATGGCCAGCCCCTCCTGATCCAGGATCCCCAGACGAAGGGAGTCTACATCACTGGATTGAACGTGCTGCCACTCGATACCGGCGATCCGAAGACCCCGGGCACCTGGATCGCCCGCATCAGCGCGATCACCTATCAGTGGCTGACGGACAACAGAAAGTAAGGACGACTTCCATGAAGACGATATCCATGACGGCGAACGTCCTCTGCGGTTTCGGCGTGCTTGCCGTTTCTGCGATTGGGTTCGCCAGCAGCGCGCTGGCTCAGTCGGCGCCGATCCACCACCCGACCGGTCATCTGAAGTCATCGGGCGCGCAGCTTGCCGGCATTCCGAGCCCACCGGTGTACCGCGACTTCCTGCCGGCCGCCGTCGATCTCTCGGGCTATTTCCCCACGGTCGGCAATCAGGGCGCGCTGGGCTCCTGCGTGGCGTGGGCCTCAGGTTACGCGGCGCGTGCCTACTATGCCCGAATGATCGAACACCGGGACGGGACCGATCCCGGCAACTTCCCGAGCCCGGCCTTTATCTACGACGCAGTGCACCAGCCCAAGGGCACCGACGCGTGCGGCGGCAACGGCACGTATACTCCGGACGCGCTGCGCCTCCTGATGCACGGCGTGCAGTCGCTCGCAGACTTTCCCTATGACGGGCAGACCTGCCCGTACCTGACGGATGCGCAATTGGCGAAGGGCACCGACTTCAAGATCTCGGCGGCCTACTATGTCGGCTTCCAGGTCGACAAGAACGGCAATGCCACGCCTATGCCGGATCGCGTTGCTCAGGTCGAGGCACAGCTGGCGCAGGGCAATCCAGTGATCGTCGGCGCTGTCGTCGACGACGCCTTCCAGGCTATGCACGGTCCGGCGGGCGGCAGTATCTGGCAGGCCGGGCCGGTCGGTCCCAACGAGCATGACGGGCATGAATTCACGATTGTCGGCTACGACGACAAGCAGCAGGAGTTCAAGTTCATCAACTCCTGGGGCGCCGAGTGGGGCGACAACGGCTTCGGCCGGTTGAGCTTCGACACGTTCATGAACCGCATCGACGAGGCCTTTGTCATCGAGCTGCCGGGCGCGCCGGCGGTGCAGCTGGCAGATACTGACTTCCGGTCCGACATCATCGGGCCCGGACCGACGCTCCGTACCGACCCGAATGTCGGTGCGGCGACCCCGGCCAACGGTGTGACTGAGGTCGCGGGTCTCTGGTGCGGCAAGGTCGATGTTGCGGCCGGTGCCGATGGCAAGAAGGCTGCAACCGGCTTCGTCGGCAAGGATGAAGACCTCGCCGCGCTGAAGGCCAAGCTCGGTGCCGATGTCGACACCAGCAAGGTCGAGGTGGCCGCCTGGCCGCTCTGCGAGACCCGGCTGACGTTGGGCGCCGCCCTCGCCAATTCCAAGGCGCCGACCATCGCCTCGGGCGCCGTGACGCTTCCCGACTATGCGCACTACCTCTATGCCGTGAGCTACGATTCCGACGGCACGGTGCACCAGCTTGCAGGACTGCCGTTCGGTGCCGCGTCGTCGGGCTCGTTGACGGCACAGCCGGGTAGCAACGCCAAGTCGATCCTTGTGGTGGCCTCCGAAAAGCCGCTGCTTGGCGATATCACCTCGGGAGAAAGCTACCGCGACTTCCTGACCCAACTGCGCCAGGGCGTCGTCGAACACGGTACCGACGGCCAGGTCGGCGCCACGCTGGTTGCCAACTAAGCGGCCAAGCATGAGACGTCCCGGATAATGGGCCGGTTTCGTCCAGCCCTCATGATCCTAGCGCGAGCGGCCATGCCGCTCGCGCTTCTGCTTTTGGCCGGCGCCGTCCGCGCCGGCGAGCACCCGCTCCGCGGCGTCGCCCTGGTCATCGGCCAGTCCAACTACTCCGGCGAACTGCCGAAACTCGCCAATCCCAAGAACGACGCCGATGCGATGGATGGGCTGCTTGGTCGCCTCGGCTTTGCTGTCACCGAAGTGCAGGATGGCGACCATGCGAAGCTCAGTCAGGCGCTGACAGACTTCGAGACTGCTGCCAAGGATGCCGACGTCGCGCTCGTCTATTATTCGGGCCACGGCATAGAGGCGGGCGGGGAAAACTATCTGGTGCCGATCGATGCCGATCTCAGCAGTCCGGTCAAGGCCGGCGCGACTCTGTTGCCAGTGTCCGACCTGCTGGACAATCTGGCGAAGACCGTGCCGGTGACCATCGTGCTGCTCGATGCCTGCCGCACCAATGCCTTTCCGGCCGGAACGATGATCCAGGCGCCCGGCGCCGCGCAACCCGTTGCGGCTCAGTCGACCGGTCTCGGTGAATTGCGCGGGCCGACGCCCGCCACCAAGCCGGGCGTCTCGGCCGACAATCTGGGCATGGTCATCGGGTTTGCCGCCTCGCCGGGCGAGCCGGCGCTCGATGGCGCACCGGGCGAGCCGAACTCGCCCTATGCCGCGGCGCTGCTGAAGCATCTTGCGGCGGGTGGCTATTCCTTCGGCGATTTGATGACGATGGTCAGCGAGGAGGTCTATCTCAAGACCAATGCGCGGCAGCTGCCGTGGGTGAACTCGTCGCTGCGGAGAGTGCTGAACTTCGGCAAGCCTGCGGAAGCGGACGATCCGGATCAGGCGGCGATCAAGACCGGCCGCCGCCAGCTGCTGCTCTCGATCGCCGGCGCTCCCGACGCAACCCGCGCCTCCGTTGAAACCGTGGCCGCGGCGCAAGGCGTGCCGCTCGGCAAGCTCTACGCCATGCTCAACGCGCTCGGAGTGAACACCTCCGATCCCGATGCCATCGAACAGCAGCTCGAGGATGGCGCCACCCGGATCAAGAAGCTTACGGCGGACACCCCAGCGGTCGCCGTCGATGATGCCGATCTCACCAAGCTCGTCGCGCTTGCCACGGAGGCCGACAGCGAAGGCGCCGTCGCCGCGGCGCTCGATTTCTGGAACCGGGCCAGCAAACACGCCAAGACCGTGTCAGCGGCCCTTGGCGGCAATGCCAACGACCAGCACAAGAAGCTGGCGGAGATCTTCGCGCGAACCGGCGACGCCGCGTCCTTGGCGGCCGACTTCACCACCGCTGCAGCACGCTATGCCGATGCCGTCGCCGAGGTCGCCGGTATCGATGACAGCCTCGCCAACGCCTACAAGACGCAGCAGGCGTTCGCGCTCGAGGGGCTCGGCGAACAGAAAGGCGGTAACGATCCCTTCGACCAGTCGCTGAAGCTCTACGACGAGGTGCTGACCTATCTCGACGGCCAGCCCGATGACGATCGATGGGCCGAGGTCTCGAGCGAGTTCGGCACGGCGCTCGCCACCTATGGCAACATGCACACCGACAGCGACGAGTATCTGCAGGATGCGCAGCATGCCTTCGAGCAGGTCGCCAACATCTGGACGAAGGAAACCAAGCCCAATGACTGGGCCCGCACCCAGAACAATCTCGGCAACGTCTATGCCAGCCTCGGCGACCGCGGCAACGACCCGCAGCTCTGGCAGCAGGCGGCGGGCGCCTATCGCTCGGCGCTCGAAGTGTGGACGGAAGACAGCATGCCGTTCGAATGGGCGCGGGCCGAAATCAACGTCGGCACTGTGCTGCGCAGCCTCGGCAATTACGGCAAGGACCCCGGCCAGCTGAAGGCTGCGGTCGCGGCCTATCAGTCGGGCCTGCGGCAGTGGACCCGGCAGAAGACACCCTACAACTGGGCGTCGGCGCAGAACGATCTGGGCAACGCGCTGGGTGATCTCGGCAAGCTCAGCAAGGATCCAAAATCGTACGCGGCGGCAATCGATGCCTTCAACGCGGCGCTCGAGATCTCGACCGAAGCTGCTGCGCCGCTGCAATGGGCGACGATCCAGAACAATCTGGGCGCAACCTATTTCGATCTCGGTCGCACGCAGAAAGGCGCGG
The DNA here is from genome assembly GCA_964570695.1 of uncultured Devosia sp. Classification (GTDB taxonomy): domain Bacteria; phylum Pseudomonadota; class Alphaproteobacteria; order Rhizobiales; family Devosiaceae; genus Devosia_A. The sequence continues at coordinate 13,343 of CAZNAE010000032.1, forward strand.
CCGGCGATGCCATGCTGCAGCAGGCAGTCGCCGCTTACAAACTCAGCCTCGACGAGCGTACGCAAGACAGCGATCCGCGCGACTGGGCGCTGACGCAGTACAATATCGGCCTCGTACTGACCGAGATCGGCACCCGCGGCAAGGACGCCGACGCGTGGAACGACGCGACGCTGGCATTCAACGCGGCGCTCGAGGTTTACACCCAGGACGACACCCCGAACGACTGGGCCGACTGCCAGGAGGGTCTCGGCTGGGCGCTTGCCAATCTGGGCGCGCTGCAGAAAGATCGCAGCCTCGTGCAGCAGGGGCGCGACGCCATGCAGGCCGCTTCCGACTATTACGCCGACCAGAACGGCGCAGCCGACTATTACGAGACCAGGCTGAAGCAGATCGACAAAATGCTGAAGGCCGTGTCGTGATGCTTCGTCTGCTGCTTGGCTCGGTGCTCGCCCTCTGGCCCTTTGCCGCGAACGCCGCGGACCATCCGCTGCACGGTGTGGCGCTGGTGATCGGCGAGAGCAAATACCAGCAGCTCCCGGTGCTGACCAACCCCAACAAGGATGCGCGCGATATCGACCGGCTGCTCGGCGACCTCGGCTTCGATGTCGACCGGGTGCTCAACGCCGATGGCGACGAGTTGCGCGACGCGATCAAGCGGTTCACCGACGAGGCAAAGGATGCCGATGTCGCGCTGGTCTACTATTCGGGCCACGGCATCGAGGCGAAGGGCGAGAATTTCATCGCGCCGATCGATACCGATGCCTCGACGCCGGAGAAGGCCGGGGCGAGCATGATCCCGGTGCAGCCGCTGCTCGAAGCGCTGAGCAAGGCCGCGCCGATCTCGATCATCCTGCTCGATGCCTGCCGGTCCGATCCGTTCCCGCCGGGGCAGATGATCCTCCTGCCCGGCGAAAGCGCCCCGGCACCGGTTGCGAGCGAGGGGCTTGCCGCGGTCCGCGGCCCGACCCCGGTGGCGCGGCCGCAGAGCAATCCCGACAGCCTCGGCGCGGTGATCGGCTTTGCCGCCGAACCGGGTGAACCGGCCCTCGACGGCGCCCCGGGCGAGAACTCGCCTTATGCGGCGGCACTGCTGAAGCAGCTTAGTGCCGGCGGCTATTCCTTCGGCGACGTGATGACCTTCGTCACCGAGGAGGTCTACCTCGAGACCGATGCCAAGCAACTGCCCTGGACCAATTCGTCGCTGCGCACCAAGTTGACTTTCGATGCACCAGCCGAGAACAACGACGATCCCGACCATGCGGCGATCAGGACCGAGCGGCGGAAGCTACTGCTTTCCATCGCCAGCACGCCGCCCGAGACGCAGAGATATGTCGAGTCACTGGCCGGCGACGAGAAGGTGCCGCTCGCTTCGCTGTACGGCATGCTCGACGCGCTCGGCATCAAGCCCAGCGACGACAATGGCAAGCTCGAGGACCAGTTGCAGAAAGGCGCCGCCCGGCTGAAGGAGCTGCTGGCCGACAGGCCTCAGGCCGTGAAGTCCGATGCCGAGCTGGAACGGCTTTCCAAGCTGGCCGACGATGCGGAGTCCGAGGGCGCCATTGCGCTGGCGCTCAAATATCGCGACCAGGCCTCGGGCCGTGCCGACACGCTGCTTCAGGGCAAGCAGGCCGAGGCCGAGCAGCTCAGGCAGGACATGGTAGATATCGCCGATACTTACGCGGCCAATGCGACGACGGCGCTGCTCAATTTCGACCATCAGCACGCTGCCGACTTGTTCGGCAAGGCCTTCGACGCAGCGAAGGATTGGGACAAGGTCAAGGCGATCGGCTTCAAGATCAGCCAGGGCGATGCACTGACCGACCGCGGCTACTACACCACCGACAATGATGCGCTGAATTCGGCGCTTGCCGTCTACGCCGAGGCGCTTGCCCTCGCGCCGAAGGACAGCGATCCCTTCAATTGGGCGAAGATCGAGAATCGCATCGGCCAGACGCAGCAGACGCTCGGCAATCGGCTGACCGATCCGGCGATGCTGCAGCAGGCCGTTGTGTCGTTCAACGCCGCCCTCACGGTCCAGACGCAGAACGCCGTGCCCGAGCAATGGGCCAGCGCGCAGAACAATCTTGCCAACGTGCTCTATACCATCGGTGGCCGCACCAACGATCAGGCCGTTCTGCAGCAGGCCATCGACGCCTTCGACAAGGCGCTGACGGTCTACACGGCCGATGCGACCCCGGTCGACTGGGCGACGGTCGAGAGCAATCGTGCCAACGCCCGCATGGCACTGGCCGACGCCATTTACGGGGCGACCGACGACATCCAGGTCAAGGCGCTGCAGAATGGCGCTCAGAACGCCGACGATCTCCCCGAGGTCAAGGCAGCGCTGGCGCAGTCGATCGGCATCCTTTCCGACACAGTGGGATCGCTGCAGGCCGCGCTCGGGGTCCGGCCGCGCTCCGACAACCCGCTCGATTGGGCGCTGATCGAGGGCACGCTCGCCTCGATCTATGCCGACCGCGGCAAGCTTGCCGAATCGCCCGCCGATCTCGAGGCGGCCATCAACGCCTACCGGGCCGTGCTGACCGTGCACGACAAGGAGCGCACGCCGGTACAATGGGCGATCAGCGCCTCCAACCTCGCCGGCACGCTGCGTGTCTACGGCGGCCAGACGAAGTCTGCCGCTCCGCTGGCGGAAGCCGCCGACCTGCTGCAGCAGGGCATCGCGCTGACGCCGCGGCAATCCTCGCCGCTCGACTGGGCGCTGTACCAGACCAAGCTCGGGCAAGTGCTGGCGGATCTCGCCGCCACCGACGGCAAGCCGGCGACGGTCGATGCTGCCGTGGCCGCCTATCAGTCCGCGGCCGAGGTCGATACGCCCGAGGTCGATCCTGACAAGTGGTCGAGCCTGCAGCTCTACATGATCGATGTCCTGCTCAAGGAATCGGTGCCGAAGCTCGATCGCGTGCGCCTGCAGCAGGCCTACGACATCGGCACCGCCGCGCAATCCCAGCTCCACGATCTGCACTCGCCGCTGAGCGCCAGCTTCGACGGCATGCTGCCGACCCTGCAGCAACTTCTGGCTGCCATGCCCAAATGAGTTGCAAGCCGCCGCCGCGCGGATAAGGTCCGGGCCGACACGGAGGCAATCGTGCATATTCTCATCATTGGCGCGGCCGGCATGGTCGGGCGAAAACTCACACAGGCGCTGGTTAAGGCAGGCGAAGTTGGCGGCAAGCCGATCGAGCGGCTGACGTTCGCCGACATTGTGGCGGCCGCCACTCCGGCGTTTGCGGGCGCCGTCGAGTCGATCGCGATCGACCTCAGCGCGCCTTCTGCGGCCGCCACGCTGGTCGCCGGGCGGCCCGATCTCATCTTCCATCTGGCGGCAATCGTTTCGGGCGAGGCGGAGGCCGATTTCGACAAGGGCTACCGGATCAATCTCGACGGCACGCGCTATCTGCTCGAGGCGGTCCGGCAGGAAGGGCTGAAATCGCCGTACAAGCCGCGGCTGGTCTTCACCTCGTCGATCGCGGTGTTCGGCGCGCCGTTCCCCGATGCGATCGGCGACGAGTTCTTCTCGACCCCGCTCACCAGCTACGGCACGCAGAAGGCAATCGGCGAGTTGCTGCTCAATGACTATTCGCGCAAGGGTTTCGTCGACGGCGTCGGCATCCGGCTCCCGACCATCGTGGTGCGGCCCGGCAAGCCGAACCTAGCGGCGTCGGGCTTCTTCTCGAACATCCTCCGCGAACCGCTGGTCGGCCAGGAGGCGGTGCTTCCGGTCGGCCGCGACGTGCGCCACTGGTTCGCGAGCCCGCGGGCGGCCGTCGGGTTCCTGCTGCGCGCCGCAACGATGGACAGTGCGGCACTCGGCTGGCGCCGGACGCTCTCGGCGCCGGGTCTCTCAGCCACCGTCGGCGAGGAGATCGAGGCCTTGCGCCGCGCCGCCGGCGACAAAGCGGTGAAGCTGATCCGCGAGGAGCCGAACGACACCATCGGCCGGATCGTCGCGGGCTGGCCGCGCAATTTCGATGCCAAGCGCGCGCGGGGTCTGGGCTTCGTCGCCGAGCGCAGCATGGACGATATCGTCCGCGCCCACATCGAGGACGAGCTCGGCGGCCGCGTCGGATAGCTAGCCCCGCAGCGTCGCCAGCCACTCAGCATACTCCGCCGAGTGGTCGCCGGCCCCGTTGGCCATCCCGGTCTTCGTCAGCACGCCCCGCCGCGGCGGGATGAAGCTCGAGATGCGCCGCCTTTGCCGGTCGCCATGGGCGTAGTTGAACGCCGCGAATTTCGGGAAGAACTCCAGCTCGTCATAGGGCAAATGGTCGTGGATCCACCACGCCGCCGCCTCCCAGCGGCCGGTGCGCTCATACCAGGGGATCAGCGCGTGGACGATGATCGTCGCGCAGGCGCCGATCTCGCCCTTCGGCGTCGTCTTGTCCCAGATGTGCCCGGCGAAATTGCTGGCGTTGTTGCCGCAGTTGAGGTCGTGTTCGTTGCCGAGCTGGTTGACCGCCGGCGACCGGTAGGCTGAGCGGATCGAAATCTTGCCGAACCGCGCCTGCAGCGGTTCCAGCGCCTCCTCGCAGAGTTTTCGCCCGGTCATGATCGCGAGGTCCGGATCGTCGGGGATGTTGGGAATGCCGTAGAAGGCCGAGATTTCCGAGTAGAGGAAGTCGCGCATGAAGAAGTTCTCGCTGAGCCGCACCCGGCCCAACTCCTCCAGCGCCTTCATCGATTGCGGCTGCTTCATCGTGCTTCCCTGTTGTGCGGCGCAAGATAGAATGACTGCCAGTCGCTCCTGAGGAAACCCGGATTCGCCATGCTGAAAGCCCTCGCGCTTGCCGTGCTGCTGCTCGCTCCGACCGCCGCATTCGCCGGCACCGTGGCGGAAGTCGATCAGGCCATCACCGACAATCTCGGCGATCCAGCCGCATTCCATGATGCCTTCGCAGCGATCCAGGCCGCGGTCAACGACAACGATCCGGCAGCGCTCGCCGCCTGGGTGGCGTTCCCGATCGATGTGCGGATGGGCGACAAGGCCGTGACGCTGGCCGATGCCGATGCGTTCATTGCCGCCTATCCCAATCTCTTCACGCCGGCGATCAAGTTGGCAATCACCGGCCAGAAATACGAGGACCTCTTCGTCAACTACCAGGGCGCGATGTTCGGTGCTGGCCAGCTCTGGGTGTCCGGCATCTGCAAGACCGACGCCTGCGAGAGCGTCGACTGGCGCATCATCACCATCCAGGAAGCGTCGAAGTAGCGATGCTGCTCCAGATCATCTTCATCGTTGCCGTGGCTGCTGAGGCGATGACTGCGGCGCTCGCCGCCGGCAAGCGCCGGATGGACTGGTTCGGCGTCTGCGTCCTGGCCGCCGTGACGGCGCTCGGCGGCGGCACCATGCGCGACACGCTCCTCGGTCACTATCCGCTCAGCTGGGTGAAGGACCCGACGCTGCTGCTGGTCGCGTGTGGTGCGGCGCTCGTCACCATCGGCCTCGCGCGGTTCATGGAGACGCTGCGCTGGCCGTTCCTGCTGCTCGATGCGCTTGGCCTCGTGGTCTTCACCATCATCGGCTGCAACGTCGCGATTGAAATGGGCGAGGCGCCGGTAATCGTCATCGTTGCCGGCATGATCACCGGCATCGCCGGCGGTATCCTGCGCGATGTGCTTTGCAACGATGTGCCGCTGGTGTTCTCGGGCGAGCTCTACGCCACCATTTCGATCGTCACGGGTGTGCTCTATTATTTCGGCCTGCAGTTCGGCTTCCCGCATGAGATCGTGACGGTGGTCGCCGTGGTCGCTGGCTTTGCCCTCCGCGTCGTCGCCATCGTCTTCAAGCTTGGCATGCCGAAGTTCATCTACGACAAGGACCTCAGATGAAACCGAAACGGATGCAACTCTCGCGGCACAAGGGCTTCAACCTGCAAGCCGCATCTGAGGCGCTCAACGGCCTGCCGGCGAAGCGCGTCACCCGTCCCGGCAAGTGGGGCAATCCATTCTCGATCGCCGACGTTGCAGCGAAGTACAAGCTCGACCCGGCCGCGGCACAGATCAAAGCCGTAGCGCTCTGTGGCGAGTGGCTGCGCGGCACCATCGATCCCAAGCTCTCACCGCACGCGCCGCCAACCCGCACCGAAATCCGCGCCGAACTCAAGGGCTACAATCTCGCCTGCTGGTGCAGACCGGGGACGCCATGTCACAGCGAAGTGCTCATCGAACTGGCGAACGGCTGATGGCGCGTATCACGTACCTCACCGCCATCGATTTCGGCCCCGGTGCGCTGGCGACGCTCAGCGATGCCTGTCGCGAGCTCGCCGCCACACGCCCGCTGCTCGTCGCCGATCGCGGTGTGCTGGCGGCGGGACTGGTGGCGAAAGCCATGGCGCATCTGCCGGAGGGCACGCCGCAGTTCCTCGACACGCCGCCCAACCCGACGGAGTTGGCTGTGAGGGCGGCGCTGGCGATGTATCGCGCGGAGGGCTGCGACGGCGTTGTCGCGCTCGGCGGCGGCTCTCCGATCGATCTCGCCAAGGGCGTGGCGCTGCTTGCGACGCATCCGGGCGAGCTCGAGCAATTTGCGCTGATCTATGGCGGCCTCGATCGCATCACCAGCAAGGTCGCGCCGGTAATCGCGATCCCGACCACTGCTGGTACTGGCGCCGAGGTCGGGCGTGCCGCGCTGCTGACCCTCGATGACGGGCGGAAGCTCGGCATCATCTCGCCGCATCTGATCCCGAAGCGCGCCATCTGCGATCCTGAGCTCACCCTCGGCCTGCCGCCGATGCTCACCGCAGCAACCGGCCTCGATGCGCTGAGCCATTGCATCGAGACGCTCTGTTCGCCGCGCATCAATCCCCCGGCCGAAGCCATCGCGCTCGACGGCGCGGGCCGCATCTGGCGCAGTCTCGAGCGCGCGGCGAGCAATGGCAGCGACATCGACGCGCGCTCCGAGATGATGATGGGCGCGCTGATGGGTGGACTGGCATTCCAGAAGGGCCTTGGCGCCGTGCACTCGCTGAGCCACGCGCTCGGCGGCCTCAAGGACGTCTCACTGCACCACGGTACGCTCAACGCCATCCTGATGCCCGTCGTCATCCGGTTCAATGCGCCGGACATCGGTGAGAAATTGCGGCGCCTCGAGGCTGCGACGGGGATCGACGGCGATGTTGCCACTGCGCTCGATGCGCTCAACCGCCGGCTCAGCATCCCGCATGGGTTGCGGATGCTCGGCGTGCGCGACGATCACTTTGCCTGGGTGATCGAACGCGCGCTCGCCGACCACAGCCACGCGACGAATCCGCGGGTTGCGAGCGCCGCGGACTATCGCGCGATGCTGACCGAGGCGATGTAGCACGCGACGCCGACTGTCGGCGTCGCTCTTCAAAATGTGAGCGCATGCCACCGCATCATCGCTCTTTACGCGCTCCCTGCTTTGCTGTTAGCGTCACCGCTGGTAGTCGCGCCGCATGCCGGGCTAGTCGGATTCCGACCGTGATCTATCGCCGAGCGAGGGGAAAGCCCAACCGCGTCGGCCGTCGTAATTTCTATTGCCGATTTTTCGGCGCGGAGGGGACAAATGGGTGCGGTCAGCATCGACAATGTGCGGAAAAACTACGGCAACCTCGAAGTGTTGCATGGCGTCTCGGTGGATATTGCCGACGGCGAGTTCGTCATTCTGGTCGGCCCCTCGGGCTGCGGAAAATCGACGCTGCTGCGGATGATCGCCGGCCTCGAGGAGATCACGGCGGGCGATATCTCGATCGGCGGCCGCGTGGTCAACACCCTGGCCCCCAAGGATCGCGACATTGCGATGGTGTTCCAGTCCTACGCGCTCTACCCGCACATGACGGTCGAGCAGAACATGGGCTTTTCGCTGAAGCTGCAGCGCGTCAACAAGACCGAGACCGCGGCGCGCGTCAACAACGCAGCCTCTATCCTCGGTCTTGAGCCCTATCTCAAGCGCTACCCGCGCCACCTGTCGGGCGGCCAGCGCCAGCGCGTCGCCATGGGCCGCGCCATCGTGCGCAACCCGGCCGTGTTTTTGTTCGATGAGCCGCTCTCGAATCTCGATGCCAAGCTGCGCGTGCAGATGCGCTCGGAGATCAAGCAGAACCATATGCGGCTCAAGACCACGACGGTCTATGTGACGCACGACCAGATTGAAGCCATGACTATGGCCGACCGCATTGTCGTCATGCATGACGGCGTCATCGAGCAGATCGGCACGCCGCTTGACCTCTACGATCGTCCGGCCAATCTCTTCGTCGCCGGCTTTATCGGCTCGCCTGCGATGAACATGATCGCCGGCAAGATGGATGGCAACGTCTTCATCGCAACTGACGGCACCCGCATCAATCTCACCAAGGCGCCGCCCAACTCGCAGGGCCGTCCGGTGACATTGGGGGTGCGGCCCGAGCATTTCCATCTCGATGACAACGGCGTGCCGGCGGAGATCCTTACGGTTGAGCCAACCGGGTCGGAAACGCAGGTGGTGGCCAAGTTCGCCGGTGGCGAGATCATGGGCGCCTTCCGCGAGCGCATCACGACGCAGCCGGGGCAGACGCTGAAGATCACGCCGGAGCCCGGTGCGGCGCACGTCTTCGATACCGAAAGCGGTCAGCGCATCGCGGCGGCCTAGTCCTCGAGCAGATAACCACGCCGCTGCGGCAGCGGCGTGGTTCCCACGATCTTGGCGATGTTCTCGCCACGCGCCGCGTATTTCCGCAGCGACCGCGTCAGCACGAAGCCGTCGGTGGCCGCGAGGATCGGCGTGCGGCCGATGAACGCTTCCGGTCCATCGAGCGCAATCAAATCGGCGATCGGCTGCCCCTTCGCCACGCGTTGGCCGAGATCGACGCGATAGGCTACCAGCCCCGCCCGGTCGACCCGCACGACATCGGTCGCCTCGAACGGCGCCGTCGTCGACACGCCGTCCGGTCTCGGCCCGGGATCGGCCGCGATCAGGCCGCGACCGCAGAGGAAGCCAAACAACCGCAGCGCGTCCTGCTCGCCGAAATGGTCAAAACTGTCGGCAAGCCCGCGATATTCGAGCGTCGCCGTGGCGCTTGCCATCGGTACCGGCTTGCCCGGATTGGTTTGCGCCACCTTGCGATAGAGCAGCGGCAGGACCTCGTCGAACGAGCCGCCGCCGCTGTCCGCTGCCGTCAGCACCGCGGCGGCGCCCATCCAGTCGGCAAGGTCCTGCAGTTCGGGCATCAGCTCGGGCGAGGTGAAGATGTGGAGCAGCGAGTCGCTGTCGCAATGAAGGTCGAGCACGAATTCGGCGTCGTGCGCCTCGCGCAACAGGAACAGGCGAAGTTGCTCCGACGCCGAATGCGGCTGCTGCGCATCGATCCACTGCGCCACGGCCTTGCGGATCAGATTGACGTTGAACCGCTCGTCGTCGCCCAGCCGCCCGGAAAGCTGGGTGCGGATCAGCGAAAACAGGTCCGGCCACTGCCGGTTGTAGTTGACGCCGCTGGCAAGGTCCGAGCGCCCGAGGTGCCTGCGCTGCACCATGTTGGCCATGCCGAACGGATTGGCCATCGGGATGATGACGAAGCGCGCTCGCAACAGCTCCTGCTCGTCCGCCTGGCGCAGCATCGGCAGCAGATGATGCAGCAGCATCGTGCCCGGCTGTTCGTCGGCGTGCAGGGCCGCCTGCAGGTACACCTTCTCCAGTGCGTTGGCGGGGCCGATCCGGTAGTAGGGCAGCTCAACGGTCGTCGCCGGCGTATCGCCGCGTAGCGTCAGCGTATGCAGCTGGAATCCCATTTCAGCCGAAGACCCGCCGCAGGTTGAATTTCATCGTTGCCGCCTGCGGCATATGCCGCATCAGCCGTTTGTAGATCAGGCTGAAGAGATAGAAAATCGCCAGAGATATCACGAGGAAATACAGCGCCGCCACGCCGAAATGGAGGAACACGTTGTAATCCTTCTGGAACAGCACCTCGGCTGTGTTCATCAGGTCGCGCTGGTCGCCGACCACCGGCAGGGTGAAATAGACGAGCGCCGTCGCCTGGAAGAGGAAGACCACCTCATTGGTGTAGGCCGGCCAGGCCAGCCGGATCAGATGCGGCCAGGTCACGCTCCAGAAGCGCTGCCGCCGTGTCATGCCATAAGCGCGGGCCGCCTCGATTTCGCCCTTTGGCACCGTCAGCAGCGCCCCGTAGAAGATCTCGGCGGTGTAAGCGGTGGTGTTGAGCCCAAGGATCGCCGGGCCGAGAAACAGCGGATGCAGCACGAACCAGTCGAGGCCGAGCGGCTTCCAGGTCGAGATATTGAACGCCAGCACCAGCGAGTAGAAGGCGAAGAGCTGGATGAAGAAGGGCGAGCCACGGAAGAAGTAGATGTAGCCCCGGCTCAGCCGGTTGATCAGCAGGTTGCTGGAGTTCTTGCCGAGCGCAAAGGCGATCGCGAAGACAAAGCCGATCGGGATCGCGGCAGCGGCGAAATAGACGTTGATCACGGCTGGCCAGGCCATCACCTCAATGTCGTGGAACAGCGGCGCGAGCGGGTTCATGTGAGGTTCTGCTCCGCCAACGCCATGCCGCGCTTCACCCGCGCGCCGAGCACGTTGAACACCTTCTCGGAGATGTAGGTGACGACGATGTAAAAGATCAGTAGAACGAGATAGTAGCGCCAGCGCCAGTCGTCATGCACAAGGCCTGCGGCTTTTGAGAAATTCGACGCGCCGAGCCGTTGTGCCCAGGTCACGAAGTCCATGATCTGCAGTAGCGATAGCAGCGACGTCGCCTTGATGATCGACATCCACACATTGCTGAGGCCGGGCAGGGCATAGACCCACATCTGCCGGATATGGATGCGCACCAGCACCTGCATGCGGCTCATGCCATAGGCGCGTGCCGCCTCGAGCTGGCCGGCCGGCACCGCGCGCAGCGCTCCGGCGATGACGTTGGCAACGAAGGCGCCATAGACGATACCAAGCGAGACGCCGGCCAGGATCAAGTACTGGTCCTTGGTGAAGCTGATGTTGGCGGCGTCGCAGGGCGGCCACTGCCCGGTGTTCAGCGCCAGCGTCGCGGGCGTGCAGACCTGGGTGGAAAGGATCCACTCGAGTCCCTGTTCGAAAGCGATCGGGAAGAACAGGAAGAACAGCACGTCCGGCACGCCCCGGACGACGTTAATGTAGCCGGCGGCTAACCAGCGCAATGGCAGCGGCCCGCTGTTGCGGATCGCCGCGGCGACGAGGCCGAGCACCAGGGCCACGGCGGCGCCCAGGACCATGGCTTCGAGCGTGTACTGGACGCTCGCATACCAGCCGAGGTGCTTGCCGTTGGTGAAGTAGCCGAGCCAGAACACGATGTCCGGGCCGAGCGCATCCTTCAGGCCTTGCGGCAGCCAATCGACCAGCACTGCGCGTCCCCCGGCGACCGATGCGAAAAGCAGCGGGCGGGATCATGTCCCGCCCGCCAGAGGCTTACTTCTTGTAGAAGGGCCCGCCTTTTTCGTCTGGGAAGTCCTTGGCGATCAGCGCGTCGAGCGTGCCGTCCGCCTTCATCGACGCAAGTGCAGCATTGAACTTTGCGGTGAGGTCGGTATCGCCCTTGCGCATACCGACGCCGACGCCGTCGCCGATCAGGATGCCCGGGCCGTCGGCCTTGAGCTTGCCGCTCGAGCCCGAGACCACCTCGTTGACGACCGAGCCGTCAAGGAAGACCAGATCGATATTGCCGGCATTGAGGTCGGCAAGTTCCTGGTCCTGCGTGTCATAGGTCAGGATGGTGTTATCGGCCTTGAGGTTGGCGGCAAGATAGCTCGACTGGATCGTCGCGGTCTGGGCGCCGATCTTCAGGCCCTTCAGTGCCGTGTAGTCCACCTTCTTGGTCGCCAGCGACACGTAGGTCGACGGATCGGGCGGGAAATAGGGATCGGTGAAGTTGATGGTCTGCTTGCGCTCATCGGTGATCGACATGTCGGCCATGATGCCATCGTAGTTGCCGGCGAGCAGGTTCGGGATGATCGTATCCCACTCGTTCACCACCCAGGTGCACTCGAGCTGCGCGCGCTTGCAGATCTCGTTGCCGACTTCGATGTCGTAGCCGCCGACCTTGCCGTTGTCGTCGACGAAGTTGTAGGGCGGGTAGGCGCCCTCCGTGCCGATCTTCACGGCGGCGGCCTGCGCCCCGAAGGTCAGCGCGGCAAACGCGGCGGCGACCAGAACTAACTTATTCATTCGTTTCTCCGAAAATGACGCCAGCGGGCCGCATTTGTTGCGGCTCTGGCGTAAGGCTTACCTCAATTGGTGGGGCCGTCAATTCACCCGTGATCCGCGGCGTTGAGGAATTGCCTGAGCCGCGCCGATTTCGTTGCGCCGAACACGTCGTCGACGCTGCCTTCCTCCTCAATCTTGCCGGCGTGGAGGAAGATCGCCCGGTCGGCCACAGTGCGGGCGAAGTCCATGTCGTGGGTAACGAGGATCATCGTGCGTCCCTCGTCGGCCAGGAGCTTGATCACCCGCAGCACCTCGACCTCGAGTTCCGGGTCGAGCGCCGACGTCGGCTCGTCGAACAGCATCACCCTGGGATTGATGCAGAGCGCTCGGGCGATCGCCGCGCGCTGCTGCTGGCCGCCGGAAAGCTGCGCCGGATAGGCGTCGGCCTTCTCGGCGATGCCGACTTTCTTCAGCATCGCCAGCGCTTCGGTCCGCACTTCGTCCTTCTCGCGCTTCTGCACCAGCACCGGCGCTTCCATGACGTTGGCCAGCACCGTCATGTGGCTCCACAAATTGAACTGCTGGAACACCATGCCGAGGCCGGAGCGGAGGCGGCGGATCTGCGCTTCGTCCGAAACGTGCCGGTGCGGAGGCACGCCGGCCAGCGCGATCGCTTCGCCGCCGACCTTCACCACGCCGCTGTCGGGCACCTCGAGCATGTTGATGCAGCGCAGCAGCGTCGATTTGCCCGAGCCGGACGAGCCGATCAGCGCCACCACTTCGCCCTCGTGCGCGGTCAGCGAAACGCCCTTCAGCACCTCGATCTCGCCGAAGCTCTTGTGGATCTGCTCGAGCTCGACCACGGGCAGGGCGGCGTGCTGGTGCGGGGCAGCGTCTGTCATGGCCTCAGACGTGAGGCCAAAGCGTGCGGGGATTCAAGTCCAAACAAGAAGCGTGACGCCCAAACAAAAGGCGGCCCCGAAAGGCCGCCAGGTGCAAGGTTGGAGGAATCTGAAATCAGGCCGCGGCGCGCGACCCTTCGTCGAAGAACAGGGCCTGGCTGATCAGCGCCTTGACCATGTCCGGGTTGAACGGCTTGGTGACAAGGAACGTCGGCTCCGGCCGCTCGCCGGTCAGCAGACGCTCCGGGAACGCCGTGATGAAGATCACCGGCAGCGCTTCGGTCGAGAGGATATCGTTCACCGCATCGATGCCCGATGACCCGTCCGCCAGCTGGATGTCGGCGAGGATCATCTTGGGCGAGGTCTTGCCGTAAAGCGCCACGGCTTCCTTGTGCGTGCGGGCAATGCCGACGACCCGGTGACCGAGACTTTCGACCATTTGCTCGATGTCCATGGCGATCAGCGGCTCGTCCTCGATGATGAGGATATCGGTCGCCACCTGCCGCGAGATGTCGCGCGACGCTTCTTCGAGCAGCCGGTTGAACTCGGTGGGTGACGCGTCGAGGATCTCGGCGGCCTGCTCGTTGGTAAAGCCTTCGACCGAGACCAGCAGGAAGGCCTGCCGCGGTTTCGGTGCAAGGTTCGAGAGGTTGCGCGCTGCCCGCTGCTCCCAGACGAAGTGCGGCTGCGGGTTCGGAACCCGCACTGCCGACGACGAGAACAGCTTCGAGAATAGCTTGTAGAGTGAAATCCGGTCGTTCGACCCTTCCGGGAAGATCGAGGTGTCGGCGATCAACGCTTCGAGCGTTGCCGCGACGTAGGCGTCGCCGGAGGTCTGCGATCCGGTCGTCGCCCGTGAAAATCGACGCAAATAGGGGAGGTGCGGTGCAATCCGCATGGACAATGTCATTAAGAGGCTCCCTGTGACGCTTGTGGTCTGTACCCGGCCATAAACGATCATTTACCCAGATCGTTCCCTGGCGCGGAACTTTTCGATCCCGCAAGCATTTATGCTACCACGTCAGGGCTTAGCGTCACCCTGCTTGAAGGTCCGGGTAGTGAAAGACAAAGAGAAGATGAACGACATGAGTGCTCCGCGACCGCGGCGCTCGGAAGACGGGCTTGGTCCGAATTCCGACATTGGCGCGAAATTGCGCGCCTTTTATGGCGCCGTGCAGGACCAGCCCATCCCGGACAAGTTCCTGGATCTGCTGGAGAAACTCGACGAAGTCGAGCGCGCGTCCCGGCGGAAGGACAGCTGAGTGCAAGAGACTCCGTCTTTCAAGCGCGAATTGCTGGCGACCCTGCCGTCGCTGAGGGCCTTTGCCGTGTCGCTCAGTGGCCGGCACGACAAGGCCGACGATCTCGTGCAGGACACCATGATGAAGGCCTGGGCGAAGCAGGACAGCTTCCAGATGGGCACCAACATCAAGGC
>CAZNAE010000033.1:0-27772 GCA_964570695.1 uncultured Devosia sp.
TGCCGAACATCACCACCGGCAAATGAAACGCCGCTCCACCCCGCACAAACGGATCGTCATCGGGCTCGCCCCATCGCGCCATGACGTCCGTTCGCACCTTCTCCGGCAACGCCGCAAACAGCTCTCGATACCGGGCAACAGAGAAGGCGACCCCATCCCCCCGCTCTGGACGTGCATTCGTCGGGCCAGCCTGCAGCAGTTCGATCAGCTCATTGCCACCACATGGTAGAAAACTTGTAGTCGGCGCTCCCTCCCCCTTGTGGGGAGGGGGGACCGGCGAAGCCGGTGGGTGGGGGGGGCAGCCCCCAACCTCGTACCCCTCATTGTTCAGCCGATGAAGTATCTCCACCGTCGACGCCGGCGCGTCATACCCCACCCCGTTCGCCAACCGTCCATCCCGGATCGGATAGTTCGCGAGCACGACGCCGGCCCGCCGCTCGGCGCGCGGCGTCGCCCGCAACCTTACCCAGCCTTTCGCCAGCGCCACCGCCCGGCGCACCCCATCCACATCCGGCGCATAAGCCGACAGCGGACACTCCGTCGCCGCGTGCCACACCGCATCGGCCTTGTGGCCGACGATGATGCCGCCGATCCGGCCGTCGAGCTCGGGCAGCACGATCTGCATCGCCAGGTCCTTCGCGCTCAGCCCCTGGCTGTCGGCCGCCCATTGCGCCTCGGGCCGTCCCCCCTGCACCAGCTGGATCACGGGAGCATCAATGCCGGCGAATGGGTTGAGCTTGTCCTCGATCCCATCGAGCCCAAGCGCGAAGCCGGTCAGATTGAGAATCGCCTGCGGCCGGTGCTGCGCCATCGCCGCTTGCACGAAGCGCACGCAGGCACCTTCCTTGAGCGTCGAGATCATCACCGGCACCGGCGCCAGCTCCTGCCGCTCGAGCTCTGCGCAAAGCGCCTCCAGCGTCGCCGTCCCTGCCCCCTCGAGCGCCGCCCGATAAAACAACAGCGGCACCGCGGGCCGGTCGCTCACCGCCATCTCGATCGCCAGCCCTCCCACCGGCGTCCAGTAGCCGAAGCGCTGGAACGGCTTGATCTCGGAGATCGCGGTTCCCCTCGCCCCTTCGGGGAGAGGGTGGCCGAGCGAAGCGGAGGCCGGGTGAGGGGCCGCCAAGCCCACAAACGCCCGCAGCAGCCCATCCGCATTCTCCGGCCCGCCCGCCACGAACAACCCGTGCAGCCGGCGCCAGTCCTCGCCGCTTACGGTAGACCGCGATGCCAATATCGGATCTGGCGTCGCATCCCCCGGCAGCAGTGCCAGCCTGAAGCGCCCGTCCGCCGCCACCGCTGTCAGCTGGTCGACGCCATAGGGCCAATAGGCCGGCCCCCCGAGTAGCCGGACCACCACCAGCTTGGCATGTGCGACGGTCTTCTCGATCCACAGATCGACCGACAGATTGTGGCTCAGCCGCAGCAGATTGGCGAGCCGCACATCCTTGCGGCCGGCCCGGTCGATCGCTCCCGCCAGCAGCGCCAACTCGGAATCGGCGGCGCTGGCGAACACGATCTCCCCCGGCGTCTGGCCGAGGTCGATGGCTTCGCCGTCCTGCTGCAGCGCGCCGGCTTGCGCCGTGAGGAGGTGCATGCCTACGCCGCGGCGCGGCTCGCCCGCATCAGGCTCTTGCTGATCGCCGCACGGTCGAGCGGCGACTCGCCGATCACCACCAGCGCCGTCTCGCGCGCCTCACCCGGCTTCCAGTCTCGATCGAACCAGCTGTTGACCCGTGGTCCGACCGCCTGGATGGCGAGCCGCGCGTCCGAGCCGGGCAGGGCGGCCCAGCCCTTGAGTCGAAGAACGTCGTTCTTGCTGATCGTGTCCTCGATCACTGCCAGCAGCTCGGCGCGATCCACCACGTCCGGCAGCCGGATCGAGAACGAGTCGAAATCGTCGTGCTCATGGCCTTCGCCGCCATGCTCGAGCTCATGCGCGCTGTCGCGCCCTTCGAGATGATCCTCGCTGGCAAGCCCGAGCCCGAGCAGCGCCGCGACATCCACATGCCCCTGCTGCGAGCGGATCATGCCGGTGCCCGGCCGCATCTCGGCCCGCAGCCGTGCCTCCACATCGCCCAGCGCGCCCGCCTCGACCAAATCGGTTTTGTTGACGATCACCAGATCTGCCGCCATCAGCTGGTCCTTGAACAATTCGCCCAGCGGCGTCGCGTGGTCGAGCATCTGATCCGATGCCCGCTGCCGCGCCACTGCGGCTTCGTCGGCCGCGAAGCGGCCCTCGCTCAGCGCCGCGGCGTCCACCACCGTCACCACCCCGTCCACCGTCACCTGCGATTTGATCTCGGGCCAGTTGAAGGCCCGGATCAGCGGCTGCGGCAGCGCCAGCCCGCTGGTCTCGATCACGATGGCGTCGGGCCGGTCAGCGCGCCCGAGCAGCGTCTCCATCGTCGGGATGAAATCCTCCGCCACGGTGCAGCAGATGCAGCCGTTCGAGAGCTCGATCATGTCCTCTTCGCGACAGGTCTCCTGGCCCGCCTCCGCCGAGGCCGCGGCCAGCACTTCCTTGTCGACGCCGAGGTCGCCGAACTCGTTGATGATCAGCGCGATGCGCTTGCCCTTGGCATGGCCGAGCAAATGCCGGATCAGCGTCGTCTTGCCGGCACCGAGAAAACCCGTGACCACCGTAACCGGGATCTTGTCCATGTGC
Organism: uncultured Devosia sp.; assembly: GCA_964570695.1. GTDB lineage: Bacteria > Pseudomonadota > Alphaproteobacteria > Rhizobiales > Devosiaceae > Devosia_A. The sequence goes on from CAZNAE010000033.1 coordinate 2,669, forward strand.
GTCCACCCTCCGTGTGCACCGTGAAAATGAGCGTCGAGCTCGCCTGGGCGGGTCGCATTCGAACCGGAAAAGTGGTGTCCACTTTTCCTGAAATGCTCCCACCTGTGCTGGCAGGTCTCCTGGCTCGCGGGTCCGCGTGACACCCGGCCTTCCCGGCGAAAAAATCGCCAGTGGCAGTTCGGGGCACTCGCCGCTTACAGTTGCGGGGGCAGCCACGGTTTCGGTCCCTGATGGGTACGCCTCACCGTGTTCCCTTTTGATCCCCGTGGCCTTTGCGGCTGGGGGAACCAGCCCTAGAGCAGTTGCACACAAGCGCAGGCGGCGCAATCGCTCAGCCGCCGTTCAGCTTGGCCCGGGCAAAAGCCGTACACCGAATGAGGGTTCAGCGATGAAAGCCTGTGTGATTGCTGCCGGTCTGTTGCTGCTCAGCGTCTCCGCGTCCCAGGCGATCGACTGCACGAAGGCCGCAACCGATATCGAGCGCGCCATCTGCGCCAGCCCCGACGCGGTCGCCGCCGACACCGCCATGAGCGCCGCCTACAGCGCCGCGCTCAAGCTTTCGACCCCCAAGGACGCGAAATCGCTGAGGGCCGACCAGCTCAACTGGAACGATCTGCGCCGGGATTGCGCCACCACGGTCGCCGACGACGGCACCGCGTCGCACGCCACCCCCGCGGCAATGGCGCAGTGCCTGACCGACGGCGCCAATGCCCGCGCGGCCTACCTCAGCGGCACGCCCGTCGCCGGTCCGGGTACTTCCGACCGGCTCGTCCCGGTCGTCTTCTTCGGCATCGACGACATCTTCAATCACACCCTGCGTTTCCCAAAACCAGCCAATGCTGGTGAAAAGGCTTTTAACGCCGCCCTCGATGCGGAGCTCAGGAACATCCACACCGCCACCACCGAAAGCGACAATTCCGATTCGTTCGAGATGACGCTCGCCTATGCCTCGGCGGCGCTGATCTCCGCCGGCATCGAGGTCTATCTCGACGGCCCGCGCTACGCCCACCCGATGCCCTACGACGTCGCGATCAACATCGACATGCGGACCGGCAAGCGGCTGACCATTGCCGATCTTCTCGATCCGGCGCAGCTCAAGCCGCTGACCTTCTACTGCGACACGCAGTTCGAGCCCTACATCGCCTCCGACCAGGACGGCGCCGATGTTCGCCGCGACAATGTCGACAACGCCGTCGGCAATCTCGACTTCTGGACATTCGGCAAAGCGGCGGCGACCGTGACCTACACCGAATACGGCCTCGACAACCCCGCCACCTGCGTCATCGGCTACGATCTGCTCCGGCCGAGGCTCAAAGCGGGTTTCCCCTTGCCTCAATAAGAACTTTGGGCTGAATCGCGGCGTTCTCTTTCGTCACCGAGTCACCCATGCCATTTCTGACCCCCGCCGTGCTGCCGGTCCTGATGCTGATCGGCAGCAACATCTTTATGACCACCGCTTGGTATGGCCATCTGAAATTCCCGGCGGCACCAATGTGGATCGCCGTGATGGCGAGCTGGGGCATCGCGCTCTGCGAATACTGGCTCGCCGTCCCCGCCAACCGCATCGGCTACGGCACCTACACCGGCGCCGAGCTCAAGGCGATCCAGGAGGTGATCTCGATCACCGTGTTCGTCGTCTTCTCGGTGTTCGTGCTCGGCGAAAAACTCACCATCAACACCGGCATCGGCTTCGCCCTCATCGGCGTCGGCGCCTTCTTCATCTTCAACGGCCCGTTCAAGTAATCTCAGTCGGGAATCCTCCCCTGCGCAGCGGGGGACCGGGACCATGCGAGGCATGGTGGAGGGGGCGCCGGCCCACCCTCCGAAGCCACCCTCAGCAGCTCGCCGACCCCTGCGTCGCCTTCAGCGACCCCACCAACCGGCTCACCACCGGATCGAACGCCTTCATGTTCGTCGCGAAATATTCGAACTCGAACATGGCGAACTGCGTCCCGCCGCAAAGCGCGATCATCCGCGCGTAGAGAATGTGCGCGCCGTGCTTGCCCGAATAGCTCGCCGCGCTCGGCGTCGTTGCCTGATAGCTCAGGTTCCAGCCGTCCTGCGTCGCATATCCTTGCCGCCGCTTCACCTCGTCCTCGAAGCCGCCGTCGAGGATGTTGCCGCCGAACACCGTCAGCGTGGCCGTCGGCGTCTTGAACACCTGCCCGTCGCTGTTGTCGGATTCGCCCTGGCCGGCAAAGCCGGGCGGCACGTCGACGGCATAGCCGAACCGCACGTTGGTGTAGTGCCCCCAGCCAGCCGCTATCGCCGGCGTCGCCATCAGCATCAGCAGCGCCAGCATCAGCCGCATCAGTGCGCCTCGTGCTCATGTTCGTGGTCATGATGATGATCATGATCATGATCATGCGGCGCGTCGCCCTCGCGCCATTCCCGCCACGAATGCATCAGAATCTGCACCGCCGAGCTGAGGAACAGCGCCGCCATCACGCCCGCCACGATCAAATCCGGCGTGCCCGAATTGAGCACCGCCACAAACCCCGCCGCGATCATCACCGCCACGTTGCCGATCGCGTCGTTGCGCGAGCAAAGCCACACTGAGCGGATGTTGGCGTCGCCATCCTTGTACGCCATCAGCAGGTACACCGAGCCGAGGTTCGCCGCGAGCGCCAGGAACCCCACCGCGCCCATCACCTCGGGCTCCGGTACGCCATGCACGAAGAACTGGTAGAGCGTCGTCGCGGCAATCCAGAGCCCGAGCAGCAACAGGCTCACTCCCTTGGCCACCGCCGCCCCGGTGCGGATCCGCATTGCCCTTCCGATCGCCCAGAAGCTCAGCGCGTAGGTCACCCCGTCGGCAAAGAAATCCAGCGCATCCGCCTTCAGCGCCTGCGAGCCGCTCAGTTGCCCGGCACCCATCTCGACAAAGAACATCGCGACATTGATCGCCGTCACGGCCATCAGCCGCCGCTTGTAGTCGTCGTTCATCCCGTCGAAGCTCTGCGCGTGCTCGTGCCCGGCGCCCATCGGAAGCTCTTTGATTCGTCTCGCTGAGCCCCTATGTAATTGCTCTAGTCACTAGAGGTTCAAGGGCCATTTAGGCCCTCTTTCTTGCACCGTGCCGCGGTTCCCCTCGCCCCTCCGCGGAGAGGGTGCCCGAAGGGCGGGTGAGGGGCCGCCCAGTGAACCAATGCCGACCGGAGGCCCAATGATGCGCACCCTCGACTACTCCATCGGCGAGCTCGCCGCCGAAACCGGCGTCAAGATCCCCACCATCCGCTATTACGAAACCATCGGTCTGATCGCCGCCCCGCCCCGTACGGAGGGCAACCAGCGCCGCTATGACGACGGCGCGCGCGAGCGCCTGCGCTTCATCGCCCACGCCCGCGCCATGGGCTTCCCGATGCCGTCGCTCAAAGCCATGCTGCGCATCGCCGGCCACAAGGACGCGCCCTGCGCCGATCTCGACGCCCTCGTCCGCGGCCGCCTCACCGAAGTCGACGACCGCATCGCCCGCCTCACCGCATTGCGCGGCGAACTGAGCGCGATGCTCCAGAGCCACCACCACGGCACCGTCGGCGAATGCCGCGTCGTCGAGGTCCTCTCCGACCACGACCAGTGCGCCTGCGAGCACTAGGTTTCGCAGATTGTTCACCCGGCCAAAACAGTCATCCCCGCTTTCGCGGGGATGACTCCGGGAGCATCGCTCGGCGCCCGCCTCCCTGACAGGCGAGGAACGTGGTCCCTATCGCAGAAAGTCCTGATACACCCAGCCGCTGCGGCCCTTGCCGTCGGTCACGTGCAACCAGCCACGGATGTCCTCGCCCACCGCCACGCTCTCCCCGCCGGCAAGCGCGAACAGCACACTGCTCTTGCCCTTCGTTGGGCTCGACCGCACATTGGCGCCCTGGCCGGTCACCACCATGTGCTTGCTGTCGCTCTTCGGCGCGGCCTTCGGCGGCGGCGCACTCGGCTCAGCCTCGGCCACCGCTTCGGCACTCGATGCCTGCACTGATGATGTGTTCGGCGCCGGCCCCGACAGTTCGTTGGCGTAGGCGATCGGCAATTGCACCACCGGCTCGTCCGGGCTCGCCGGTGCCGATGACGCCGCGATCGATTCGGCCGCCACAACGGCCGGTGTGTCGATCGTCGCCACCTGTGTTTGCTGCACGCGAATCGGCGTTGTCTTCACCACCCGCACCGCGGGCGCCGAGTTTTCCGGGCTCGCGGGGGGCGTCGATTTCGCTGCCGGCGGCGCGAGCAGTTCGGGCGGCAGCAGAGCAAACGTTGCCGCCACCAGATCGTTGTGGGTGATCGTCGGCGCCGTCGTCTCCAGCGACACCGTCTTGGTCTTCACCACCACGATCGGCACGTCGACCGGCGCGATCTGCGGTTGCACTTGCGCCTCCGCTGGCGTCTGAACAGCATCTCCGGATGCCGTCGTGCTGCACGAAATCGCCCCACGGGCGAAACAGCTGACGGGCAGGGCGCCCGTTACGACCCCGAGCAGTGCCACCACCGCGACCGCGGCAGCCCCGACTCGGACCAATAGATTGCGGCTCATCGCAATGAAAAAGCGGCCCATGTTGACTCCTGGTCAAACTGGCCGCCGCAACAACCAGATACGCACCCCCGCCCCAATTCCGTTAACCTTTGCCCCGAATGGGACGAGAATGGGGCAAGCTCGAATCTCCCATCCAAATGGCCGGATCCCTTCGGGCTCGCCTAAGCGGCGTACGACACCCAGCCTCTGAAGCTCAGTCCCGCGTAGAACAGGCTGACGTCGGTGAAACCTGCTTCCCGCAGCATCGCCTCTTCCTCCTCCGGGGCGAGGATCGAGAGCCGCGTGGCGATCGCCTGCCGCGAGCCCTCCAGCTGCGTCGGGTCGGTCCCGTCGGCGGCGCCGAACGCAACATGCCGGGCGATCCACCGCGACCGTTCCGGCTCGCTCTGCGGAAAGCTGATATGGGCGACGACCAGCGGAGCGCCGCGCTTCAGGCGGCGGTGCAGCTGCCTCAGTGTCTCGACCCGCTGCTCGCGCGGAATGAAGTGGAACGTCAGGAGCGATGTCGCACCATCGAACGGACCTTCTGGCGCATTCTCGATGTAGCCGTGGTGGAACTTGATTCGAGTGGGCTGCGGACCGACGGTCTGCTTTGCCAATTGCAGCATGTCGGCCGAAGGGTCGACGCCGTCGAACGACCAGCCGGGCTGCGCTTCGGCGAAGGCTTTGAGCTCGAGCCCGCCTCCCGCGCCCAGCACCAGAACATGTCCATCCGGTGGCACCCGCTCGGCCAGCAGCATTGCCGTCATGCGGTGCAAGGCGGCAAAGCCCGGCACCTGCCGCAGCGGTCCTTCGGCATAGCCGCCGACGGACGGCCCGGAGAATGGTGGCGGTGCCATCACACCACCACGATGCCCGAATGTTTGGCCTTCTCGTCCGGCTCGACGTGGATGGTCACCTGCACGTCGCCCACTGCCTCGCGCAGCTTCGCTTCGATGCGGTCGCAGATCGCGTGCGAATTTTCGACGGTCATCGTCCCCGCCACCACTAGGTGGAACTCGATGAAGGTCAGCTTTCCCGCTTGCCGCGTGCGAATGTCGTGCGCCTCGATGGCGCCCTCGGCATTGGCGGAGATCACCTCGCGGATCTTCGCTAGCCGCGTCGGCTCAACCGACACATCCATCAGCCCGATGACGCTCTCGCGGATCACCAGCCAGCCCGACCAGAGGATCGCCACCCCGACGAACGCCGCGAGCATAGCGTCGAGCCGCGCATATCCGGTGGCGATCGCCAGCAATACGCCTGCCAGCACGGCGACCGTCGACACCACGTCGGTCGCGAGGTGCCGCCCGTCGGCGCTGAGCGCGGCCGAACGCTCCCGCGCTCCGGCGCGGATCAGCACAAACGCCCAGATGCCGTTGATGATCGTCGCCACGACCGACACGCCGATACCCACCGGGTCGGCGCGGAACGGATGCGGGTCGACAAAGCCTCGCCACGCCTCGGAAAAAATCACCAGCGCCGCCACCGCGATGAACACCCCGATGATCACCGCCGAGAAATACTCGGCCTTGCCGTATCCATAAGGGAGGGAGGCGTCCGCCGGCCGCGCCGCGAGCCGCACCGCAACGATCGCGACGATTGCCGTGACGACGTTGACCACACTCTCGAGCGCGTCGGAGTAGAGCGCGATCGATCCGGTCAACCAGGCGGCAAGCGCCTTCAGCGCCAGCACCGCAATGCCGATCCCGAGGCTCCACAGCGCGAGTCGCGCCGCCGTCGATGCCGGTTTATCCGCCATACTTCGCCATAGCTTTGCCCGCGTGAAGCGGCAAGTGCTTGTTTCCGCGATTGATTTTCAACTGCATTCGCAACTGCCCGCATCCCCGCCAAACCCTTGATTGACCGCAAGGATTGCCCCCGCCTACAACACCGCTCGCAGTGGTCCCATCCGAGGGACTGCAACACATGTCCGGTGCGGTCGACCCAAATCGGGGACCAAGCCCGGAACTGCCGAGGTGAGATGGCCGAGCTTCCCCTTCTGCCGCCCGATACGGGCGTGATGCTGTGCGGCCATGGCAGCCGCAACCAGCGCGCCGTCGGCGAATTTGCCGTGCTGGCCGGCCATCTGCGCGACCGCCTGCCCAATGTCGCGGTGGAATACGGCTATCTCGAATTCGCCAATCCGGTGATCCATCTGGGTCTCGACCGGCTGGTCGGGCAGGGCGTCAGGCACGTGCTCGCCGTCCCCGGCATGTTGTTCGCCGCCGGCCACGCCAAGAACGACATTCCATCCGTGCTCAACACGTACGAGGCGGCGCACCCCGGCCTCCGCATCACCTATGGGCGCGAGCTCGGCGTCGATCTCAAGATGCTCCGCGCCGCCAGCGACCGCATCGCGGAGGGCCTGAGCACTTCACCGCGCCAGATCGCCCGCGAAGACACGCTGCTCCTCGTCGTCGGCCGCGGCGCCTCGGATTCGGATGCCAACTCCAATGTCTCAAAGGTCATGCGTATGCTCTGGGAAGGCATGGGCTTCGGCTGGGGCGAGGTGGCCTTCTCAGGCGTCACCTTCCCGCTCGTCGCCCCGGCGCTCGATCATGCGGCCAAGCTTGGCTACCGCCGCATCGTGGTCTTCCCGTACTTCCTTTTCACCGGCGTCCTCGTCAAGCGCATCTACGACGCCGCCGACGACGCGCAGGTGAAGTATCCCAGCATCGAGATCCTCCACGCCCCCTATCTCGACGATCATCCGCTGGTCATCGACACCTTCCTCGACCGTATCCGCGAAATGCTGGTCGGCCAGAACCTGATGAACTGCGCCATGTGCAAATACCGTGAACAGGTTCTCGGCTTCGAAGCTGAAGTCGGGCTTCGTCAGGAATCGCATCACCACCACGTCGAAGGCATCGGCGGTGGTCTCGAATCCTGCCCCTGCGCCGGCGACTGCGACAGCTCCTGCCGCGACGAGGCCTTCTGCAAGGCCCACAACCTGCCCTGGACGCCGATCCACACCCACGACCACGGACGTCTACATGCGCACCCGGAAGTCCACGCGCTCTTGACCGCAGTCAGGTCTCCCTCCCCCTCGTGGGGAGGGGGGACCGGCGCAGCCGGTGGGTGGGGGGCAGCACACCCACCAGATCACCATCACCACCCATACCCCCACGGCGCTCATCCCCTCGGCCCCGTGACCCTGCCGAAAATCCCTGGCAAGCTCGCCCGCGAGGAGCGCGAGCGATGATCGACTACCTCCGCGATCCCGACGCCATTTACGCGCAGTCCTTCGCCACCATCCGCGCCGAGGCTGATCTCGCCGGGCTCGGTGACGACATGCAGGATGTCGCCATCCGCATGATCCACGCCTGCGGCATGGTCGAGATCGCGCCGCATATCCGCGCCAGTGAGGATGTTGTCGAGCGGATCGAATTCGCGCTGGTCGAACGCGCCCCGATCCTCTGCGATTGCGAAGCGGTCCGCGCCGGCATCATTGAGCGCTATCTCCACCACAACGAGCTGATTGTCACCCTCAACGATCCCGCCGTTCCGGCCCTCGCTAAGCGCCTCGGCACGACGCGCTCGGCCGCCGCTATCGAGCTCTGGCGCGATCGGCTCGCCGGCGCCATCGTCGTCATCGGCAACGCGCCCACTGCCCTGTTCCAACTGCTCGAAATGCTCGATGCCGGCGCGCCGAAACCCGCCGGCATTATCGCCACCCCGGTCGGCTTCGTTGGCGCTGAGGAGTCGAAGGCCGAGCTTGCGCTCGACATCCACGGCGTTCCGTTCATGACCCTGCTCGGCCGCCGCGGCGGCTCCGCCATCGCCGCCGCCGCTCTCAACGCCATCGCCCGGGGCATCGCCGCGTGACCGCCTGGCTCGAGATCGTCGGCGTCACTGAAAGCGAAGCGCCGATCGTCGCCCCCGGCCGCACCGTGATCGGCCCGAAGCGGTTGCTCGACCGCCTGGATGGCGCACACGGCACGCGCGTTGACTGGCAGCTCAAGCTCGACGTCATGCTGGCGCAGGTCGCCGCGTATCGCGGCACGCCGACCACCATTCTTGCCTCCGGCGATCCGCTCTGGTTCGGCATCGGTGCCACTCTGCTAAGCCACCTCGACGCCAGCGAGGTCCGCTTCACCCCGGCCGCGTCCTCCTTCCAGTTCGCCGCGGCCCGCCTGCGCTGGCCGCTCCAGCATGTCACGAGCCTTTCACTGCACGCCCGCCCCGCCGAGCTCATCCACCCGCACATCAGCCCGGGCAACCGGATCCTGGCGCTGACGAGCGACGCCTCCACCGCGCCGCATGTCGCGCGCCTGCTCGTCGAGCGCGGCTACTCCCGCTCCGTCGTCACCGTTCTCGAAAATCTCGGCGCACCGGCCGAGCGCATCGTCTCCGCCGAAGCCGCCGGCTTCTCGCTCGCTATCGGCGACTTCTACGTCCTCGCGATCGATTGTGCCGCCGATCCCGGCGCGCCGCTGCGGAGCGCGGTGCCCGGCCTCCCCGACGATGCCTTCGTCTCCGACGGTCAGCTCACCAAGCGCGAAGTCCGTGCTGCGACTCTCGCGAAACTCGCCCCCTATCCGGGTGCGCTGCTTTGGGACATCGGCGCCGGCTGCGGTTCGGTCGCGATCGAGTGGATGCGCGCCGCCCGCGACGCTAGAGCCATCGCCTTCGAGCGCGAGGGTGAGCGGCTGCAGATGATCGCGGTCAACGCCAACAATCTCGGCACACCAACCCTCCGCATCGAGAACGGCGACGCCCCCGATAGCCTCGCAGGCACGCCGCAACCCGACGCCGTCTTCCTCGGCGGTGGGGTGGCCAGCGAAGCCCTGTTTCACGCCGCATGGACCGCCCTTCGCTCCGGTGGTCGCTTCGTTGCCAATGCTGTGACCCTCGACGGCGAGCAGGCGCTTTACGACCGCCAGGCCCGCCTCGGCGGCGACTTGGTTCGGCTCGACGTCGCCACCCTCGACAGTATCGGCGATCATCGCGCGCTCCGCCCGCGCATGGCCGTCACCCAGTGGTCGGCAACCAAGCCATGAGCCCCACAACCGGCACTCTCCATCTCGTCGGCGTCGGCCCCGGTGATCCCGAGCTGCTGACGCTCCGTGCCGTGCGCGTGTTGCGCGACACGCAAATCATCGCCTATCCGGCGACCGGCACTGAATCCGCCTTCGCGCGAGACATCGCCGTCAAACACATCGCGCCGACCGCCATGCTGTTGCCCGTCACGATTCCGATGACCGTCGAACGCGGTCCGGCCCAGGCCGCCTACGACGCCTCCGCTGCGATGCTGCTGGGCTATCTGCGCGCCGGCTCCGACGTCGCCTGGCTCTGCGAGGGCGACCCGCTGTTCTACGGCTCGGCCATGTACATGTTGGCGCGCATTGCCCCGCACGCGCCGACGCAGATCGTCCCCGGCGTCACCTCGCTCACCGCCGCCGCCGCTGCTATCGCCCGCCCGCTCGCCGCCCGCAACGAGGTCCTCAAAATCCTACCCGCGCCGCTCGACGACGAGACCCTCCGTGCCGAGCTGCTGTCCGCGCCAGCCGTCGCGATCATCAAAGTCGGGCGCCACTTCGACCGCGTTCGGGCACTGCTCGTCGAGACCGGGCATGCGCCCAGCGCCATCGTCGTCGAATATGCCACCACCCTTCGCCAGCGCATCACCCCGCTCGGCGAATTCCGCCACGGCGAGCGCCCCTATTTCTCGACGATCCTCTGCTATCGCGGCGACGAGGCCTGGGCATGACCCCGGCCATCGTCACCTTCGCCGCCACTGGCGCTGAGATTGCCGCCAAACTCGCGCCGCTGCTCAAGGCTGAAATCTTCCACTGCGGCTTCAACGGCGAGGACGGCAAGGTCCTGCTGCCGCGTCTCTTCCGCGAGGGCCGCCCGATCGTGGGCATCTGCGCCGCCGGCATCCTGATCCGCCTGCTCGCGCCGCATCTCGCCGACAAGCAGGCCGAGCCGCCGGTGCTCGCCGTCTCGCAGGATGGCGCGCACGTTGTGCCGCTGCTCGGCGGCCATCACGGTGCCAACCGCCTCGCGCGCGAGATCGCTGAACGCCTCGGCGGCAGCGCCGCGCTTACCACGGCGTCCGACAGCAAGTTCGCCCGCGGCCTCGACGACCCGCCGCCCGGCTGGGTGCTGGCCGATCCAGCCGCCGCCAAGCCCGCCATGCTGGCGCTCCTGATCGGCGGCAAGATCCTGCTCGAGGGTCACGCCCCGTGGATCACCGAGGCCGGCTACCCCGTCTCATTTAGTGGCGGCATCAAGGTGCGCGTCAGCGAATCCAGCGAGCGGCGCGAGCGTGAGTTGCTCTATCACCCCAAGACCCTCGTCGCCGGCATCGGTGCCGAGCGTGGCGTCGCCGCCCCGGAAGTCATCGACCTCATCGAAGAGACTCTGCACAACGCCAACCTCGCACCCGCCTCGCTCGCAGCCCTCGCCACCATCGATATCAAGTCCGATGAAACCGCGTTCCACGAGGCCGCGGCGCATTTTGGCGTACCGCTCCGCATCTTCTCCGTGCTCGAGCTCAACCAGGAACGCTACCGCCTGATCAATCCGTCCGAGATCGTCGAGGCCGAAACCGGCACGCCCGGCGTCGCCGAGGCCGCTGCGCTGAAGGCCGGCACGCTGCTCGTCCCCAAGCGCAAATCCCGCCGCGCCACCTGCGCCATCGGCCGCGCCGCGCAGCCCATCGACCCGCTCGCCCTCGGCCATCCGCCGGGCCAGTTGCACGTCATCGGCGTCGGCCCGGGCGATCGGCCGAGCCGCACCGCCTCCGCCGTCGCCGCTCTCGGCGCCAGCAGCGACTGGGTCGGTTACGGCCTCTACCTCGATCTCGTCGCCGACCTTAAATTCGGCCAGGCAGAACATCGCTTCCCGCTCGGCGACGAAGAGGTCCGCGTCCGCCACGCGCTGGAACTCGCAGCCACCGGCAGGACTGTCGCCCTCATTTGCTCCGGCGATGCCCAGATCTACGCCATGGCGGCGCTCGTCTATGAGCTGCTCGAAGCCATCGGCGAGCGCCGCCTGTCCGATGCGGCCCGCCGCGTCGCCGTCGAAATCCATCCCGGCATCTCTGCCGTGCAGGCCGCCAGCGCCGCAGCCGGCGCGCTCATCGGTCACGATTTCTGCTGCATCTCGCTGAGCGACCTCCTGACGCCCGCCAACGACATCCGCAAGCGCCTCAAGGCCGCCGCCGAAGCCGATTTCGTCACGGCGCTCTACAACCCGCGCTCGGAGCGCCGCACCACGCTGATCGAGGAGGCCAAGGACGCCTTCCTCAAGCATCGCGCCCCGGAAACCCCGGTGGTCGTTGCCACCAATCTCGGTCGCCCGTCCGAGCGCGTCGAGCTCACCACCCTCTGGGCCTTCGACCCGGGCACCGTCGACATGTTGACCATCGTGCTGATCGGTTCCACCACCTCCCGCCTCCTCAAACGCGGCAATGGCGAGACGCTGGCCTATACGCCGCGCGGCTATGCCCGCAAGGCCGCGCCGTGACCGTCTACTTCATCGGCGCCGGCCCGGGCGCGGCCGACCTGATCACGCTGCGCGGCCAGCGCCTGATCGAACGCTGCCCGGTCTGCCTCTATGCCGGCTCGCTCGTACCCGCCGAAATCGTCGCAGCCGCGCCGCCCGGCGCGCTGGTCCGCGACACGGCGCCCATGCACCTCGATGCGATCATTGCCGAGATGGCCGCCGCCGACGCGCGCGGCGAGGATGTCTCCCGCGTCCACTCCGGCGATCCCTCGATCTACGGCGCCATCGCCGAGCAGATGCGCCGCCTCGATGCGATCGGCATCGCCTACGAGATCGTGCCGGGCGTTCCGGCTTTCGCCGGCGCCGCGGCCCGCCTCGCCACCGAGCTGACGCTGCCCGAGATCAGCCAGACGATCATCCTCACCCGCACCTCCGGCAAGGCCTCGCCGATGCCGCCGCGCGAAAGCCTCGAGGTCCTCGGCCAGTCCGGCGCCACCCTCGCAATCCATCTCAGCGTCCGCAACCTCGCTTACGTCGAGGCCGCGCTGACCCCGCACTATGGCGCCGATTGCCCCGCCATCATCGTCTACCGCGCCACCTGGCCCGACGAGGAAATCATCGTCACCACCCTCGGTGGCATGCGTGCCCGCGTCCGCGAGGAAAAGATCACCCGCACGGCGCTGGTCTTCGTCGGCTACGTCTTCGGCGCCGTCAAATTCCGCGACAGCCGGCTCTATGCGCCCGACTTCGCCCACGTGCTACGCAACGCCGGAAAGAAGAAGGCGAAGGCGGCGGGATGAGTCGGGCCCCGATGCGCACTGCCACCCCCTCCCCAACCCTCCCCACAAGGGGGAGGGTGCGCGCCTCGCTTGCGGCGCGATCTCTGCCCGTTACACCGGGCGGCACCTCCTCCCTTGTGGGGGAGGCTGGGAGGGGGGAAGGCCGGGGCTCGATCCATTGCGACCGGTGTTCGTCTTTCCTAAACGCCAATTGCCCCCACCGCCGCCTCCACGCTCCCGACCTCGACCGCCGGCCCATACACCGGCCGCTCGATCATGATCACCTCGGCGCATGCCTCCTGTGCCGCAACGAGCTTCGCCGCAGTCTGCTCGCCACCCGAATTCTTCGTCACCAGCTGCCCGATCGCCTCGCGCTTGAACAGCGCCCGCTCGTCGTCGAGCCGATAGGGCGGCCGCCCCAGCAGCAGCCGCGCATGCCGCGGCAGCGCCAGCTCCGGCGGCTCGATCAGCCGCACCACGAAGCGGCAATCGTCGCGCTCCAGCAGCGTCGCCAGTCCTTCGTGGCCTGTCGTCACCAGCACTGTTGCTCCCGGCTGCAGTGCTTCGGCCGCCGCCTCGATACTGGCGGCGCGGCGCCACTTCGCGCCTGCTGGCTCGATCCAGGCCGGCCGCATCAGCCGCAGCAGTGGAATGCCGCTCTGCTGCGCTGCCGCGACCGCGTTGATCGAGATCAGCCCGGCATAGGGATGCGTCGCATCGACCAGCCGGTCGAACCGCCGCGCCCTGAGGTACCCCGCCAGCCCCGGAATGCCGCCGAACTTGCCGACCCGCAACTCGCCGGCCGGCAGTGCCGGCTGGCTGGTGCGTCCCGCGAGCGAGGTGGTGACGGCGTGGCCGAGCGCCACCAGCCGCGCCGCCAACTCGCGCGCTTCGCCCGTGCCGCCGAGGATCAGGATGTTCATTCAGCCGCTCTCGCCCACGATCTTGCCCGCCCGGTCGACCACCAGCACGTCGACCCGCGCCGCGTCGCCGACGATCGCCTGCGCTGCATCGCGCGCCTTTTCCGCAATCCTCGCGGCCAGCGGCAAGTCGCCCGCCAGCGCCAGCACCTCGTTGGCGGTGTTCGCCGCCAGCGCCCGCTCGCGCAACTCTGTCGGCAGCAGTTCGGCCAGCATCGCGAAATCCACCGTGCCGCGCGCCGAGTGGAGGTCCATCGCCCCCTGCGCCAGCTTCGCCATCTTGGCAAAGCCGCCGGCGATCGTCACCCGCTCGACGCTATGGCGCCGCAGATATTTGAGCAGCCCGCCGACGAAATCGCCCATGTCGAGATAGGCTTCCTCCGCCAGTCCCAGCCGCGCGCGCGCCGCCCGCTCGCTGAGGTCGCCCGTCGCGCCGACCACATGCGTCAGGCCGGCGGCGCGCGCCACGTCCACGCCGCGCTGGATCGAGGCGATCCACGCCGCGCACGAATAGGGGATCACAATCCCCGTCGTGCCGAGGATGCTGAGTCCGCCGACGATGCCGAGTCGCGGGTTCCACGTCTTCTCTGCCAGCTTCGCGCCGTCGCGCACGGAGACCGTGATGGAAAAATCGGGCGCGACGCCATGGTCCGCCGCCACCGCCTCCACCACTTCGCGCATCATCTTGCGCGGCACCGGGTTGATCGCGGGCTCGCCCGGCGCAATCGGCAATCCCGGCTTGGTCACCATGCCGACGCCGTCGCCGGCGTGGAACGTCACTCCACTGCCTGCGGCCCCGGCCGCCACCCGCGCCAGCACCAGCGCGCCATGCGTCACGTCCGGATCGTCGCCCGCATCCTTGACGATCCCCGCCTCGGCGAAGCCGTCGCCGCTGGCTTCGTGCGCCAGCGCGAAGGTCGGCATCTGTCCGCCGGGGAGCGTGATCGTCACCGGGTCCTCGAAATGTCTGCCGAGCAGCGCTCTCAGCGCCGATTTCGTCGCTGCGGTTGCGCAGGCGCCCGTCGTCCAGCCGCGGCGCAGCGGGCGGTCGTCGGGAGCGAAATCCTCGGTGTCGGCCATCCGGGGTCTATAGCATGAGCTTTGCCGCGCTCGACGGGCTCGATTGGCCGGTGTTCGAGCCGGGCAGCGTCTGGCTGGTCGGCGCCGGCCCGGGCGCGCCGGGCCTCTTGTCGCTGCTCGCTTATCACGCGCTGCAGCAAGCGGAGGTCGTCGTCTACGACGCTCTGGTCTCCGAGGCGCTGCTCGGCTTCGCCAATCCGGCCGCCGAGCGGCTCTATGCCGGCAAGCGCGGCGGCAAGCCGTCGCCGAAACAGGCCGATATCTCGCTGACCCTGATCGAGCGCGCCAAAGCCGGCCGTCGCATCCTTCGCCTCAAGGGCGGCGATCCCTTCATGTTCGGCCGCGGCGGCGAGGAGGCAGCGGCTCTGGCTCGCGCCGGCGTCAAATTCCGCATCGTCCCCGGCATCTCCTCGGGCCCCGGTGGCCTCGCCTATGCGGGCATCCCGGTCACCCACCGCGACACCAACCACGCGGTCATCTTCCTCACCGGCCACGACGAAACCGGCGCTCTGCCACAATCGGTCGACTGGGCCGCCGTCGCCACGGCCGCGCCGGTCATCGTCATGTTCATGGCCGTCAGGCACCTGGGCGCCATCGCCGCAAGGCTGATCGCCGCCGGCCGCGACCCGGCCGACCGCCTCGCCGTCGTCAGCCACGCCGCGCTGCCGCAGCAGATCGTCGTCGAGTCGACGCTCGGGCAGGCGGGGGCGCTGCGCGATCTCGAAACGCCCGCTATCGTCGTAGTCGGCCCGGTCAGCGGCTACCGCGAAATTCTCGACTGGTACACGCCCGAACTCAGGAGCAACCGGCTTGGCTAACGGCCTCATCATTGCCGCGCCCCGCTCCGGCTCCGGCAAGACCACGGTCACGCTCGGCCTGCTAGCGGCGCTCCGCGCCCGCGGTATCGCTGTCGCGCCGGCGAAGACCGGTCCCGACTACATCGACCGCGCCATTCTCGCCCGTGCCGCCGGCAGCGAAGCGATCAACCTCGATCCCTGGGCCATGTCACCGGACCGCCTGCGCGCGCTGGCGCAGGGTCACGCCGCCGGCGCCGATCTGCTGCTGGTCGAAGGCGTCATGGGCCTCTTCGACGGCGCCACCGATGGCATCGGCTCGACCGGCGATCTCGCCGCCACTCTCGGTCTGCCGGTCATCCTCGTCGTCGACGCCGAGAAGCAGGGCCAGTCGATCGCAGCGCTGGTCCAGGGCTTCGCCCGCTTCCGCCCCGGCGTCGAGATCGCCGGCCTGATCCTCAACCGCGTTGCTACGACCCGACACGAGCGGCTGCTCGTCGCCGCGCTCGAGCCCCTCGGTATCCCCGTGCTGGGTGTTCTTCCCCGCCGCGACACCCTCGCACTACCCGACCGTCATCTCGGTCTGGTGCTGCCGGATGAGATTGCAGTTTTCGACGCCGTCGTTGCCGCCGCTGCTGCCGCTATCGAGGAGTTTATCGATCTCAACCGACTGCTCTCGCTTTCGAGCAATTTGCCATCCCAAAAGGCCATTCGTTTCGTACCATTTCTCCCACTTGGGCAGCGCATCGCGATCGCTCGCGATGCCGCTTTTGCCTTCCTGTATACCCACTGGCTCTCCGACTGGCGTGACCAGGGCGCCGAACTCACCTTCTTCAGTCCCGTCGCCAACGAATCTGCACCTATGAATAGTGACGCGATATTCCTGCCTGGAGGCTATCCGGAATTGCATGCCGCCGCACTCGCTGCTGCCGACCACTTCCATGCCGGCCTCCATGCCGCCCGCGACCGCGGCGCGCTGATCTACGGTGAATGCGGAGGATATATGGTGCTGGGTGAGACACTTACCGACAAATCGGGCACGTCATGCCCAATGGCCGGCCTACTTCCCGTCCGTACCGACATCAGCCGGCCGCGGCGGACGCTGGGCTATCGCCGCCTCCGTCACACCAGCCCGTTGCCCTGGCCAGCGCATTTGACGGGCCATGAATTCCATTACTCCTCCAGCCGCGATAACCCCGCCACGCCGCTGTTCGAGGCGACGGATGCTCTCGGTGGGCGCCTGCCGCCCATGGGGTCCGTGGTCGGTCGCGTCATGGGGTCTTATGCCCATGTCATCGACGTGGCATAGACGGCCATGCGCCGCGCACTGATGTTCATGGGGACGGGCAGCGACGTCGGCAAGTCGCTGATCGTCGCAGGCCTTTGCCGCGCCTACACAAATCGCGGCCTGCGGGTCGCGCCGTTCAAGCCGCAGAACATGTCCAACAATGCGGCGGTGACGGCCGACGGCGGCGAAATCGGCCGCGCCCAGGCCCTGCAGGCGCGGGCGGCGCGGCGCGAGCCGCTGACCGCGATGAACCCGGTGCTGCTGAAGCCCGAACATGAGTCGGGCGCCCAGCTCGTGGTCCGTGGCAAGCGGATCGGGTCGTTACCGGCGCGCGAATACTGGAAGAAGCGCGGCGAGCTGCTGCCGGAAGTCCTCAAGGCTTTCAATGAGTTGGACGCCGAGCTCGTGCTGGTCGAAGGCGCCGGCAGCGCGTCCGAGGTCAATCTGCGCGCCAGCGATATCGCCAATTTCGGGTTTGCGCAGGCCGCGAACGTACCGGTCGTGGTGATTGGCGACGTCGACCGCGGCGGGGTGATTGCGTCGCTGGTGGGGACATTTGCCGTTATCGATCAAAGAGATAGGGTGTTGATCCGGGCGACGCTGATCAACCGGTTTCGCGGCGATCCGGCGCTGTTCGCGGATGGGCGCGAGTTCATCGTCAGCCGGACCGGAGTGCCGTGCCTGGGCCCAATTCCGTTCTTTCCCGATGCTATGAAGCTGCCGGCGGAGGACAGCTTAGCCCTTGATCGGAAAGACAAATCCGGCGGTCGCTTCGTCATCGCCGTGCCGCGGTTGCCGCGGATTGCGAACTTCGATGACCTCGATCCGCTGCGCGCCGAGCCCAATGTCAGCGTGGTGATCGTCGAGCCGGGCGCGCCGCTGCCGCAATCGGCTGATCTGGTGCTGCTTCCCGGGTCGAAGGCGACCCGCGCGGATCTGGCGGCGATGCGTAAGTATGGATGGGACATAGATATTCTTGCGCATCATCGCGCCGGCAAGCCGGTGTTCGGCATCTGCGGCGGCTACCAGATGCTGGGCAAATCCGTTGCCGATCCCCTCGGCATTGAGGGCGAGCCAGGCGTCAGTGAAGGGTTGGGTCTGCTGGACGTCGCCACGACGCTGACCGAAGTGAAGGAATTGCGTATTCAAACTGCCAAACATATGGCCTTTGGGGATGCCATTTCGGGGTATTTGATGCATATGGGTGTGACCACCGGACCCGATTGCGATCGCCCCTTTGCGATGATCGGTAACGAGGCTGACGGGGCCACGAACGGTGTTGTCGCCGGAACGTATTTGCATGGCATATTCGCCGCGGATCCTTTCCGTCGAACATTCTTGAATGACATCGGCGATCCCTCCGTGAGCTATGAATCCTCGATCGACACGACCCTCGACGCGCTCGCGGCTCACCTTGAACGGCATCTCGACCTCGATGCCCTGCTCGGCTTGGCAGGTGAAGTCTAGATGGCCTGGCTCCTCGCCCCCCTCGCTTTGCTGATCGAGCGCTTCGCCGGATACCCCCCGCAACTCTACAGGCTCATCGGCCATCCGGTGACGTGGATGGGCGCGCTGATCACCTGGCTCGAGACGCGCCTCAACAGCGGCATGAACCGGCGCTGGAAGGGCGTTGTCATGCTGGCGCTCCTGCTGCTGACCGGGCTGGCGGTGTCGTTGCTGGTTGTCGCGGTCACGCGCCGCATCCCGTTCGGCTTCGTCATCGAGGCGCTGCTGGCATCATCGCTCTTGGCGCAGAAGGAACTGGGCCGTGCCGTGAAGGCGGTGGCCGATGGGCTGGCTACCTCGCTCGACGCCGGCCGCGCCGCGGTCAGCCACATCGCCGGCCGTGATCCGCAGGTGCTCGACCAGTCCGGCGTCGCCAAGGCGGCGATCGAGAGCCTCGCGGAGTCGACCTCCGACGGCGTTGTCGCTCCGCTGTTCTGGTTGCTGATCGGCGGACTGCCGGGCATCGTTCTCTATAAGGCCGCCAACACGGCCGATTCGATGGTCGGGCACCGAACCGACCGCTACACCGAGTTCGGCTGGGCCAGCGCCAAGTTCGACGACTTGGTCAACTGGATCCCGGCGCGGCTGACCGCGCTGCTGATCGCCGGCGCCTCGTTTCTCATCCGCCGGGCCGATGCCGAACACGCCTGGACCACGGCGCTCCGCGACGCCAAAAAGCATGCCTCACCCAATGCCGGCTGGCCGGAGGCAGCGTTTGCCGGGTCTCTCGACCTGTCGCTCGGCGGGCCGCGCAGCTATGACGGCGAAGTGCACGATCTGGCGAGCTTCGGCGATGGGCGCAGCGATCTGACCGCGCTTGATATCCTCAAATCGCTCGAACTTTACTGGATGGCGCTCAACGTCCTGCTCGCCGCGACCATCGTCATCGCCCTGCTGCTCTGGCGGTTTGCGTAGCGGCGCCGCGCCTACCAGTTGGTGAAGCTGCCGTCCTCGCGATGGAACAGCGGCAGGTTCTCGTGCGTGAACGGGTAGCGCGCAAGCCCGTCCCAATCGACCTCGAGGCCGAGGCCCGGCGCATCCGAGGCGATCAGCCAGCCATCCTCCCAGCGGTGCTGGCTAACGATGACGTCGGCGAGGCTTTCACCGGGCCGGCGGGGCAGTTCCTGCACCAGCATATTGGGTGTGGCAAGGTTGAGATGCAGGCACGCCGCCGTCGACACCGGGCCGATGGGGTTGTGCACGGCGATGTCGATGAAGTGGGTCTCGCACCAGCCGGCGATCTTGTGACTTTCGGTGAAGCCGGCGCAGATGGCCATGTCGATGCGGGCATAGTCGATCAGTTCGTCCTCGATCAGCGCGCGGAACTGCCATTTGGTGCCGAGCTGTTCGCCGGCGGCGATTGGAACGGCGGTCTGGTCACGCAGCCGGCGGTAGGATTCGGGGTTCTCGACCCGCAGCGGATCCTCGACGAACAGCGGCCGGTAGGGTTCGAGCCCGCGGCAGAGCCGAACGGCGTCAGGGACGCTCATGCGCGTGTGCGCGTCAAAGCAGAGCTCGATCTCCGGTCCGAGTTCGGTGCGCAGCAGCTGGTAGTCGGCGATGGCGCCGTCCACCGCCTTGTTGGGCTCGTACGTGCCGTCCTGCCGCGCGCCGCTCGACCAGCGCAGCACGTTCCAGCCTTCGGCCACGCGCGCCCGCGCGATCTGCAGCAGCGCATCGGGTGAGCCGCCATCGCCAAGGTGGCAATAGCAATCGACCTTGTCGCGCACCTTGCCGCCGAGCAACTGGTAGACCGGCACGCCCAGCGCCTTGCCCTTGATGTCCCAGAGCGCGATGTCGATAGCGGCAATCGCCGACGAGAGTGCCTGGCCGGAGGGATGGAAGCCGCCGCGCCACATCAGCTGCCACAGATGCTCCGACCGCATCGCATCTTCGCCGACGATCAGCGTGGCCAGCGCATCGATGAAGCCGGCGACGCCCTGCTCGCGCGAGGTCAACCCCGCCTCGCCGATGCCGGTGATCCCCTCGTCGGTCTCGACCTTGACGAACAGCATAGTGCGCCATTCCTTGACCAGGTACGGTGTGACGGCGGTGATTTTCATGCGGGCCCCCTCCAGCCGGAGGATCAGCCCTCCGGGCGCGGCATCTCGGTGCTGCTTTCGGTCAACCTCGGGCCTTTGAGCGTCAGCGGCAAGCCCGCAATAACGAAATGCACCTCCGAGCAAATCTCGGCCAGCCGCTGGTGGGCGCTGCCCGCGAGGTCGCGGAACATCCTCGCCATCGCGTTGTCCGGCACGATCCCGAGACCGACCTCGTTGGAAACGAGGATCACCCTGGAACTCTCGATCTGCGGCAACGTCGCGGCCAGTTCATCGACCGCCCCGGCGACGTTCAAGCCGGCCCCGAGCAGATTGGTAATCCACAGCGTCAGGCAGTCGACCAGGATGATATCGTGCTTTTTGGCGGCGGCTTTCAGCGCCACTGCCAGCGCGATCGGCTCTTCAAGCGTTGAAAACCGGCCGTGGCGCTGCTGCTGGTGCAGTTTCACCCGTTCCAGCATCTCGGCATCGAGCGCCTGCGCCGTCGCGAGATAAAGCGGCGTCTCGCCCGCCCGCATCGCCATCCGTTCGGCGAAGCTGGTTTTGCCCGATCGTGCTCCGCCGAGCACCAGAACATGTCCGCTCATCGTCGTTCTCCGGGAGCCGCCGTCGGCTGCAATGCGCGAACCCTGCCGCGGTTGCCAAAACATGACGGTTGGCCGCCGACTCGGGCCGGCTGCGCCTAGAGAAGCTTGGGCGCATGCAAGCCATGCAGCAAGCGGCGATGACAAGCTGAAATCGATTGCACATTCTACTTTCGTGGCGGCGTCATTGGCACTATGTTCCGCCCGCGTCGCAAGGGCGCGGCTTGCTTCTCTCTTTTGCGCTGCCACGCCGGCGGCGCCAACCGGGGCCTGAGATTGACCAGATACTACCTTGGCGTGGACGGGGGAGGCACCAATTGCCGCATCCGGCTCGCCGACGAAAATCTCGTCACTCTCGCCGATGCCAATGGCGGCCGCTCGAACCTGCAGATCGACAATGGCGAGCCGGCGTTCCGCTCGATCAGCGAAGGGACCCGCGAGGTCTTCCATAAGGCCGGCATCGATTTCGCCGAAACCAAGAACACCTATGCCTGCTTCGGCATGGCCGGCGGCCGGCTGCTCTCGGCCCGCGAGTCGTTCGCGGCTCGGCCCTGGCCGTTCGCGGGCGTCAAAGTTTATGACGACATCGATATTGCCCGTGCCGGCGCGCATGGCGGCGAGGATGGCGCCGTGATCATCGTCGGCACCGGCTCGGCCGCGATGGCGATCGTTAAGGGCCAGCGCCACCAATGCGGCGGCTGGGGGTTCCATATCGGCGACCAGATGTCGGGCGCCATCCTCGGCCGCGAGCTGGTGCGTCGCACAGTCGAAGCAACCGATGGGCTGCTCACGGGCTCGCCGCTGATCGACGCCGTGCTAGCGCGATTCGGCGGCACGGTTGATGCCATCATGGATTGGTCGTTCCCCAGGGACGACAAGCCGGCCTCTGCGGCGGCCGGCGCCCCCAACACGCTGCTCGGCCGCGCGCCGGCCGAGTTCGGCGCGCTGATGCCGCTGTTCATCGAATATTTCGAGAAGGGCGACCCGGTCGCCAAGGAGCTGATGGAGCTCGAGATGAGCTACATCGACAATTATGTCCGCTGGTTCAAAGCGCGTGGTGTCGAGAAGCTGGCGGCGGTCGGCGGCTTCGGCACCCGGCTCTATCCGCTGATGATCGAGCGCTACGGCGACTTCATCGTCACTCCCAAGCACGAGCCCCTGCACGGGGCCGTCATCCTCGCAAAGCAGAACTTCGCCGCATGAACTACATCGACAAGAGGCAAAAGAGCGTGTCCAGCCGCATCATTCCCGTCCAGCCCTTCGACTATGTGGTCTTCGGCGCAACCGGCGATCTCACCAAACGCAAGCTGATCCCGGCCCTCTATCATCGCTTCAAGGATGGCCAGTTCGACGAACAGAGCCGCATCATCGGCGTGTCGCGCACCAAGTGGAGCGACGAAGATTTCAGGAAGGCGGCGCGCGACGACATCGCGCAGTTCGTCGAGAAGGAATACCAGGACGAGAAGGTGATCGACCGGTTCGTCTCGACCTTCTGCTACGTTATCAACGACGTGACCGACCCCGCCAAATGGGGCGATCTGTCTACCAAGTTGCGCGACGATCCCAAGATCGTCCGGGCCTTCTACATGGCGATCGCGCCCGACCTCTTCGGGCCGACCTGCGAATACATTTCGAAGCAGGGCTACTACCGCCGCGACGCCCGCGTGGTGATCGAGAAGCCGCTCGGGCACGATCTGCAGTCGTCGATGCAGATCAACGATGAGGTGAGCCGCATCTTCCAGGAAGATCAGGTCTACCGCATCGACCACTACCTCGGCAAAGAGACGGTGCAGAACCTGTTGGCGCTCCGCTTTGCCAACATCCTGTTCTAGCCGGTCTGGAACTCCACCCATATCGACCACGTGCAGATCACCGTGGCCGAATCGGTCGGCGCCGGCACCCGCGGCTATTATGACGAGAGCGGCGCGCTGCGCGACATGGTGCAGAACCACATGGCGCAGCTCCTTTGTCTCGTGGCGATGGAACCGCCGGCCTCTGACGATGCGAACGCACTGCGCGACGAAAAGCTGAAGGTGCTGCGTTCGCTGAAGCCGATCAAGGGCGGCGACGTGGCGAAAGTGACCGTGCGCGGCCAGTACCGCAATGGGTCGATCGATGGCGAGGTGGTGCCGAGCTACCAGGACGAGCTGCCCGCCGACCGCAAAGGCTCCCGCATGGAGACCTTCGTGGCCCTCAAGGCCGAGATCGAGAACTGGCGCTGGGCTGGGGTGCCGTTCTACTTCCGCACCGGCAAGCGCCTGGCGAGTCGCGTCTCGGAAATCGTCATCCAGTTCCGCAACATCCCGCACTCGATCTTCGATCACGCCGAAGGCGCGCCGCGCCCCAACCGGCTGGTGATCCGCATCCAACCGGACGAGGGCGTGAAGCTGTTCCTGATGATCAAGGACCCGGGGCCGGGCGGTATGCGGCTGCGCGAAGTGCCGCTCAATCTCAGTTTTGCGGCGACCTTCAGCGAACGCACCCCGGAGGCCTATGAGCGGCTGCTGCTCGACGTCATCCGCGGGTCGCAGACGCTGTTCATGCGCCGCGACGAACTCGAGGCCGCCTGGAAGTGGATCGATCCGATCCGCAATGCCTGGGACGCGGCGACCGACCAGCCGCACCTCTACCATTCCGGCACCTGGGGGCCGTCCGCCGCCGTGGCGCTGATCGAGCGCGACGGCCGCACCTGGCACGAGGACGATAATTGAGGCCGGCCCGCCGGACCTTCACCGACAAGCAGCAGCTGGCCGAGGCGCTCGCCGAGGCCGTGGCCGGCAACCTCAAGACCGGCATCGCCGCGCGCGGCGTCGCTTCGCTGGCGGTCTCAGGCGGCACGACGCCCGCCCGGCTGTTCCAGGTACTATCGGCGCGCGCCGATGTGCCGTGGGACAAGGTCACCGTGACGCTGGTCGATGAGCGCTGGGTCGATGAGACCTCGGATCGCTCCAATGCGAAGCTGGTGAAAGCGAACCTGCTGCAGGACAAGGCCGCCGTCGCGAAGTTCGTGCCGCTCTACCAAGGGGGGACCGAGCCCGATGCGGCGAAAGCCAGCGCCGCACAGGCCGCCGTGCCGCAGCCGCTCGATGCCGCCATCCTCGGAATGGGCAATGACGGACATACAGCTTCCTTTTTTCCGGGAGGCGATACACTGGCTGAGGCGTTGACGGCGGAGGGGCCGGTCATCGCCATCAGGGCACCGGGGGCAGGGGAGCCGCGCGTCACGCTGACGCTCAAACGGCTGCTCGGCGCGAAGGCGCTCTATCTGCATATCGAAGGGGAGGAGAAGGTCGAAACGCTGGAGCGGGCTGAGGCAGAAGGTCCAATAGAGGTCATGCCTGTGCGTGCTATCCTGCGCGAGACCAAGACGCCGCTGACCATCTTCTGGTGCCCATAGAGTGCAGTGATCGCGTGGTCGAAAGCGAAGTGATGCCCGCTTTGCCGACCGCGCCCTAAAGGAGCCAAAATGTCTGTCCTCAAGGCAGTTCAGGACGTGACCGATCGGATCGCGGCCCGCAGCGCCGACACGCGCCGCCAATATCTGAGCCGCCTCGACAGTGCGAAAGAAGCGGGGGTCTATCGCGCCTCGCTGAGCTGCGGAAATCTGGCACACGGCTTCGCCGCCTGCTCGCCGGCCGACAAGGCGAAACTCGCCGGCAGCAAGTCGCTGAACCTCGGCATCGTCACCTCGTACAACGACATGCTGAGCGCGCATCAGCCGTACCAGTTCTATCCCGATATCATCAAAGACGCGGCGCGCTCGATCGGCGCCACGGCGCAGGTGGCTGGCGGCGTGCCGGCAATGTGCGACGGCGTCACGCAGGGCCAGCCGGGCATGGATCTGAGCCTGTTCAGCCGCGACGTCATCGCCATGGCGACGGCGATTGCGCTCAGCCACAACATGTTCGACGCGGCGGTGTTCCTCGGCATCTGCGACAAGATCGTACCGGGGCTGCTGATCGGCGCGCTGAGCTTTGGCCATTTGCCGGCGGTATTCATCCCGGCCGGACCGATGCCGTCGGGTATGCCGAACGACGAGAAGTCGAAGATCCGCCAGCTCTACATGGAGGGCAAGGTCGGCCGCGCCGAGCTGCTCGAGGCGGAGGCGAAGTCCTATCACTCGCCCGGCACCTGCAC
>CAZNAE010000034.1:0-12267 GCA_964570695.1 uncultured Devosia sp.
ACAACCGGAGGCGAAAACAGCGCCGATGGAAGCGTTCGCTCGCCCCTTACCAACCGTCGTGCCGCGCGCTAAAACCCCGGCCGGTTCTGGAGAACAATTATGGACTATCGTCAGCTCGGCCGCTCGGGCCTCAAGGTTTCGGCTCTCACCATCGGCACCATGACGTTTGGCGGCGATCCACGCGTCGGCGACACCGGGCTCAGGGATGCGCAGCGCCAGATCGACCTCTGCATCGACCACGGCGTCAATCTCGTCGACACCGCCAATGTCTACGCCGGCACTGTCTCCGAGCAGATCATCGGCGAAGCCCTGGCGGACGGCCGTCGCGACAGGGTGCTGCTCGCCACCAAGGTCCGCTTCCCGACCGGCGACGGCCCGAACGATCGCGGCCTGTCGCGCTGGCACATCATCCGCGAATGCGAGGCATCGCTGCGCCGCCTGCGCACCGACGTCATCGACCTCTACCAGGTGCACGAATGGGACGGGCTGACCCCGCTCGAGGAAACCGTCGAGGCGCTCGATACCCTCGTCACACAGGGCAAGGTCCGCTATGTCGGCTGCTCCAACTATTCTGCCTGGCATTTGATGAAGGCGCTTGCCGTCGCCGACGGGGCGCAGCGCCAGCGCTTCGTCAGCCAGCAGATTCACTACACGTTGCAGGCGCGCGAGGCCGAGTTCGAGCTTGTGCCGCTCGGGCTTGACCAGGGCGTCTCGATCCTCGTCTGGTCGCCGATCGCCGGCGGCCTGCTCTCGGGCAAATATACGCGCAAGGCGCGGCCCGACACCGGCCGCCACGCCACCGAGTTCAAGGAGCCGCCGATCTATGATTGGGAGCGCCTCTACGACATCGTCGATGTCGTCAACGCCGTCGCCGCAGCTCATGGCGTCTCCGGCGCGCAGGTGTCGTTGGCTTGGCTCCTGCAGCGCCCGCTCGTCGCCTCGATCGTCATCGGCGGCCGCAACCTTGCCCAGTTCGAGGATAGCCTCAAAGCCATCGATTTGAAGCTGACGCCCGACGACGTCGCGCGGCTCGACAAGGTCAGCCAACTGCCGCTGCCCTATCCTTACTGGCACCAGAGCTTCAGCGCCACCGACCGGATGAGCTCGGCCGATCTGGCGCTGCACAAGCCTTATGTCGAAGACTAAGCCATGCGCGCCGGCGCGTTGACATAGTCTGGAACCATTATAAACTGGAGCCAACCGATCAGATAAAAAGCCGTTGACTGTCAATGGCTTGGAAAGACACCATGCGGCTGACCCGCCAATCCAGCTACGCCATCCGCACCCTGATCTATTGTGCCGTCAACGCGCCGGGGCTGAGCCGCATCGCCGATATCGCCAGGGCGCACGCGATTTCCGAGCTGTTCCTGTTCAAGCTGATCAAGCCGCTGGTCGAAGGTGGCTTGCTCGAGACAGTGCGTGGCCGCAAGGGCGGCATCCGCCTCGGCCGCCCCGCCGCCGAGATCACCCTGCTCGATACCGTGAAACTCACCGAAGAGAACTTCGCCATGGCGGAGTGCTTCGAGGGCGGCGACATCACCTGTCCCTTGGCCGACAGCTGCGACCTCAATTCGGCGCTGCATGAAGCCCTGCAGGCGTTCTTCGATGTGCTCGACAGCTATTCGATCGCCGATCTCGCCGACAAGCGCCGCTCGCTCCGCCTGCGCCTCGGGCTCGGACTTGAGGAACTGACCGCGTCAATCGCGCATTGATCGAGCGCTTGCGCGGCGCTGGGACGCGCAACTAGATAGCGTCACCCCACCGGCGGACATCGCACCCTTGCCCACCCGTATGCGCGACCTGTTGGGTGGATTGGCCGCCATTGGCCTCGGCCTCGCGAGCTTCTTCGTCATCTTCGGCTGGTGGGTGCTGATCCCCACCAACATCTCTTTCCTCGATGTCGGCGACCGCGCCATGCACACGCTGGGGTGGATGTTCTTCCGCAACGCCGCCTGGGGCATCCCGCCCGGCGCCAGCCCGCATCTGGGCATCGAGCTCGCCAATTCCATCGCGCTGGTCGACGGCCTGCCGCTCTTCGCCATCCCGCTCAAGCTCATCGCCCAATGGCTGCCGGCGCCGTTCCAGTATTGGGGCTATTGGTGGCTCCTCTGCTGCCTTCTGCAGTCGGTGTTCGCCTATCTCATTGCCCGCGAGATGGGCGCCCGCCGGCTGATCGCCGTACTCGCGGCCGGCTTCGCTTTGATCACGCCGGCCTTCATCTTCCGGCTGACGCTACACATGGCGCTCGCCGGCCATTGGGTGATCCTCGCCGGCCTCTATCTCTATGTGAGGCGCGTGCCGCCGCGGTTCTACGCCTGGCCGCTGCTGCTCGGCATTGTCTCCGCCATCCACGCCTATCTGCTGGCCATGGTGCTCGCCATTTGGATCGCCGCTCTGGTGCAGCGGCTGTGGCTGAAGCGTATCGGCTGGGGCAGGGCGGCGGCCGAGATCCTCGTCGGCGCTGTCGTCGCTGTCATCGTGCTCTGGGCCGTCGGCTTCTTCTATACCGGCTCGCTCGGCAGCTACGGCTTCGGCATGTACCGCCTCAATCTGCTGTGGCCGTTCATCTCCTACCGCGACTGGTCGCAGATCATCCCCGATCTGCCGCACGGCAAATACGACTACGAAGGCATCAGCTTCCTCGGCATCGGCATCTTCGTGCTGCTTGGCCTCAGCATCCTCTCGGGTGCCGTGCTGAAACTCAAGGTGCTGGTCGGCGCCCGCTGGCTGCCGCTGATCGTAGCCATCGTCTTCCTCGCGCTCTGCGCGCTGTCCAACAGGATCGGCTTCCTCGACCAGGACGTGCTGACCATTCCGATGGGCGGGCCGCTCGATACGATCGGTGGGATCTTCCGCTCGTCCGGCCGCTTCATCTGGCCGCTGCTCTACATCGTCACCATCGGCAGTGTCGTGCTCCTGGCGCGGCGCTTCAGCCCCGGTTGGTCGTTGACCGTCATCGCCCTCGCCTTTGCAGTGCAAGTCGTCGACTCCGAGCCCGGCTGGCACGCCTTCGCCAAGAACGTGCCGGCGCCGGCAAGCGTTTGGCCCACCACCATGACCTCGCCGCTGTGGGATCGCGCGGTTGCGGCCGGCTACACACGCATCCGCTCGATCCCGGTCGACGTCGGCTTCGGCAGCGATTTCAAGGATCCGGGCTATTTCGCGGTGTCGCACGACATGGACATCGACATCGTCTATCTCGGCCGGATTGACGACAAGGCGCTCGATGCGCTGAAGGCGCGCGAGGCCGATGCCCTTCTCACCGGCGACTTTGAGCCGCACACCCTTTATCTTCTCGACGATAAATCGGCCCTCGCCGCCGCCCAGCGCGCAACGCCGGCGGACCTCCTCGCTACCGTCGACGGTCACATCGTCTTCGCCCGCAACGGCGCTTTCCTCGTCGACGGATTGGGCATCGCGCCGCATGCCGCTCTCGCCGATTGATCTCGGGCGCCGCCCGTGGTCTATGCGCCCTTCCCATGGCTGCCGCACCCATCCTCGCTTTACAACAGATCAAGCTCACCCTCGGCAGCACCTTGCTGCTCGATGGGGCGGAGCTGTCCGTCATGCCCGGCGACAAGATCGCGCTCGTCGGCCGCAACGGCTCCGGCAAATCGACTTTGCTGAAGATCGCTGCTGGCGAGATAGAAGCCGATGGCGGAAAACGCTTCCTCCAGCCCGGCGTCACCATCCGCTACCTGCCGCAGGAGCCCGATCTCACCGGCTATGCCACGACGCTGGCCTATGCCGAAGCGGGCCTCGAAGCCGGCAATGATCCGTACCGCGCGCAATATCTGCTTGAGCATCTCGGTCTCACTGGCCACGAAGACCCGGCGCGTCTCTCCGGTGGCGAAGCTCGTCGCGCTGCGCTCGCCCGCGTCCTCGCGCCCGAGCCCGACATCATCCTGCTCGATGAGCCGACCAACCATCTCGACCTGCCGGCAATCGAGTGGCTCGAAGCCGAGATCAAGTCGCTCCGTTCGGCCCTGATCATCATCAGCCACGACCGCCGCTTCCTCTCCGACCTCACCCGCTCGACCGTCTGGCTCGATCGCGGCACAACGCGCCGCCTCAATCGCGGCTTCGGCGAGTTCGAGGCCTGGCGCGACACGGTGCTCGAGGAAGAGGAATTGACGCGCCACAAGCTCGATCGTCAGATCGTCCGCGAGGAGCACTGGATCACCTACGGCGTGACGGCACGCCGCAAGCGCAATGTCGGTCGGCTCGAGCGCCTCGCCGGCCTCCGCCAGCAGCGCCGCGACCAACGGCGGTCGGTCGGCGACGTGAAGCTGACGGTCTCCGAGGCCGATACCTCAGGCAAGATGGTGGTCGAGGCCGAGCACGTCGCCAAGGCCTTCGGCGAGCGCGTCATCGTTGCCGACTTCTCGACCCGCATCATTCGCGGCGACCGCATCGGCATCGTCGGCGCCAATGGCGCCGGCAAAACCACGCTGATCAAGCTCCTGACCGGCGAACTGTCGCCGGATTCCGGCCGCGTTCGGCTCGGCTCCAATCTCGAAGTCGCGAGCCTTGACCAGCGCCGCGCCAAGCTCGATCCGACTTCGACGCTGAAGGAGGCGCTGACCCGCGGCGGCTCAGATACGCTCATCATCAACGGCGTGCCCAAGCACGTCATGGGCTACATGAAGGACTTCCTGTTCACCCCCGAACAGGCCCGCACCGTGGTCGAGAAGCTGTCTGGCGGCGAGCGCGGCCGCCTGGCGCTGGCGCGTGCCCTGGCGCTGCCGTCGAACTTCCTCGTCCTCGACGAGCCCACCAACGACCTCGATCTCGAAACCCTCGATCTGCTCGAGGAAATGCTGAGCGACTATCCCGGCACGGTATTGGTGGTCAGCCACGACCGCGACTTCCTCGACCGCGTCGCCACCTCCGTTGTCGTCGCGGAGGGCGAGGGGGTATGGACCGAATATGCCGGCGGCTATTCCGACATGGTCGCCCAGCGCGGCTTCGGTGTTACCGCCCCAGAGGCGCCGGCGAAGGTCGCTCGCGGCGGTCGCACTGTTGCCATGGCCGCCATCGCCCAGCCCAAAGCCAAGCTCTCCTTCAAGCAGAAGCACGCCCTCGACACGCTGCCCAGGCAGATCGCCGGGCACACTGCCGAGATCGCTCGCCTCAACGCGCTGCTCGCCGACCCAAAGCTCTACGCCCGCGATCCCAAAGCCTTCGCCGATGCCTCCGCCAAACTCACCGCGGCCGAAACCGCCAAGGCGAAAGCCGAGGACGAGTGGCTGGAACTTGAAACTATCCGCGAAACGATCGAGGGATGAACGACTAGAACGGAATTTCCGGCACCTGCAAAATCTGCAGCGCCCCGATCGGCTCGCCCTTGATCCGCTTCAGCAGCAGCTCGCCCAGCTGCAACCCTGCGAGCGCAATGTCCTCGCTGATCACGTCAACCTTCGGCCGCACCAGCGAGAAAATGCCCGACATCTGCTTGGTCACGATGTCGGCATCGACGCCCACCTGCTGGCCCGCATCGACGATCCCGGCGATCACCGCCAGCGCCACCGCATCGCCGGGGCACACATAGGCGTCCGGCGCTTTGCCCTGGACGATCCGCGCCAGCGTCGCCTCGCGCAGCGCCTCCGCCGGATCGTCGAGCGTCACGCGGGTCTCGAGCTCGTAGCTCATCCCGGTCTCGCGCGCCGCCGTCATCAGCCCGTCGCGCATATGCCTGCCGAAGCTGAAGCGCGGATTAGCGGAGATCATCGACACATGCTTGCGGCCCTTCGAGTGCAGCCGTTTCACTGCCTCGTAGGCGAAGGTGAAATTGTCGTAGTCGACATAGGGGTGGGGTGTCTCGATCTCGGTGCGGCCGTGGCTGACGAACGGGAAGTCCGCATCGAGCAGCAGTCGCACCCGGGCATCGTTCGGCTCGGTGCGCGAGAAGATGACGCCATCGGCCATCTTGTTGCTGAGGATGTAGTTGATCGGGTCGAGCGGCGAGGCACCGCGGAAGCTTGGCGTGATCACCAGATGATACGGGGTGCCGCGGAACGCGGCGCTGAGCCCGCTCACCAGCGACTGGCTGAAATTCAGGATTTCGTCGTGCGGGTCGAGGATCAGGCTGATGACGTGCGTGCGCCCGGTCTTCAGCCGCAGCGCCGTGCGGTCCGGCACATAGCCGATCTCGGCAGCGATCTTCTGCACCCGCTCGCGCGTCTCGGCGCTGAGTTCTGGCGCATTGTTGAGGGCGCGCGAGATCGTCGTGATGGCGAGCCCCGTCATCTCGGCGATCGTGCGCAGAGTGGGCTTGCCGGATCGCGGCACGCCACGCTTGACCCGCGGTTTGCCCCGCGGTTCGAGTTCGGACACTCCCAGACCTCCTTGGCAGCGCCCGGCCGTCCCACACGGTCCCGCGGCGGCTCTGATGGCCACCTGTCGGCAGGTGACGCTGCAACCGCCACCTCAACAGATGAAGCAATCGATTTCAAGCCAACGTGTCGTCGCGGCGCACGCGACAATTGGCGCGAACCCAGAAGATCTTAGCAGGATCGTTCGCCGCTAGGCGATTTCCGACAAACGTCTGGTTTGCGAAGTATGCCAAATCGGCCTATGAACTTGACGTGGCGAATTAATTCGTCACGGAGCGGCTTGTGGAACGGGCATCGATGCCTACCTCCTCAGCCAGTGTTTGGCGCCGGGCTCACTGCCCAAACCGGAAAGGGACGAACCAATGATTCGATTTGATCGCATCGACCCCCGCGCCGGGATTCAAGCCAAACGCGTACACGCCCCTAAATGGTGTTCCCGTAACTGGCGAATGTGAACCCTGGGTCAGCCGACCCGTCACTCTCGCGTCTCACAGTTCAGCTAACACCCCGGCCGCCGGCCTACGGCGCCGTTGGAGGCATTTCCCATGCAACAACAGACGATTTCGCCGCCCCCATCCACCAAGCCCGTCACCATCGAGGTCGACGGCGAGCCGCTTGGCGTCGTCATCCCATCCGATGAGGGCTACCGGTTTCTGGCGGTCCGCTATTCAGCCTTCGCACTCGACGGCCAGACTTACGACTCGGTGGAAGAGGCGCGCCTCGCGATCGGCGCCGCGATCCACGCCGAACCTCAGGAGTGACCGGTCCTGGCCCGCTTCGGTTTTAGCGGCGCGACCGAATCCCGTTCGACCAGCGCGCATTCGAGCTTGGTGACCGGATAGCGGTCGCGCTTGCCGGCGCGCGCCTCTAGCTGCTCGATCGCCCATTGCCCCATCGCCCGGTGCGGCAGGATTGAGGTGGTCAGCCGCGGGTGCAGGTGCCGCGAGATTTCCTCGTCGTCATAACCCACTACCGACATGTCCTCAGGAATGCGCAGCCCCGCCTCCTTCAGCGCCTCGTAGCACCCAATGGCCATGCGGTCGTTCTGGCAGAAGATCGCAGTCGGCCGCTGTTTCAGCTTCAGCAGCTTGACCGTCGCATCGTAGCCGGCACTTGCCGACCAGTTGCCGTCCATCACCAGTTCGGGATCAAATGGAATATCGGCGGTCGCCAGCGCCCGGCGGTAGCCCTTAAGCCTGTCCTGCGCGCCCGACATGAAGGCTTCGCCCATGATGGTGCCGATCCGCGTATGACCGTTGCGGATCAAATGTTCCGTCGCCGTCTGGCCGCCGGCGATTTCGCTCGGCACCACCGCCGGGAAGGCGTGATCGGTGCTGTAGCAGTTGAGCAGGATCACCGGGATCGGAAGCTCGTACAGCATCCTCGGCGGCGTGATTTCGCGCGTGAAGATCGTCATGTAGATCAGCGCCGACACATTGCGCCCGGTGATCGCCTCGAGCGTCTTGGGCTCCATTTCCGGATCGGACTGCGTCTGCGCGACTAGAATGATGTTCCCAGCGCCCCACGAGGCTTGTCGTGCGCCCTCGATCGCAACGATCGCTTCGGGGCTGGTCGAGAGCTGGTCGACCGCAAAGCCGATCACCGAATTGGTGCCAAGCGTATCTTCCTCGGAGACCGCCGGAATGTTGGCCGGCGAGTAGCCGAGGCTCCGCGCCGCGGCATACACACGGTCGCGCGTCTGCTGCGAAATCTTGATGCTGTCGTTGCGGTTGAGGACGAATGACACGGTCGCCTGCGAGCACCCGGCCTCCCGCGCTACGTCCGTCATGGTCACCCGGCGGCGGGCCAGCGGCGCCCGTCTCGGCGTCTTCTGCGATGCATCGCCGAGCACGATTTTGTGTTTCCCGCCGCGCGAGTCGCGCGCCTCATAGTGCACTACTAATAATATTAGCCAGACGCCCATGTCAGGCGTCAAGGTCCCATATTTGGCCGAGTGTCATTGGCAGTCCGCTTGACCAATTATTACTAATATGAATAACTTGAGATCCCGGTTGGCGGTTTGAGTGAGCCTCCGGCTGGGAAACAGAGTCAGTCCGGCGTTTACTTTGCGCCGAAAAGTATGATTTATTAGAAAGGTGCGTTGCCGCGGCTGAGGAGCACGACAACACCGTTCCCCAGTGAGGGTGGGGCGCACGAGGACATCCCTGCGAGGAGCAGGTACAAGGGAGGACTATCCATGAAATACCTACTGTCGACGGTTGCCGTTTTGGCAGCCAGCGTGATGCTGTCTACGCCGGTAATGGCGCAGGACAAGCCGCAATTGGCGTTCGTCGCCAACGGCGCTTCCGACTTCTGGAAGGCCGCCGAGGCTGGCATGAAGAAGGCCCAGGGCGAGCTGCCCGACTACACGCTCGTGTTCAAATATCCCGACCAGTCGTCGGTCGCGAACCAGCAGTCGCTGATGGACAACCTGGCTACGGCCGGCGTCAAGGCGATCATGGTTTCGGCCGTCGATCCGAAGGCCACCGACGTGCTCGACAAGATCGCCGGGGAGACGGCGCTCTTCACCACTGACTCCGACGCCCCTCAGAGCAAGCGTATTGCCTATATCGGCTCGTCCAACGTGCTGGCCGGTGGTCAGGCCGCTGAGATCGCCAAGAAGGCGATGCCGAACGGCGCCAAGTGCATGGGCTTCGTCGGTCTGCTCGACGCCGCCAACTACAAGGAGCGCGCTCAGGGCTTCGTTGACGGTCTGAAGGGCACCAACATCACGCTCGTCGACACCAAGGGCGACGGCATCGACCAGACCCGTGCCAAGGCCAACGTCTCCGACGTGCTGGCTGCCAACCCGGACATCAACTGCATGGTCGGTTTCTACTCCTACAACACGCCCCGCATTTACGAGGCGCTGAAGGATGCCGGCAAGCTCGGTTCGATCACTGTCGTCGGCTTCGACGATGATCCGATCACGCTGGGCGGAGTCAAGGAAGGCACCATTGCCGGTACCGTCGTGCAGCAGCCGTTCGAGTGGGCCTACCAGGGCTTCAAGCTGATGGCCGCCTACCTCAAGGGCGACAAGTCGGGCATCCCGGCGAATGGTCAGCTGATCATCCCGACCAAGATTCTCTACAAGGATGACATCGACGCCTACGCCGCCAATCTCAAAGCGCTGTCGGGCAAGTAAGTCCCAACGACTCAGGTTCCGCCCCTTAGGGCGGGGCCGGACTTCTCCCGGTCGGGCGGCAGCGATCATCGCTTGCCGCCCGAATCCGCCGAGCTTACTCTTTGAGTTCAGATGACCAGTGCCGCCGCTGTCGCGCAGGCTCCCTCAGAGCCTTTCCTGAGTCTCGCCGGTATCCGCAAGGCTTACCCCGGTGTGGTGGCGCTGTCCGGTTTTTCGATGAGCGTCAGGCCCGGTGAAGTCATCGGCCTGGTCGGCGAAAATGGCGCCGGCAAATCGACGCTGATGAAGATTCTCGGCGGCGTGCTCCAACCCGATGCCGGCACGATCACCATCGACAGCGTCGAGCGCCCGTCGCTCAGCGTCGCCGACAGCATGAAGGCCGGCATCGCCTTCGTGCATCAGGAGCTCAATCTTTTCGACAACCTCGATGTCGCCGCCAACATCTATATCGGGCGCGAACCGAAAACCGGCGGCATCCTTCGCCTTGTCGACGAGCGCAAGCAGCACGAGATGGTCGCCCCGCTGCTGAAGCGCGTCGGCGCCAACTTCGCTGCCTCGACGCCGGTCGCGGCCTTGTCGCTGGCCCAGCGTCAGATGGTCGAGATCGCCAAGGCCCTGTCGGTCGATGCCCGCCTCGTCATTCTCGACGAGCCGACTTCTAGTCTGCCGCTCTCGGAGACGGCAAAGCTCCTTGAGGTGATCGCCGGCCTCAAGGCCCAGGGCATCGCCGTCATCTTCATCTCGCATCGCCTGCATGAGATTGCCCAGGCCGCGGACCGCGTTGTCGTCCTGCGCGACGGTACCCTCGCCGGCACGCTCGATCGCTCCGAGATCGAACACGAGCGAATGGTCAAGCTGATGATCGGACGTGACATCACGGCGCAAGCCTCGGTTGCCGGGCGCGCGCCGGGCGCTGTCGCGCTGTCGGCGGTCGACGTGCGTACCTCGACCTATCCGGGCCAGCCGGTCAGCCTCGAGCTGCGCAATGGCGAAATCCTCGGGCTCGCCGGCCTCGTCGGCTCCGGCCGCACCGAGCTGGCGCGCGCCATGTTCGGCATCGACCCCATCTATGGCGGGCACTTCGAACTCAATGGCGAGAAGTTTCGCCCGACCCATCCCTCGCAAGCTGTCGACCGCGGCATCTTCCTCGTCCCGGAAGACCGCAAAGGTGCCGGCGTGCTGCTCGATCTGCCGATCTTCCAGAACATCTCGCTGCCCGATCTGCCCAGGCACGCTGACGCGTTCATGGTCTCGACCGCCAAGGAAACCAAGACCGCCGAGACGCAGCGCCGCAACCTCGGCATCAAGGTGCCGCAGGTCAAAACGCTCACCGGCGCGCTGTCGGGCGGCAACCAGCAGAAGGTGGTGCTGGCCAAGTGGCTCGCCATGCAGCCCAAGGTCATGATCCTCGACGAGCCGACACGCGGCATCGACATCGGCGCCAAGGCCGAGATCTATAAGCTGATGCGCGCCCTGGCCGATGCCGGCGTCGCCGTCTTCATGATCTCGAGCGACATGGAAGAAGTCATCGGCGTCTCCGATCGCATCGCCGTCATGCACGAGGGCCGCATTTCGGGATTTCTCGACCGGCCGCAATTCTCCGAGGAGAATGTCCTGCAACTGGCCGTCGGCAAGAAATTGGGCGAGGGGAAGACGCCGTGAACAAAAAAGATCTCGGGCTGTTCATTCTGATCATTGTCGTCGGCGCCGTCGTCACGTTGATCAATCCGCGCTTCCTGTTGCCGATCAACATCGCCAACACCGCCAATCTGGTGGGGATGTTCGGCCTGTCCGCGCTCGGCCAGGCGGTAGTCATTCTCACCGGCGGCATTGAGCTCTCGGTCGGCTCGGTGATCGCGCTGGTCGGCGTGCTGTTCGTCGATTTCATCGCCAACCAGAACGTGCCATGGCCGCTCGCGGTCGTCTTGATGCTGGTGCTCTCATTGGTGATCGGCCTCGTCCACGGCCTGCTCATCACCAAGCTCAAGATGCAGCCGTTCATCGTCACGCTCTGCGGCCTCTTGATCTATCGCGGCGTCGCTCGCTTCTACACCCAGGATTCGACCGCCGGCTTCGGCTTCGGCCAGAACTTCCCCGACCTCGAATTCATCACGGCTGGCCGCAGCTTCGGTGTGCCGAACTCCTTTATCGCGCTGGTCATCGTCGCCATCATCATGTGGGTCGTGGTGCACCGCTCGGTGTTTGGCCGCTACCTCTATGCGGTGGGCAAGAATGAGGAGGCGGCGCGCTTCTCGGGCATCAAGACGACCCGGGTGATCATCGCCGCCTATGTGATCTGCCAGGTTCTGACCATCCTCTCGGCAATCTACTTCGCCATGTACACCCGCTCGATCTCGCCGGCCTCGCACGGCAATTTCTATGAGCTCTATGCCATCGCGGCGGCGGTGCTCGGCGGCTTCTCGCTGCGCGGCGGCGAAGGCTCGATCATCGGTGCCGTGCTCGGCGTCGTGCTGCTCCAGGAGCTGCAGAACCTCGTCAACCTCCTGGGCATCCCGTCTTCGCTCAACTTCGCCGTCATGGGTGGCGTCATTCTCATCGGCGTGCTGATCGACCAGCAATGGGGCAGCTTCCGCGAGCGGCGCAGAATCGCCGAGACGGCCCGGCATTCCAGCCAGCCCGAACGCACTCCAGCCGAATAAGCCGCCGCCGCCGAATTCCGGGCAAACAAAAACCCCCGCCGCGAGGCGGGGGTTTTCGTTAGATCGCGTGGCTGGCTTAGCCGGCCGACGAGGACGAGGCGGTCATCGGGGTCGCTTCCGACGACGA
>CAZNAE010000034.1:12367-27071 GCA_964570695.1 uncultured Devosia sp.
TGGCTTAGCCGGCCGACGAGGACGAGGCGGTCATCGGGGTCGCTTCCGACGACGACGCAGCCATCGGGGCGGCTTCCGATGACGAAGCGGCCATCGGCGCGGGTTCCGCCGACGACGAGGCGGCCATCGGCGCAGCTTCCGACGAGGACGGCGCCATCGGGGCGGCTTCCGACGACGACGGAGCGGCCGAGCTCGACGAAACCGGCGTCACGGGCGCGACCGGGGTCGGAGTGCCACGGTTGAAAATCCAGATAAGGCCGATGATGACGATCACGGCCACGATGATGATGATCCAGGTATTGCGGTTCATAGGGTTGACCCTTTGTTTGAGGTGAGTTGATCGGGAAGAGTGTTGTCGATCATGCCTGACGCTTGGCCGCTTCCCTGCTGAACAGCCAGTTTGTTGTCATCCGTCATTGGCGGCGTTTAATTCCGCCGGCGCTTTGCCGTCGTCATATTGGGCGCTGCCGCGTAGCGCATTTTCCACTGCCTCGGCAAGGGCCACAACGTCAATCGTACCCTTGATCGGATACGCCGTCAGCCGGGCTGGATCGCCGTTCGGCAGTCCGCCCTGTCCCTGTTCGTCCAACTGACGGACCAGCGCATCGAGCACCAGACCTTCGGCGAAGTCTTCAGCCATGGCCATTTACCTGTATGCCGCCCTTGTCGACCGTGATCGCCAGTTGCGGTTTCTGCGACTGATCGTAAACCACATAGCCGATCAACGCGACGACCACGAGGGTCAGAGCGCCGACCAGTGCATAAAGCCCGTTCCTGCTCATCAGTAAGCCCCTCAAGATGACGCATTTCGGGCAGGAACGCCGTTCGAACCGAAAGGTTCAATCGGAGGCCAAGACCCTCAGCGCCTTGAGAAACCGGCTGGCGCCCTCTTCGAGCGCCCCGGAATTGTCGATCCGGATGGCGCCGGCCTGCGTATCGGGCACCTCTCGCCCAAGCCGCGCCGCGATCTCCGCCTCGGTTTCGCGCCCCCGTCCCGCGAGCCGCCTCGCCCGCACTTCGGGCGTCGCCTCGATCAGGAGGATCGCAGTCCGGGGAAACATCGCGGCGGCCGCCTTCGTCATCGCCCGCGAGCCGTTGACCACCACGATTCGGCCGGCCGCGATATCGTCCCGGAGGCTCGCCGGCAGCCCGTAGGCCAGCCCATGCGCCTCCCAGCTCAGCGCATAGGCCCCCAAAGCCTTGCGCCGGGCGAACTCCTTGGCGTTCACGGATTCGTGATCTTCCAGCTCCGCCACGGCTTCCCGCGTCACCACCCGCCGCGGAAACGCATAGCGCGGATCGTCCGCCAGTGCGGCCTTTGCCGCCGCAATCAGCGTATCCTTGCCGGCACCGGAGGGGCCGACGACCAGCACCAGTCGGCCGGCCGCGGCCATCAGCTGACGCGCTGGCCCTGCCGCCAGACGCCTTTCACCACCGGCATATCGCCATGCATGCGGACCCGCACCAGATCGGCCCGCTTGCCGACCGCGATCTCGCCGCGGTCGCTCAAATGAGCTGCCTTCGCCGGCCGCGACGACACCATGCGGATCGCGTCCGAGAGCTGGATATTCTCGGCGATCCCCGGCAGCATGAACGCCGCAAGCAGCAGCGCGCCCGGCACGTAATCCGAGCTCAGCACGTCGAGACAGCCCTCTCGGGCCAGGTCGGCGGCGGCGATGTTGCCCGAGTGCGAGCCGCCGCGCACCACATTGGGGGCGCCCATCAGCACCGCGAGCCCCGCCTTGTGCGAGGCTTCCGCCGCCACCAGCGTCGTCGGAAACTCGGCAATGTCGACGCCATCGCGCAGCGATTCCTCGACATGTTCTTCCGTCGCGTCGTCGTGGCTCGCGAAGGCGATCCCGATCTCGTGCCCGCGCTTCAGGATCGCCGCGCGGTTGCTGGCCGAGTAGCGCTCGCCCTCTGCCTGGCGGTCGGCGATGAACTGCTCCATCTCGGCATCGCTCAGGTTCAGCTTGCTTTTGTAATATTGTACATAGCCGCCCAGCGTCTGGTACTGCCGCTGCCCCGGCGTGTGGTCCATCACCGAGGCGAGCTTGACCAGCGGCAACCCGCAGAAGCGCTCGAAATCGTCGACCACGTCCGGCGTCGGCAGCTCGCAGCGCAAATGGATCAGATGGTCTGCCCTGAGCCGCCCGTCGCCGACGCCGGTCGCGATCGCGTCGACCATGACCTGCACATGCTCGGCCATCCCCGGCATCTCGGGATCGGCGCCAATGCGCACCGCGTCGAACACTGTGGTGATGCCCGAACCGGCAATCTGCACGTCGTGCGCCTGCAGTGCCCCAAGGGTGTTCCAGAACACTCCCGGCCGCGGCCGGTAGTGGTTCTCGAACTGGTCGGTGTGAAGCTCGATGAGGCCGGGGATCAAATAGTCGCCGGCCATATCCTCGCCGACATCGCCCGCTCCCGTGTTGATCGCGGTGATGGCGCCGTTCTCGGCGCGCACGCTCCCAAGCACCACCTCGTTGGGCAGCACCAGCTTCGCATTGCTGAACACAGTCTCGGTCATTTCTCGGTGCCCTTCAGCACATAATCGTCGAGGCGGACGAATGCCGCTCCCGGCTCTGGTTCACGGAAAAGCACGAGCCGGTCAAGCCGGATCGGCTCCGCCAGCGCGTCGGCGAACCAGCCGCGCGCTTCACCCACCAATTCCTCCTGCCGCTCCGGCGGCAGCCGGTCGGTGAGCGTCATGTGGAACAGGAATTCCTCGAGCACGTATGGGTACCCATACCGATCGACCAGCTCGATCTGCCGCGGGCTGAGCGGCGCTTTGAGCCGCCGCGCCCGCTCGTCGGCGCCGAGCGGCGCCCGGAAATCCTCGAAATCCTGGACCACCTTGGCGGCAAACTCCGTCACCGTCGGCGGCTGCGGCACCGGCGTCAACGCCAGGAATCCGTCCAGCAGCCGCGCCGTCAGCCGCCCCAGCGCCACCGGCGCCGTCCGCCCCGCAAACGCCGCCAGCGCCGCCGCAAATCCCGCCCGGCTGGTTCCCGCCGGCAGCTCCATCGGCGCCTTCAGCGTCGCGTGAAACCCATAGCGTCGCGCCGAAACCGTCAGCGCGCCGAGTTCCGGCCGCGCCAGCCACGCCCCGGCCCGCTCGGCCAGCGCAGAGCCCGTCGCCGGAGCAAAATAGATCGCAAAACGCTCGGGCATGCTCGCCGGTCCCGCACCAATTTCCGTGCGCTACCTGCCCTGTGTGTCGGCCGCATGACAAGCCCGGCTTGTGTTCGGCGCCCCCCTGTGTCGACATGACGGGGCTTGGGGAGGGGTGATGGACCGCGAACTTCTCGAAGACCTGTTCCGGGCCGCCGTGGCGGCCGCCGATCCGGCGCGCGCGATCGCCGCCAACCTGCCGGAACGTCCGCGCGGCCGCACCATCGTCATCGGCGCCGGCAAGGCCTCGGCCCAGATGGCGCGCGCCTTCGAGCGCGCCTGGGGCCAGCCGGTCGATGGCCTCGTCGTCACCCGCTACGGCTACGCCGCCCCCACCGACCGCATCGAGATCGTCGAGGCCAGCCACCCGGTGCCCGACGAAGCCGGCTTCCTCGCCGCCCGCCGGATGATGAGCAAAGTGCACGGCCTCGGCCATGACGATCTCGTCGTGGCGCTGATCTCCGGCGGCGGCTCGGCACTCCTACCGGCGCCGGGACCAGGCCTCACCTTCGAGGACGAACAGGGAGTGACCCGCACACTGCTGGCCTCGGGCCTGCCGATCAGCGTCATGAACCTCATTCGCAACGAGGTCTCTTCCATCAAGGGCGGCCGCCTCGCAGCGCTTGCGTCGCCGGCCCGCGTCGCGACCCTCATCGTCTCCGACGTGCCGGGCGACGATCCCGCTCTCGTCGCTTCCGGCCCGACCGTGCCGATTTCGAGCTCCCGCGCCGAGGTCCGTCACCTCGTCGCCCTGCACGGCCTCGCTTTGCCGCCGGCCGCCATGGACCTGCTCGCCGGCAACGACAATATCCCGCCCCGGCCCGACGATCCGCGCCTCCAGCAGAACAGCGTTCGCATCATCGCTTCCTCTGCCCTCTCGCTCGAGGCGGCGGCCCAGCGCGCGGCGCAACGGGGCATCGCCGCTCACATTCTCTCCGATGCCGTCGAGGGTGAGTCCCGCGACGTTGCTCTGGTGCTGGCCGCCCTCGCCAAGGAAGTCGATCTCCGCGACCGCCCGTTCCGCCGTCCGGCCCTGCTGCTCTCGGGCGGCGAAACCACCGTCACGGTGCGGGGCACGGGCAAAGGCGGCCGCAACGCCGAATTCCTCCTCGCCTTCGCCATCGCCATCGAGGGCAATGATGGCATCACTGCGCTTGCCGCCGATACCGACGGCATCGATGGCTCCGAGAACAATGCCGGCGCTGTGGCCGACGGCACCACCGCGAGCCGCATGCGCGCCGCCGGCATCGACCCCCGCGTCGCCCTCGCCAACAATGACGCCTACACCGCCTTCAACGCCATCGGCGACCTCCTGGTCACCGGCCCCACCGGGACCAACGTCAACGATTTCCGCGCTATCTTGGTGCGCTAGCAGTCGGGATTCCTTCCCCCGTTCACGGGGGAAGGTGTCGCCGGAGGCGACGGAAGGGGGCGGCCCCAGGCGCCTATGACTGAGCTAGGGCTGTCCGCTTCATATCCGGCAAGAACACCGTCAGCAGCCCGAGCAGCGGCAGATAACTCGTCACCTGGAACACGTAGTCGATGCCCTTGACGTCGGCCAGCGCCCCGAGCGCCGCGGCCGCGATGCCGCCGATACCGAACGCAAAGCCGAAGAAGATCCCCGCCACCATCCCGACCCGTCCCGGCACCAACTCCTGCGCGAATACCACGATCGCCGAGAAGCACGACGAGAACACGATTCCAATGATGACGATGAGGATCATCGTCCAGGTGAAGTCGGCATAAGGCAGCACCAGTGCGAAGGGCAGGGCGCCGAGGATCGAGAGCCAGATCACCACCTTGGCGCCATAGCGGTCGCCGATCGGGCCGCCGAGGAACACCCCGAACGCCGAAGCGCCGAGGAACAGGAACAGCATCAGCTGGCTGGTCTGCACGTCGAGGCCGAATTTGTGGATCAGGTAGAAGGTGAAATAGTTGCCGATGCCCGCCATGTAGATGTTCTTGGTGAACGTCAGGAGCGTCAGCACCGTGAGCGCGATCACCGTCGTCCGCCGGTCGAACGGCAGCGCCGTGCTTGCCGCCGGCCGCTTCGCCGCCGCCCGCATATGCTCCGCGTACCACCGCCCCACCCAACTCAGCACCAGCATGCCGCAAAGCGCCGCCAGCGCGAACCAGGCGATCGAGGTCTGCCCATGCGGCAGGACCACGAACGCCGCCAGCAGCGGCCCGATCGCCTGCCCGGTGTTGCCGCCCACCTGAAACGTCGATTGCGCAAAGCCGTGCCGGCCACCCGAGGCAAGCCGCGCCACCCGCGAGCTCTCGGGATGGAACACGGCCGAGCCGAACCCGATCAGCGCCGAACCGGCGAGCAGCAGCCAATAATCGTGCGCAAAGCCGAGGACGATCAGCCCGACCAGCGTGAAC
Source organism: uncultured Devosia sp. (assembly GCA_964570695.1). Lineage (GTDB taxonomy): Bacteria > Pseudomonadota > Alphaproteobacteria > Rhizobiales > Devosiaceae > Devosia_A. Next base: position 17,927 of record CAZNAE010000034.1, read on the forward strand.
GCCATGCCGGTCGCGATCGAATAGGGCAAAGGCCGCTTGTCGGTGTAGATGCCGATCAGCGGCTGCAGCAGCGACGCCGTGCACTGGAAGGTCAGCGTCAGCAGGCCGAGCTGGATGTAGTCGAGGCCGTAGCTGTCTTTGAGGATCGGATAGATCGCCGTCAGCAGCGACTGCATGATGTCGTTGATGCCGTGGCAGAACGCCACGGCGAAGATGATCGCAAAGCTGGTGCGCTGCGCCGTGCTGGCCACCGGGGCCGCATAACTGGTCGTCGTCACGTCTTTCTCCCCGGCCCGAAACCGGCTAACTCTCTGCCCGCCTTTTGCGCTCGCCGCTCTTCGTTGACGAGTCCGGCATCGGAGATATTCGTCCAGTGACCGATCCCGTTCCGCACACCGATGCCGTGCGGGCCCTTTGGGGCCTCGACTATTCGCAGTTGATCGTCAACCACGGCTCCTACGGCGCGACCCCGCTCGAGGTGCTGGCGGCGCAGACTGAGTGGCGCCGCCGCATGGAAGCCGCGCCCACCGCCTTCATGGCCCGCACTCTGCCCGATGCCATCCGCGCTGCGGCGGCCGCGGTCGGCACCGCCATCGGCGCCCGCGGCGAGGACATCGCGCTGGTCGACAACGCCACCGCTGCGGTCAACGCCGTCCTTGCCTCACTCACCTTTGCGCCGGGCGATGAGATTTTGGTCCATTCCCACGTCTACGGCGCGGTCCTCAAGACCGCCCGCCACATCTGCACACGCACCGGCGCAGTGCTGACCACCGCCGAACTACCGTTCCCCGACTCGACCGCCGCCGGCCTCGTCGCCGCCTTCGCCAACGCCCTGACGCCACGCACCCGCCTCGTCATCGTCGATCATGTGACGTCGCCGAGCGCCTTGGTTCTGCCGCTCGCCGAAATCGTCGCGGTCTGTCGCGCCGCCGGCGTCCTGGTGCTGGTCGACGGCGCGCACGGTCCTGGCCAGGTGCCGGTCGATTTGAGCACCCTCGGCGCCGACTACTATGTCGGGAACGGCCACAAATGGTGGATGGGCGCCAAGGGCGCCGGCTTCCTCTGGGCCGCCCCCGAACGCCAGGCCGACCTCCATCCCACCATCATTTCGCATGGTTACGGCAGCGGCTTCCTCGCCGAGTTCGACTGGACCGGCACCCGCGACTGGACTGCCGCATTGGTCCTGCCCGACGCCATCGCCTTCCACGCCCGGCTCGGCGGTCCGGCGCTGATGGCCGCCAATGCCGCGCTGGCCCGCGCCGCCGCGCAAAAACTCGCGACCCGCTTCGGTACCCGTCTCGCCGCGCCGCCCGAGCTCCACGCCGCCATGACGCTCGTGGCGCTGCCGTTCTCCGGCCCGGCAACAGACAAACGCGCGCTCGACCTCCGCGCCATCTTCCTCGATCTCGGCTGCGACATCCCCGTGATGGAGGTCTCCGGTACGCTCTGGTTGCGCTTGTCCGCCCAGGCCTACAATCTCCCCTCCGATTTCGACCGCCTCGGCGATGTCGTCGACATGGTCGGGCAAAGGCAGGCTTAGATGTACGACACCCTCAACGGTTCCGCCCACCCGCTCGCCGCCAAGGAAGCGCAGATCCTGGCGGTCCCCGACGACGAGCGCGTCTGGGTGCCGCAGGCCGATGGCGTCTGGTTCCGTCCGCTGCTGCTCAACACCGTGCAGGGCCAATGGTGCAACCTGCTCCGCGTCCGTCGCGCCGGCATCCTCAGCCGGCATCTCCATCCGGCGCCGGTGCACGGCTACGTCATCAAGGGTCGTTGGCACTATCTCGAGCACGACTGGGTGGCCGAGACCGGCTCCTATGTCTTCGAGCCGCCCGGCGAGATTCACACCCTGACCGTCCCCGAGGACTGCCCCGAGATGATCACCTTCTTCAACATCTCCGGCTGCATGGTCTATCTCGACACCGACAACAAACAGATCGGCTTCGAGGACGTCTTCACCAAGATCGACATGTGCCGCCGCCACTATGTCTCCGTCGGCCTTGGCGCCGACTACGTCGAGCAGTTTGTGCGCTGATGTTCGTGTCTCCCTCCCCCTTGCGGAGGAGGGGTCAGGGGTGGGGGTTGAAGAGACGAGGAATGAAGCATTGACCCACTGGGCCTCCCAATTCTACAGCGCCAAAACCGTCATCGTCATCGGTGGCACCTCGGGCATCGGCCTGGCCATCGCCACCGCCTTCCATGACGCTGGCGCCATCGTCCACGCCACCGGCGCGACCGATGCCGAGACCGCCGCCGCGCCAAAGTCCAAAATCGCGTTCCAGCAACTCGACATCCGCGATGCCGCCGCCATCGCTGCTTACGCCGCGCAGTTCTCGACCGTCGCTGCCCTTGTCGATACCGCCGGCGTCAATCTCCGCGCCGCCGAGTGGACCCTTGAAGGCTTCGAGACCGCCATCGACATCAACCTCACCGGCCTGATGCGCGTCGCCGTGGCCTTCCGCCCCAAATTGGCCGGCGGCGCTCTTCTCGGCATCGGCTCGATGTTCTCGTATTTCGGCGCTCCGCACGCCCCCGCCTATACCGCCAGCAAGTCCGGCGTCGTCGGTCTCGTCAAATCGCTGGCGGTGGCCTTCGCCAAGGAGAACGTCCGCGTCAACGCGTTGGCCCCGGGCTGGATCGAAACCGCCATGACCGAAGTGCCGCGCGCCAACCCGGCCCGCAATGCCGAACTGTTGTCGCGGATGCCGCTCGGCCGCTGGGGCACCCCCGCCGACGTCGCGCCGGCCGCGCTCTTTCTCTGCTCGCCACTTGCCGCCTACATCACTGGCGCCGTGCTCCCGGTCGACGGGGGCTATCTTGTCGCCTGAGGACTCGCCCTCCATCCATCCCGAGATGCATCTGGTGCACCGTATCGGCTGGTTGCGCGCCGCCGTGCTCGGCGCCAATGACGGCATCGTCTCGGTCGCCTCGATCCTCGTCGGCGTCGCCAGCTCCGGCGCCGCGCACCAGCCGGTGGTGCTTGCCGGGCTCGCCGGGCTCGTCGCCGGCGCCATGTCGATGGCGGCCGGCGAATACGTTTCCGTCAGCTCGCAGACCGATACCGAGCGGGCCGATCTTGCCCGCGAGAAATCCGAACTCGAAACCCACTGGGACGACGAACTCGAGGAACTGGCGACCATCTACGAACGCCGCGGCATCGACCCGCAGACGGCCCATTCCGTCGCTCGCCAACTGATGGAGAAGGATGCCCTTGGCGCTCATGCCCGCGACGAGCTCGGCATTACTGAAGTCAGTTCCGCCAACCCGATCCAGGCGGCGTTCACCTCCGCCCTGACTTTCACCGCCGGCGCCGCGCTGCCGCTGATCGCCGCCTTCGTGACCAGCGGCGCAACCATTGCACCGGCGGTCGTCGTCGTGTCGCTGATCGTGCTGATCGTCCTCGGCGCGGTCGGCGCCCAGATCGGCGGCGCCCCGCTCTGGAAAGGTGCGCTGCGCGTCACCTTCTGGGGCGCCCTCGCTATGGCCGTCACCGCCGGCGTCGGCGCGCTGTTCGGAACCGTCGCAGGCTGAACCAAGCGCGAAGTCCTCTCCCTCCCCATGCGAGGAGGGATCAAGGGTGGGGGGGAGCCCGGTAACCCGGCGCGGCCCTCCCGTCCTAGCGCCCCGCCTCCGTCAACTCCCGCACATCCTCCGCCGCCAGCGTCAGCCGCGCCCCCCTCACGAGGCTTGCCACCTGCTCGACACTCGTCGCCGAGGCGATCGGCGCACCAACGCCCGGCTGTGCGTTGATCCAGGCCAGCGCCACCTCTGCCGGCTTGGCGTTGACGCGCTTGGCGACCGTGTCGAGCGCCGCCAGAATCCGCTTGCCGCGCTCATTGAGATATTTGTCCACCGCGCCTTTGCCGCGCGGACTCTTGTCGGCGTCCGACGCCTCCCGATACTTCCCGGCGAGGAACCCCCGCGCCAGGCTGAAATAGCCGATCCCCGACACCTCTTCCCTGATGCAGATGTCCTGCACGGGCCCTTCGAAATCGGAGCGGTCATAGAGATTGTATTCGTTCTGCACCGTTTCGTAGCGGGCGATGCCTTCCTGCCGCGAAATGGTGAGCGCCTGCTGCAGCAGCTTGCCGTCCTGGTTCGAGCTGCCGATGAACCGCACCTTGCCACCCTCGACCAGCCGGTCGAACGCCGCGAGCGTCTCTTCCTGCGGCGTGTTCGGGTCAGGCCAGTGGCTCTGATAGAGGTCGATCCGGTCGGTCTGCAGCCGGCGGAGCGAATTGTCGACTTCCGCCTCGATCCATTTCGCGGAGAGGTCGCGATGGCCCTGGCCCATATCCGAGCCGACCTTGGTGAACACCAGCACCGTGTCGCGGTTGCCGCGCGCCTTCATCCAGTTGCCGAGGATCGTCTCGGACTTGCCCTTGCCGTAGCTGTCGGATGTGTCGAACGCCGTCAGCCCCGCGCCCGCATAGGCGTCGAGCACCTTGAACGCTTCGGCCTCCTCCAGCGTCCAGCCGAGCACGTTGCAGCCGAACACCATCGGTTCAATAACAAGCTCGGTGCGTCCGAGGCGCCGTGTGGTCATCGTCGATCTCCGGGAAGTCGTAGGGTGGGACGGCGAGATTAGCGCCGCCACCGCGGTATTGGGAAGCTTACCCCTTCGGCTCGATGAGGTCCCATATGTTTCCGAACGGGTCCTCGAACACCGCAACCGATCCGTAGGCCTCGTGTCGCGGCGCCTCGGCGAAGCGCACACCCTTGGCGATGAACATTGCGTGATCGCGGGCGAAGTCGTCGGTCTCGAGAAAGAACGCGACGCGCCCCCCGGCCTGTTTGCCCATCGCGGCCCGCTGCGCCTCCCTGTCGGCCTTCGCCAGCAGCAGCCGTCCGCCGCTCGGCCCGCTCAGCACCACCCAGCGCTTGCCGCCGCCCATGTCCGTATCGGCCAGAAGCTTGAGACCAATGGCGTCGCGGTAGAACGCGATCCCGCGGTCGTAGTCGTCGACCACCAGCGTCGTCATCGCCACCCGAACCGCCATCTGGGTCTCCTTCGTTCGTCAATTGACCATTTGGTCAAACACCACAACCGCTTAGCATACCGACAAAGGCCATTGCATCGTCGGAACGCACGGAAAACCGCGTTGAACTGCAAGGCCGTAGACGAATATTCCCGTTGCGCCCCCCGCCGAAAAACGCTTTGTTGCGCCCCAGGCTCGGGGCGCCAAATGCCCGGAGCGCATAATGTTCGGGAGACATCCATCATGAAATTGACGCACACCCTGCTGACCGCAGCAGCGGCCGTCGCACTGATGACCGGCAGTGCTTTTGCCGACAAGACTCTGGTTTATTGCTCCGAGGGATCGCCTGGCGGCTTTGATCCCGGCTTCTACGAAGATGGCACCACGCAGGACGTCCAGCTGGCGGCCTATGAAGGCCTCGTGAAGTTCAAGCTCGGCACCACCGAAGTCCAGCCGTCGCTGGCCGAGAAGTGGGACATCTCCAAGGATGGTCTCACCTACACGTTCCACCTCCGCAAGGGCGTCAAGTGGCAGACCACGGATTGGTTTACCCCGACCCGCGATTTCAACGCCGACGACGTTGTCTATTCCTTCCAGCGTCAACTCGACGGCAAGCCGTACGACTCGACCCAGACCTACGCCTACTTCGGCGACATGGGGCTGCCCGACCTGATCTCCGGTGTAAAGAAGATCGACGACAACACCGTCGAGATCGACCTTAAGACGCCCAACTCGCCGTTCATCGCCGACATGGCCATGCCCTTCGCCGAGATCGTCTCGAAGGAATATGCCGACAGTCTCGCCGCGGCCAATAACAGCGCGCAGATGAACGACAAGCCGGTGGGCACCGGCCCGTTCATCTTCGTCGACTACACCAAGGACGCCAATATCCGCTACAAGGCCAATCCCGACTGGTGGGCCGGTAAGGTGAAGATCGACAACCTGGTGTTCTCGATCAACACCGACGCGACCGCGCGTCTCCAGGCGCTCTTGGCCGGTGACTGCCAGGTCATGGCGTACCCGAACCCGGCCGATGTTGCCTCGATCAAGGCGAACAAGGACCTGACGGCCATCCAGGAAAGCGGCCTCAATGCCGGCTGGTTGTCTTACAACGTTCAGCAGAAGCCGTTCGACAACGCGGACGTCCGCAAGGCGCTGGATTACGCCATCGACAAGGAAGCCATCATCAAGGCCGTCTACCAGGGCCAGGGCCAGCCGGCGACCACGCTGTTGCCGCCCAGCATGTGGGGCTTCAACAAGGCCGTGAAGGGCTACCCCTATGATCCGGCCAAGGCCAAGGCAATGCTGGCCAAGGCTGGCGTCAAGGATCTGGCTGTCAAGCTCTGGGCCATGCCCGTCAGTCGTCCTTACATGCCGGACGGCAAGACCACCGCGCAGATGATCCAGGCGGACTGGGCCAAGGTTGGCGTCACCGCGACCATCTACTCGGTCGATTGGGCGGAGTACCTCAAGGACTCCAAGCCGCATGACCGTGACGGTGCCGTGATGATCGGCTGGACAGGCGACAACGGCGACCCGGACAACTTCTTCACCAACAATTTCGGCTGCGCTGCCGTTGATGGCGGCAACCGCTCCGAATGGTGCAACAAGGACTTCGACGATCTGCTCAAGAAGGCCGCCGAGGAGACCGACCAGTCCAAGCGCGCCACCATGTACGAAAAGGCGCAGGTGCTTATGAACGACGACGATCCGGCCGTCCTGATCGCCCACTCCGTCGTCACCATGCCGATGTCCAAGAAGGTCACCGGTTACACGATCGATCCGTTTGGTCTGCATCACTTCGAGACCGTCGACATCTCTGAATAAGGACTTTGCGGGCGGGTGCCATTTGGCTCCCGCCCCTTTTCCATGCTGCGTTTCGTCCTCAATCGATTGGTTTTGGTAATCCCGACATTTATCGGGATTTCGCTTCTCTCGTTCGGATTCATCCGGCTGCTGCCCGGTGATCCCGTCGATGTGCTGTCGGGCGAGCACACCATGACGCCCGCGCGGCACGCCGAGCTGCTCCATCAGTTCGGCCTCGATCGCCCCATCTGGCAGCAATATTTCGACTACGTTTGGCACGCGCTGAATGGCGACCTCGGCGTTTCGCTCAGCAATCATCATCCGGTGATGCAGCAGTTTCTTCAGCTGTTCCCGGCGACCATTGAACTCTCGATCTGCGCCATGCTCATCGCGATCGTCCTCGGCGTAGTGTTCGGCATGCTGGCCGCCGCGCGCCGCGACACATGGGTCGATCAGTTGACGATGGGCACCGCGCTGGTCGGCTATTCGATGCCGATCTTCTGGTGGGGCCTGCTGCTCATCATCGTCTTCGCCGCCGGGCTGCATTGGTTCCCGGTGCAGGGCCGCATGGATCTCGCGATCTATTTCAAGCCGACCACCGGCTTCATGCTGATCGACAGCCTGCTGTCAGGCCAGAAGGGCGCTTTTCAGTCGGCGGTGCAGCACCTCATTCTGCCCTCGGTCGTCCTCGCGACGATTCCGCTCGCGGTGATCGCCCGCCAGACGCGCTCGGCCATGCTGGAGGTCCTCAACGAGGATTATGTTCGCACCGCTCGCGCCAAGGGCCTCTCCAATTGGCGCATCACGGCGCTCCACGCCTTCCGCAATGCGTTGATCCCGGTTGTCACAACCATCGGCCTGCAGGTCGGCACGCTGCTCGCCGGTGCGGTGCTGACCGAGACCATCTTTTCATGGCCGGGGATCGGCAAGTGGATGATCGAAGCCATTGGTCACCGCGACTACACGGTCGTCCAGGGAGGCCTGCTGATGATTGCCATCCTCGTCATGCTGGTCAATCTCATCGTCGACCTGCTCTACGCTCTCATCAATCCGCGCATCCGGGTGCAATGATGGCTGAAACCGCCGCGAGCGAAGCGCCGACCGAGACTGCCACGCCGGAGGTCGCTCGCTCGACCGAGATCGCCCCGATCGTCAGCACGCGGCGGTTCGCGCGGTTCGCCGAGTTCTGGACGTATTTCGTCAAGAACCGCGGTGCCCTGATCGGGCTGGTCGTCTTCGTGCTGCTGATCCTGATCGCTGTCTTCGCGCCGCTCGTCGCCCCACATGATCCCGACGACCAGTTCCGCGACTTCCTGCTGGCGCCGCCGGTCTGGCAGGGCGGCTCGTGGCAATTCATCCTTGGCACCGATCAGGTCGGCCGCGATATCCTGTCCCGACTGATCTTCGGCTCGCGTTTCTCGCTGCTCATCGGCCTCGTGGTCGTCACCGGTGCGCTGTTCTCGGGGGTCATCCTCGGCCTGCTCGCCGGCTACTTCCGCGGCTGGGTCGATGTTCTCATCATGCGCGTCATGGATGTGATCCTTGCCTTCCCATCGTTGTTGCTGGCCCTCGTGCTGGTGGCGATCCTCGGGCCAGGCCTGGTCAACGCCATGATTGCCATCGCCATCGTTTTGCAGCCGCATTTCGCCCGTCTCACCCGCGCCGCGGTGATGTCGGAGAAGAACCGCGAATACGTTATCTCCGCCCGCCTCGCCGGCGCCGGGGCGATCCGGATCATGCTCTTTACCATCCTGCCCAACTGCCTCGCTCCACTGATCGTCCAGGCGACCCTCAGTTTCTCGAACGCCATTCTGGAAGCCGCCGCCCTCGGCTTCCTCGGCATGGGCGCCCAGCCGCCGACGCCGGAATGGGGCACCATGCTGGCCGACGCGCGCCAGTTCATCCTCCGCGCCCCATGGGTCGTGACCTTCCCGGGCCTTTGCATCCTCATCACCGTGCTCGCCATCAACCTCATCGGCGACGGCCTCCGCGACGCACTCGATCCGAAGCTAAAGCGGAGCTGATCGCGTGTCCCTTCTCGAGATCCGCAACCTCACCGTGGCTTTCGATACCTCGGTCGGCCTGTTCAAGGCCGTCGAGGGCATCGACCTCTCCATCGATCCGCGCGAGGTCCTGGCGATCGTCGGCGAGTCCGGCTCCGGCAAATCCGTCGAGATGCTGGCCGTCATGGGCCTCTTGCCGCCGAGCGCTACCGTCACCGCCGACAAGCTCCTCTTCGACGGCAAGGACATGCTCGGCATGTCGCGCGCGGAGCGCCGCAAGATCGTCGGCAAGGATATTGCGATGATCTTCCAGGAGCCGGTGGCCTCCCTGAACCCGTGCTTCACCGCCGGTTT
>CAZNAE010000035.1:0-1824 GCA_964570695.1 uncultured Devosia sp.
GCATGACCCTGCAAAATCAGGTGCGGGCGATCGGCGCGATGTCGGGCGCTTCGCTACGCAAGCCGGATGTCGCGTGATGAGCACCCTGTCGCCGCGGCAAATCTCCGGCTCGGACGGCGGCCTCAAGGAAGCGCTCATTGCGGCAGAGCTGCCGACCGACGATATTCTCGAAGGCGGCCGCCGGTTCTTCAGCTTCACCAATGCGGGAAGTGTGATCGGCTATGGTGGTTTCGAACCACACGGCGCCTATGCTCTCATTCGCTCGCTTGTGGTGGCCCCTGAAGCACGAGGCCACGGCTACGGCCGCGCGATCGCCGAGGTGCTGCTCGAGCGGGCGCGTAGTGCGGGTTGCCGCGAGGCGTTCCTCCTGACCACGACCGCGGCCGAGTTCTTCCGCCATCTTGGGTTCGAGGTCACCGCGCGGGATCACGCGCCGATAGCGATCCTCGAGACACCGCAGGCCAAAACCATCTGCTCGACAGCGGCTCTGCTACACCGGACCATCTGATGGCTGATCTCTCCCGCCACCTGGTCGCCGGAGCACTCGGGACCGGCCTCCTGGTCGCAACCTTGGTCGGCTCGCGCATCATGGCGCAAAGCCTGACGACCGATGCGGCTCTCGCGCTCTTCGCCAACGCGATCGCGACTGGGGCGGCGCTCGTCGTGCTGATTGCCGCGCTTGCAGTGGCATTGCGACCGCACCGAACAATTGAGAGCTGTGGAAAACCAAGGCCTGGTTAAGTGCCAGAGGGATGGGCTCGGATGCCTCACTTGAGGCATCTATCATCATCGGCGGCAACGGGCCGCGGCTTTGCGGACGAACGTTCAGTCGTCACCGTGTTCGCCTAAGCGAAAGACCTCGCGCACGGAGCGGAGGGGGCTGTTTCAGCCGTGGCGTCAGGCGTCCGGCACCGAGCCCCCCAACTCTCGAGTGGACCAAAGCGCCCGACGTCATGGCGGACGCCACGCAAGGTGACGTGCGCCGCGTTGCCTTCTATCCTCCGTCCCGGGGGGTATTCATGTTCAGCGTGACGGTGACCGCGAAGAAGAGCCATTGGCTCGTGGAGACGACGGAGCGTCATGAACAGACGTTCGTTGGCTGGTACCGGACGCTTGCTGAGGCTGAGGAACGCCGCCAGGTTGAGGAAGCGCGATTGCGCAAGAAGTATCCCGACGAACCGCTAGACCTGCGGCCCTGAGCGCAATGCCGATGGCCAGGCAGTGGCGGACGCCGCGCACGCCAGATGGACGTCGACCCCGGCCGCGTGCAGATGGCCTAGGGGAACAATGGCGATCCTTCGTCCGCTGTGCGTCGTCAATGCCTGGGCCCCCAACGCTTCCGACCGACGTCGTGCAGTACCGGCGCGTGATGGCCTCCAATCTGACGAGCGAGTTCAGCCTCGGTTCAGAGCAAGGAGTACAGTGTTGCGACATCAAGTTCACCCCACACTGGAGATCAAAAATGTCGAAGATTGTTGGTATCGCCGTCGCTGCCCTTCTCGTGCTTCCGCTTCTCGCCAACCCCGCCTTCGCCTCGAAGAACATCGGAACGCGACCCACTGGGATCACGATGAACGCCAGCTCGAATTGCGAAACCATCATGGTGCCGCAGTGGAAGTGCCCTGAAGGCAAATCGCCTGGCGACTTCGCGTGCACACTTATCCTGGTCGAGCAGCAGGTCTGCCACGCTGCGTAAATCTGCAAAGGAGGAGCCTGACCGCGGCCGGGAAGCCTCCTATTTGAAGTTTGAGGATGAGACTTCGTGGCAGCCGCATCCCAACGGCCGAAGGCCATGGCAGGGCTTTGCTCGCGGTACGACCTCCG
>CAZNAE010000035.1:1924-27016 GCA_964570695.1 uncultured Devosia sp.
ACCTAGGCGTCGGTGACAACAATCACCATCGGTGCCCCACCGGAGCTGATCGAAGCGGCGTGCGCCAGAGCTGCCTTGCCACCGTCGGAACCCGCGCAGCTCTTCAGTGCGTCTAGCGTCGGAAAACTCACGTCGGACATCAGATGATAGGGCGGCGGCGCGAAACCTGGGCCGACGACGCGCTGTGTCGTGACGCCGGTAGCGCCCACCAGCTTCGGTCCGGCGTAGGGCAGATGTTCTTCACGATAGGCGCGGTCAAATTCCGGGACGTCCTTGGGAATCGGATAGAGAATGAGGAGATGGGCGGCCATGAGATGTTCCTCTCGTCTGGGGTGAGTTCGCGAGAGGGTTATGGACGGCCAAGCGGTCCCCAGGGGGTACGAAATCCTGACCGTTCGGCTGGGCTTCGCTTCGTCTCAGCTGCAGCCGGCCCGACGTGGGCGAAAGGATAGAGATCGAACCACTTAGGAAAGGCGCGGCTGAGCGCCTTAGGTCCCTCAATTACAAGCCCCAATCTTTGAGCGTCGACAAAGCTCATGTCGCCCCGCCACCACGCGACGGCGGCAGCGATCGGTCCCCGCACACACAAGGGCTCGGGGAAACCCGGGTTCTGGTGACAGAGCGAAGCCTCGGTCTTGGTGAGCAGCAGGAAGTGCTGGGGATGGCCGCGAATCTCGAACCGCACGACCAATGGATATTTGGGCAGGGCCGAAAAGCGCACCCGCCGTTGCATATCGACCAGCAAGGGTTCCAGATCGAGGTCCTCCGCAGTTGGCTGCCGCACCAGCCAACGCTGTCCCCACGTTCCGAGCGCGCTCACGAGTGTCGCCAACTCCTGGCCCGCTTCCGTCAGCGCGTACTCGGGGCCGTGCGCGGCCTCGACGCGCGCTACCGCGCCCGCAAGCACCAAGGCCTGCAGGCGTTCGGAAAGCACGGTGCGCGAGACCCGGGGGATCCCCCTGCGGATGTCATTGAAGCGGTGACTTCCACCCAGGATCTCTCTCACGATCAAAAGCGTCCACCGACCGCCCAATGCCTCGTGGGCGCGCGCCATGGAGCAGAACTGTCCGTATCCCGCCATACGGTCTTCCTAGCACAGCTGCCCGTGGTGCCGCGGTACGGATTCTGGACCGCCCGGCGCGTAAGCGCCCACCGCACCTCGACGACCTTGAGGTCGCTGAGAGCCGGCCCGGCCGTCGACACGATGGCGGCCACCTTCGGGTTCGGCAGGCTACCCGAGCCATACGGCCGTCGCCATTTAATGGCGAGCCGGAGCCCATGGTTCTGACACGCCGAGGTTGACGTAGACGTTCTTATATTCGGAGTATTCCTCGAAGCCCTTATGGCCGAGCTCGCGCCCCTGTCCGGACTGCTTGTAGCCGCCGATGGGCATTTCGACGAGGCCTTCACGCGTGCCGTTGACCCAGCAGCGGCCAGCACGGACGCCGCGGATGGTCTGCAGGGCGTTGTTGATGTCGAGCGACCAGACCATGGCGGAGAGGCCATAGATAGTGTCGTTAGCCATGGCGATTGCCTCGTCGCGGGTCTCGAAGGTCTGGACCGCGAGCACCGGCCCGAAGATCTCGTCGCGGACGATCGACATGTCGGGCTTGACGCCGGTAAAGATCGTCGGCGTGTAGAACAGCCCTCCATTGTTGCCGATGCGGTCACCGCCGGTCACGATGTCGGCGCCAGCCTTGCGGCCCGCCTCGACATAGCCCTCGACCCTTTCGAGTTGCGCCTTGTTGATCAAGGCGCCGACATTGGTTTCGGCATTGAGCGGGTCGCCGACGGCGACGTGCGAGGCGATACTGGCGAGACGATCGACGAGTTGCTTGGCGACGGAGCTTTCTACGATCAACCTGCTGCCGGCGATGCAGCTCTGGCCCTGATTGCCGAAGATGCTCGAGGAGATCTGATCGGCCGCGGCGTCGAGGTCGGCGTTCGCAAATACCACCTGCGGTCCCTTGCCGCCCAACTCGAGACCGACGCGCTTGATCGTGGGCGCGGCGAAGGCGCCGATCTGGCGGCCGACACGCTGGCTGCCGGTGAAGGCGATCATGTCGGTCATGGGGTGTTCGGCCAGAACCTGTCCCGCCGGGTTGCCGTAGCCGGTGACGACGTTGACGACGCCGTCGGGCAGGCCGGCCTCACGGGCCAACTGGCCAAAGCGGATGGTCGAGCCGGACGTGAACTCGCTGGGCTTGATCACCACAGTGCAGCCGGCGCCAAGTGCCCAGGGCATGCGCTCGGAGCCGATCACCAGCGGGTAGTTCCAGGGTGTGACGATGCCGACGACGCCAAGCGGCTCGCGCAGGACGAGGCCCAGCGCGTTGCGACCGATCTCGTTGTGGGTGGTCCCCTCGAGGCCACGCACTAGGCCGGCGGCGAAATGCCAGAGGTCGGCGCAGTGGGCCATCTCGCCGCGCGCGCCGGCAAGGGTCTTCCCTACCTCAAGGCTTTCTATCAGCGCCAGTTCCTCGATGTGCTCGGAGATCAATGCTGATATCTTGTAGAGGTACCTAGCCCGCTCCTTGCCGCTCATGCGTGGCCACGGGCCTTCATCGAAGGCCTTGCGGGCTGAAGCGATCGCGGTCTCGACGTCCTCGCGCGAGGCTTCCGGCCACTCGCCGATGATGAGGCCGGGATGCACGGGGCTTTCGCGCCTGAAGGTCTTGCCCGATGCGGCGTCGATGTCGCGGCCGCCGATCACCATCTGGTAGCGGCGCGACTGGGTGAGCCGCGGGTCGTCACGGCGCGGCTCAATGAAGCGAACGGTCATTCTGAATCTCCTCCGTGATGCGGCGAGTGGCCCATAACAGGCCGCGCAGCAGGATGGCTCTCGCCTGCGGGTGCTCGAACTCGGCCGGCGCGTGGCCGAGCGCAGAATAAAACACGCGGCCTTTGCCGAAGCGGCGTTTGAACACGACCGGCATAACGACGCCCGTGGTTGCCGCATCATAGGCACCCGAAAATGTCGTGGTTGCTAGGATCTCGACCGAGGGATCGTAGTGCAGATAGTATTGCTCGGAATGATAATCGAAGCTGGCGATACCGGCCATGATGGGGTCGTCTGGCCGGGTTATGTCGACCCGGAAGTCGATGATGTCGCCAGGGTGAGCGACCCATTGCACGCCGGCCAGATAGTTGAAGGCGACCGATCGCCGAAATGAGGTGGCGAGCGCCGCGTGTGCCCCCGCAAGGCCGGTGCCCGCACGCACCGCCGCAACCAGACGCTTGACGATCTGGTCGTCAATCTCGTCGTTGGTGATGATCGGCACCACAAGATCCATGCTCTCGATCTTGTTGTCGCCGAGCGCGCCGTAGTCGCCGGTGAGGATCGTGTCGAAGCCTTCCTCGCGGAGCAGCGCGCCGACAATATCGGCCTGCTCAGCGGGCCTGTGGCCCTCCCATCCTCCCCAGACAATCAGTGCTTTGGGCATCGCGTCAGGCCTGCAAATGCAGCGTTGCGGCGGAGAGCGCGTGCAGCAGCGGCTTCCCCGTGACGAAGCGCGCGACCTCGTCCACGACGAGGGCGCCGAGCCGCTCCCGCTCGCTGCCGAGCGCGCCGGCGATGTGCGGGGTGAGCAGCACGTTGGGCAGATCATAGAGCGGCGACGTCCGTGCCAGCACCTCGGGGACCGTCACGTCGATCACCGCGGAAAGCCGGCCGCTGATGAGCTCGCGTTCCAGCGCCACTTGGTCGACAAGGCTGCCGCGCGCGGTGTTGATGAGGGTCGCGCCATCCTTCATCGACGACAGGCGGCGCGCATTGATCATGCCGGCCGTCGAGTCGAGCGCGGGGGCATGAAGGGTGACGACGTCTGCCGCTCGCATCAGTTCATCGAGACCGACCTGGTGAGCGGCGAGGCCCGTTTTCCCGACATGCGGGTCGTAGAGCAGGACGTCGAAGCCAAACGGCTGCAACAGCTCAATGACGCGCCGGCCGATGCGCGACGCCCCGACGACGCCGATGGTTTTGCGCCAGTTCCCCACCGACGGATCGGAGAGTTCGCCCCACGGGGTCATTTCGCGCCGGGCCCGATAGAGGTCGCGGAACGCCAGCACCCGCTTGTTGGCAAACAGGATTGCCGCCAGCGTGAACTCCGCCACGGGCATGGCGTTGGCCGACGCCGCATTGACCACCGTCACGCCCCGCTCGAACGCCTCTGCGCCGATGAAGGACTTGATCGTACCGGCGGCGTGCGCCACGAGCTTCAGATGCGGCGCCTGCGCCAGCACGGCTGTATCGATCCGCGGGCAGCCCCAGCAGGTCACCAGGACCTCGACCTTCGCCATGACGGCGCGGCCGTGCGAATCATCGAGCGACTGCAGCGGCTCGTCCGCCACCACCTCGCAGAGTTCGCCCAATCGTCTGAGGCTCGCCGCGGAAAATACCCCAGCGGCCGCGCTAGGCCGAAAGGCGAAAGCGAGGGCTGGCCGTTCGTGTTTTTCCGCTGTCGGTTGAGA
This sequence comes from uncultured Devosia sp., assembly GCA_964570695.1. GTDB lineage: Bacteria > Pseudomonadota > Alphaproteobacteria > Rhizobiales > Devosiaceae > Devosia_A. The sequence goes on from CAZNAE010000035.1 coordinate 6,395, forward strand.
CATCCGCAGTCCGCGCTTCTCACCCGCCGCAGGCTCGGTGCCGCATCGGGTCATGCATTGGAGACGTTTCGCATACCCAACGCAAGCGTTCAACGCAGTTGCGCAAATTTCTTCAATTAGGAAAGTTGCGCGATTGTCCCACCGGTGACCGGCGCGACAGCGCATTGCACCTGAACCACGGCCGCCGACGGATTGCTGACGCGCCGCTGCAACAACTCGATTGCCTGCCGGCCCAGCTCGCCACAGTCGACCCGCATCGTACTGAGGCGTGGCGTCATCATGGCGGCGGCCGGCAGGTCGTCAAAGCCGATCACCGAGACGTCGCCGGGCACGGAAAGACCGGCATCCTCGAGGGCGTGGATCATTCGGATAGCGCCATTGTCGTGCACCGAGAAAACCGCGGTCCACTGGGCCTCTCCGGCCTTCTTGCGGTGGGCCGCCCGGGCCAGGACGGCGTCGCCATCCGTGTGGATGTCGAGGATCTCGCCCTTGACTCCCGGCGCAGCCTCGATGGCCGAGAAGAACCCCTCCTGGCGCTGCAGCGTCGTCCAGCGGATCTGGTCGCGGATGTGGAGGATGTGTCGATGGCCGGCCTCGATGAGCAACCTCGTCGCCCATGCGGCGCCGTAGAAATTATTGGGCGCCACACAGTCATGGGTCATCATAGGATCGAAGGTGTTGACCAACACAAGTGGTCGGCGCGCGCCGAACAAGGTGTCGAATTCAGGCGTCGGATCGATCCCAACGAGCAGCGTCGCATCAACTGGCCGATGCGCGGCATCGCGCTCGGCCCTGCGCAGATCGAGCGTCTGCTGCACCAGCCTTGTTTCAAGGTCGAGCCCCGCTTCCTTCGCCGCAGCCGCGATTCCAGCCATCACCGCGCCATAAAAGGCCACCAGCCCGCCCGACATAACATTGGCCGTGACATAGGCACGCGCCGTGCGGACCGAGGCTTCCGTGCCTCGAGCGCGGTAGCCAAGCTCTTGTGCTAGTTTGATAATTTGCGCCCGAACGTCGGCGCTGATGCCGGGCGAATTGGACAGTGCCCGCGACACCGTGCTGACCGAGACGCCGGCCGCGCGTGCCAAATCCTGCTGGTTCGCCCCCGGCGGCGGATTGGCAATCTCCTGCATCAGCGCCCCCATGGTGCGGCGCGAGGATAAGCGCGCGGTTGAGCTGTCGCAACAGAGCTAGCGCGAGTTTTGCGTTCAGCGCAAGTTGCGAATTGACAGAGCAATTTGCGCGTGTTGAAACTGCTTGCCCCAGTGTGAGGGTGGCGTGCGCAACCAGCACCCCACCGACCCCACGAAGGAGGGGGAGCCTCCATGAGCGGGGCCGCAAATGGGCCGCTGGCCCAAGGGAGGAGAGACAATGACAGGCAAATTGGAGGACACGCTGAACCGGCCGTTCGGCCGGCGCAGCTTTCTGAAGGGAGCGGCGGCAAGTGCGGCCCTGCCAGCGCTCGGTGCGCTGGGCGGGACGGCGATGGCGCAGGAAACGGTCGAGCTCACCTACTGGGCCTGGACCCCAGGCGATCCGGACATGGTCGCGGCGTTCATGGCGGCCTATCCCAATATCAAGATCAACTATCAGAATGTCGGCCAGGGTGGCCCGCACTATCAGAAGTTGCGCGACGCGCTGACCGCCGGCACCGGCATTCCGGACGTAGCGCAGATGGAGTTCAACTCGATCCCGAGCTTCAAGGCGCTCAATGCGCTCGCCGATATGGGGACGGCCGGCGCCAACGACATCAAGGACAAGTTTATCGACTGGACCTGGAAATCGGTGTCGGACGGCGACAAGGTCTACGGCATTCCGTGGGATTCGGGTCCGATGGGCCTGCTCTACCGCGATGACGTGTTCTCCAAGAGCGGCATCCAGCCGCCCGAGACCTGGGACGACTATGCCGAGGCCGGCATGAAGATCGCCAAGGATAACCCCGGCTCCTTCATCACCGACTTTGCCGGTACCGCCGACGCGGGCTGGGTGGCGGCGCTGCTCTGGCAGAAGGGCTGGCGTCCGTTTCATGTCGACGGCACCAACATCACCATCAAGCTTAACGACCAGATCGCCAAGGATTGGGCGGCCTACTGGCAGAAGTTGATCGACGCCAAGGCGGTGGATACCGCACCGGCGTGGACGGCCGACTGGTTCGCCGGCTTCGACAGTGGCAAGTATGCCAGCTGGGTGTGCGCCGCCTGGAGCCCGGTGCTGATGATCTCGGCCATGAAGACGAGCGTCGGCAAATGGCGTGCCGCCAAGATGCCGCAGTGGAACAAGGGCGACTACGTCATCTCTAACTGGGGCGGCTCGACCTTTGCCACCTTCGCGGCGACGCAGCACCTCAAGGAAGCCACGCAGTTCTCGATGTGGATGGGCGGCAACCTCGACACCGCCAAGTACTGGAACCAGAAGCAGTTCCTGTTCCCGGTGGTCAAGGATGTGCTGAACGATCCGACCGTGCTCGAGACCAAGTACGACTTCTACGGCGGCCAGCAGGTCAACAAGATCTTCGCTGAGGCCGAGGCGCACGTCGACCCGTCGTTCGAGTTCGCGCCGTTCCAGGACTATGTGAATACGCATATCCAGGACGAGTTCGCAGCCGCCATCGGTGGCAACGGCACCCTGGCCGACGCCTTCGACCGCGTGCAGGACGCGATCGTCTCCTACGCCAAAGATCAGGGATACACAGTCGCCTGATCCTCCCAGGCGGAGCGTCCTCGCGGCGCTCCGCCTCCCATTCCTGTTGATGCGGTCGGCAGCGGGCATACGCTTGCGACCGGAGGGGAAGTATGGCCGAACTTGCAGCCGCAGCCGCAACGGTGCCGAGGCGCCGCTCGTCCGGCAAACTCGGCCGCCGGCTGGCGCCCTATCTCTTCCTGTTGCCGTTCCTGTTGCTCTTTGTCGCCTTCCTGATCGTCCCGCTCCTCTACGCGCTCGATCTCAGCGTGTTCCGCAAGGCGCTGGTCGGCGGCACGCGCTTTGTCGGCTTCGACAACTACACCAAGGCCTTCGCTGACGGAAAATTCTGGGCCGGCGTTCTAACGCTGGTGAAGTTCGCGCTGATGCAGATTCCGGTGATGCTGGGCCTGGCGCTGCTGTTCGCGCTCATCCTCGACAGCGGCATCGTCTACCTGAAGAGCTTCTTCCGCGTCGCCTTCTTCATTCCCTACGCGGTGCCCACCGTCGTCGCGGCGCTGCTCTGGGGCTATCTCTACAGCCCGGTGTCCGGCCCGTTGGTGCAGATCGCTACCGCGTTCGGCTGGCCGAAGCCCGATTTCTTCAATCCCAACACCATTATCCCGTCGATCGCCAACATCGCGACCTGGGAGTATATGGGCTACAACATGGTCATCTATTTCGCGGCCCTGCAGGCTATTCCGCAGGACCTCGAGGAAGCCTCGGTGGTGGACGGCGCCGGTCCCTTCGCGCATGCGATCTACGTCAAGCTGCCGCTGATCGTGCCGACGATCCTGGTCACCGTGATCTTTTCGATCATCGGTTCGCTGCAGCTCTTTTCCGAGCCATATTTGCTGATCAACATCGCCCGCACGGTGATCAACAGCTCGTTCACGCCAAACATCTACGCCTACACGCAGTCCTTCATCGGCCAGCAGTACAACTACGCTGCGGCGATCTCTTTCCTCCTCGGCGCGGTGACAGCGGTAATCTCCTACGTCTTCATGCTAGCGACCAGCCGGCGGAGCGCCCGCTGATGGCTATTGTCGGCAAGACCATTTCGTCGGCCGGTTTCCGCCGCAGCCGCTGGCTGCTGACCGCAGTACTGGCGCTCTACTTCATCTACACGTTCGTCCCGATCCTTTACGTTATCGCCGCTTCGACCAAGACCAATCCCGACCTCTTCGGCACGTTTGGACTGTGGTTCTCCAGCGACTTCCACCTGTTCGAGAATCTCCGTGACCTCTTCACGCAGGACAAGGGTATCTTCAGCCGCTGGCTGTGGAACTCGTTCTACTATGCCTTCCTGTCGGGCGCCGGCGCAGCGCTGGTTTGCACGATCGCCGGCTATGCCTTCTCCAAGTACGAGTTTGTCGGCAAGCGGTTCCTGTATGCGCTGGTGCTCGGCGCGGTGATGATCCCGCAGACCGCGCTCGTCATCCCGCTGTTCCTGCTGCTGAGCAACATCAAGCTGCTCGACACGCCATGGGCGGTGATCCTGCCCTCGCTGGTGTTCCCGCAGGGCGTGTTCCTGATGCGCGCCTATATCGACGACGCCGTCTCGGGAGAGCTTATCGATGCAGGCCGTGTCGACGGCGCCAGCGAGTTGCGCATCTTTTCCTCGGTTGCCTTCAGGCTGATCACGCCGGCGGTGACGACTGTGTTTGTGCTCGCCTTCGTGGCGAGCTGGAACAATTATTTTCTACCGCTGGTCGTGCTCAATTCCTCAGAGCACTTCCCCGTTACTGTCGGCCTTGCCAACTGGTATGCCTCGGCCGCCGGCGGCAGCGGGGGTTCACTGCTCTATACGGTGGTGATGGCCGGTGCCCTGGTGTCGATCATCCCGGTCATCATCGCCTTCCTCTTCATCCAGCGCTTCTGGCAGGGCGGCCTCGCAACCGGAGCCGTGAAGGCCTGACGTGAGAGTCCCGGATAGAACCGTGATCTAAGCGTGGATCATCGCACCTGTGCCTCACAACATGTCGTCGAGGCTCCAGTGATTCGCCCAGCGCGCATCGATCTCGTCGTGGACGTTCTGGTACCGGATGTCGGTCGAGAGCCGGATCCGTCCGTCCGGATCCTCGTTGGTTGTCGAGGCGTGGATCATGTAAGGGCTGTGCAGCACGACGTCGCCCGCCTCATAGTCGGCGATCAGCCACCGGGTGTCGAAACGCTCCGACATTTCCGGCAGGTTCTTGGAGACCCAGCCGCCCTCAGTCATATTCTTGTTGTAGGCGCTGATGCGCTCCTCGGGCGTCAAATCCTTGGCTTTGGCCGAGAACTCCGCCTCGAGTTCGACGCCCCGCCGATGTGAGCCTTCGAGATAGCAGAGCCCGCCCATGGCCGCCGGCGTATCGCCGATCGGGATCCAGGCGGTGACGACACGGTCCGTTCCGCCGCGCAGGTAAATAAGATCGTAGTGCGCGGGCGTCGCGAGGCCGCTCTGCGGCAGGGTGTGTCGCAGGATCTTTCGCTTGTGAAGATACGACAGTCCGCCGAGGAACTGGTCCATCAGGCTGACCAAGCTAGGCTGTGCGCAGAAGCCCTCGAACGCGGCCGAGCGGACGAAAGCCATCAGGTCTCGATTGACTTTGTCCTTGGGTGGAGGAGTGGGGTTCGCGAGCCCCAGCCGGGGAGGCGTGCCGCGTTGCGTCAGACCGTGCAATTCGGCGAATACACGCGCGCGAAAATCAAGCACCTGCTGGCGGTCCAGCAGCCCTTTGAGCCAGACGTAGCCATCCCGCTGGAAGAGCCGTCGCAGGACGTCGATGGGGGTCGACGCCGGCGTCGCGATCAAACCGCCGAGACGATGCGGCGCCGTCTCCAGTAACCGACCGTCGGCCTGCAGCGCTATAGCGCGGGGCGCCTGGTAAGCAGTTGGTCCTTCAACATCAGCTGACACGTCGATCCACCCGGATTCCTATCGCAGTCACAGTCTTATCGGTAGGGCCAAGCACATGGGCAAGTCCACACTGATCAGCTAAGTGAGCGGGGAATGGGCCGTGACATCATCCAAGTTGCTCGATGACGACGGCTGCGCGAGCCGCGTCTCCCGATATAGGTCGTCGTTGGGTTGAACTTGCTCCGATCAGCCCGCCATTAACGAGCCAAATATCCGAGCGATCATGCCCTGCTCGCCGACTTTTCCCGCGGTGTCCTTTCGCAGTTCAACCAGTATCGCGGAAGTGGCGTTGAGCCGTTGACTCAAAATGGTTGCGACACGCAAGGCAATGAGCGGTTGACGCTCGAGATAGGCAAGGGCGTCTCGAACGACGCGGACCGCGCTTGGCTCCGTGGCCCGCACCGTGGCGGTGCTGCTCGTCGCGAGCAACACCGACATCTCGCCAACCAGCGCTCCGGGCTCGGTGATCTTTGCAATCTCGACGCCATCGCGCTCGACGATCAGCTTGCCGCTTTCGAGAACGAAAAGCGTGCCGCCGGGGTCCCCCTGCGTGATTAGGACCTCCCCAGACTTCAGCGGACGGGTTGGTTGGGAGAACGTAAGGGTTAGCAAGCTCGCCATCTGATCTTCCTTCAGGCTTATAGTATTGCTCTTCCCGACACGAGAGGAAGCGGGGGACCCAAGACCGGCGGATCTGGTTCCGTGCGTGTGATTCACAACCCTCTGGCGCGAGCCGCGATCAAAGCGATGATAAGATAGGTTACCTGGTGGAGCAGTTGGTCCAGGCCATGCAGCGCCCAGAACAGTTTTGGGTTTTCGATGATCGACACGCGACCGGAAAGCCGGGCCTTGCCATAGTCGAGGCCGTAGTGGATGACGAATTCGCCAAAAAGCACGGCTGCAAGGAGCGCAAGTGGCAGTTGCGTCCAGATCAGCACGACGGCCGTGCCGGCGACATGGACTGCGGCGTGCTCGTAGCCGCCCGGTGCTCGCAGGCTGCCCTTACCGGCGATCATCCGCCGTGACTGCAGGAGATAGTCGGCGGCAAAATGTTTGAGCTGCAGGCCCGACATTATGAGCAGGATGAAGATCAGCATTGGCGCCATCCCAGCGGCTCGGCACTTTGATGCTGTAGCATACACAGGCCTTGCAGCAGCCCAGGGACGAGGCAACTACATGCCGATTCGGCGAGGCGTACCCGACCCGTTACTAACCAAGAAGCCAAGATTTCCTCCGGCGGCTCGCCGATCTTGCTACAGATTGGTAATAATGCGTTAATCAAATCGGACCGGGCCTCCAGTGATGTTTTGGGGCGGGCTCCGGGCAGGAAACGGGTGCACGTCTCCATGTCTTCGCTGAGCCGTAGCCGGCCGCTTATTGGCTTTTCGATCCTTATGCGGACGATGTTCTGGGTGGCGCTAGCCAGCGTCGGGTTCACCAGCGCCGCGCTTTCCGCCACGCCACTTGGCTCGGCAGTCGCTGTCCAGCCGGCCGCCACGGCCAACCGTGACGGCGGATCCATCAAGCTGAAGACCGGTGCCGATCTGTTCGAGGGCGATACGATCGTCACCGGCGACAGCGGCCAGGTCGAGATCGTCTTCGCAGACAATACACACATGGTCGTTGGGCCGAACTCGTCGCTGCTGCTCGAAACCTATTTGATGCAGAACGCCCAGACGACCAGCAATTTCGCGGTCCAGGCGCTCGGCGGAACGTTCCGATTCATCACCGGCAACAGTGCCAAGCCGGCCTATCACATTGCGACCCCGACCGGCACGATCGGCATCCGTGGCACCGAATTCGATTTTTCCGTCGACAAGCAGAGCGGCGAGACGGACGCCATTCTGTTCAAGGGCCGCTTCCGCATGTGTCCGACCATCGGAGCGTGCGTTACCGTTTCCCAGCGCTGCGCGATCGGCTCCATCCCGACCACCGAGGCTGCCGAGCTGATCCAGCGCGAGCAGGACCGTCTGAAGGCCGCCAAATCGAAATTCCCGTATGTCCAGTCGCAGGACCCGCTGCGCGACGACTTCCGGGTGGATGCGCCCACCGACTGTGTGCGGCACAAGACGTCCGAAATCGTCGTCACGGATGTGAAGAAGCCAGCGGATGTACCGACTCCTCCTCCGCCGCCTCCACCTCCTCCGCCTCCGCCTCCACCACCACCACCACCACCACCGCCCGCGCATTGGCCGCCGCATTGGCCGCATTGGCTCCACGGCCATGACCATTGGGGCGATGGGCACTAGCCCAGGCGGCCGGCGCCGGTTGCACGGACGCGCCCGGCTGTGAAGCCCGGTCGCCGACTGCTCCCGACGTTGTTCGGGCTGTCGATCGTTCTGGCGCTGGTGCTGCTGCGCGGCGCCGACCCCTATCCGGTGCAGGCGCTACGCGATATCGCGTTCGATGATTTTCAGCGGCTGTCGCCACGAGCGGCGCCCGACCTGCCGGTGCGCATAGTCGACATCGACGATGCATCGCTGGCGACGATCGGCCAGTGGCCATGGCCACGCAACATTCTCGCCGAGCTCACCGACCGGCTGACGCAGCTCGGCGCCGCCGCGGTGGTGTTCGATGTGCTGTTTCCCGAGCCGGATCGGCTGTCGCCGGCGCGGCTCGCGGATAGCCTTCGCGACGATCCGGCAGTGCGCGCGATCCTGTCGGCCAAGAGCGGCGGGCTTGAGGATTACGACCAGGAGTTCGCAACAGCGTTAAGTAACACGCCATCGGTGCTCGGCTTCGGTGAGACGAATTCGACGCAAAGCCTGCTCGAGGCGCCGCGGCTCGGCACTGCGGTGGTGGGCGCCGATCCGACGGCGGCAGTGCCGCATATGGTGGGCACGGTAAGCTCGCTGCCGGTACTGGTCGACGCGGCGCACGGCCTCGGCAGCATCAGCCTCGCGCCGGAGGGGAGCGTCGGCACGGTGCGGCAGATCCCGATGCTGTGGACCAACGGCAAGAAGCTGTTCCCGTCACTGAGCCTCGAGGCGCTGCGGGTGGCGATCGGAGCGAGCACGATGGTGGTGTTCGCAGATCCGCATGTGCCGGCGGTACAGAGCGTCAAGCTCGGCGACTTCGATATCCCTACCGCTGCGGACGGCTCGATGTGGCTCTACTTCCATCCAAGCAATCCGGCGCTCTACGTGCCGGCCAAAGACGTGCTCGGCGATGACTTCCAAAAGACGGCAAGCGCCATCAACGGCAATATCGTCTTCATCGGCACGTCCGCGACCGGGCTGCTCGACATCCGCGGCACGCCGATCGGCGCGGACATGCCGGGAGTCGAAATCCACGCCCAGGCGCTCGAGCAGATCCTGTCGCACACCTTTCTGACACGCACCGACTGGGTGAGTGGCCTCGAGATCCTCGCCTTTGTGCTGATCGGCGTGATCATGGTGCTGGTCATCCTGCAGCTCGGGCCGATGGCCTGCCTGATCGTCGGCGCGGCGCTGGCCGGAACCGTGGCGGCCGCGTCGTGGTTTGCGTTCAAGCGCTACGGGCTGTTGGTCGATCCGACCTTCCCGCTGGTCGGCTCGTTCATCGTCTATTCGGCGATGATCTTCTTCCAGTTTGCTATTGCCGACGCCGATAAGCGCACCATTCGCCGCGCTTTCGGGCACTATGTGGCGCCGGCGCTACTAACCGAGATCGAGCGCAACAGCAGCACATTGAAGCTCGGCGGGGAAACGCGCGAACTCAGTGTGATGTTTCTCGATGTGCGCAATTTTACGACGCTCAGCGAAGGCTTCGAGCCGCCCAAGCTGGTGACGCTGCTCAATACGCTGTTCGGTGAACTGGGGGCGCGGATCACCGATCAGTACGGCACCATCGATAAGTTCATCGGCGACTGCATCATGGCGTTCTGGAACGCCCCGGTCGATGTCGAGCAGCACGCCCGCAAGGCTTGCCTGGCGGCGCTCGGCATGCGGCAGACGCTGGTCGCTCTCAATGTGCGTGACGCTTTCAGCCTGAGGGCCGAGCAGCGGCATCTCAAGGAAATTGCCATCGGCATCGGCATCGCCACTGGCGACGCCTTGGTTGGCAATCTTGGACTTGAGACGCGTTTCGACTATTCCTGCATCGGAGACACGGTGAACGTCGCGTCGCGGGTACAGGACGCCTGCAAACTGGTGAGTTACGACATCCTTGTCGTCGATGAGACGCGCGCCGCGGCGGGCGATCTTGCCTTCCTGGACGCCGGCTCGCTGGTGTTCAAAGGCAAAACATCGCGCCAGCGCATCCATATCCTGGTGGGTGACGAGAAGCTCGCGACGGGAAGAGAATTTGTGGCGCTGCATGAGGCGCATCTTCTGGCGGTCACTGAGCTGACCGAGGGCCGCGAGGCCGACCTCGCAATCGATCGCTGCCGTGACCTTGCGGCTGGGGTCGATGCGCGGCTGGTAAAGTTCTACGAGACGCTGCGGACGCGGCAGGGCGACTATCGCTTTCAGGTGGAGTTCTAGTCGGCTTTGACCCGATGGAAGGGTTGGGGCATGATGGATGTCCTATCGACGCGGGGCTGGTTGCGCATGACCGAACAAGCGATCCCGATGAGGGACGTGCTCGACCATTGCGGCGGATTGCCGCTTGTGCGGTTCGAGCCCGGCGAGGTCCTGATCCTCGAGGGACCGGCGTCCGACCTGGTTTTCATCATGGTGTCGGGCACAGCCGAGGTGCTGCGCGGCGACATCCGGGTGGCTGAGATCAGCGAGCCAGGCGCTATCTTCGGCGAGATCGCCGCGCTGCTTGGCGGACCGCATACGGCGACGGTGCGGGCGCTCGCCCCGATCGAGGCGTATCGGCTCGACCATGCCGGCACAGCACTGCCGCGGCTCACCGAGATTAGCTTCCATGTAGCGCGCATTCTGGCGCGTCGTCTGGTCGATGCCACGACCTACCTGGTCGATTTCAAGCGGCAATATAGCGGCCGCGAGGATCATTTCGGGCTGGTCGACGAGGTGCTGGAAAGCCTGGTGCAGCGGCAGCGACCGGCGGTCAGGGCCGGCTCCGGCCTGAAATCGGATTCTAGGCTGTAGCTTTCGGTGCCGCGTGCGGCAGCCAGCCCGGCAGCTCCGTCAGCGGCGCGATCGGCCGCGCCAGCGGCTCGTCGAGCCGGATGCTTTCGGCGCCATCGAAGGACAGCCAGAGCGCTTCGCGACGATCGAGATCGAGCGAGATCGAAGCCGGCACCGGGCCGATCTGGCGGCCGGCGTTGAACAGCCAGGTGTCGCCGATCTGATCGACCCAGGAGCCGTTGCGCACGAACGGCGCCTCGTGCACATGGCCCGAAAACACGATGTCCGGGCGATAGCGCGCGATCCAGGCAGAGAGCGCGGTGTCGCCGAAATGGCGGTGGCCCGACCAGCTGACCGGCGAGTCGACGGGCGGCGCGTGATACACCCATATCCAGCTGTCGCGCGGCCGGGTCGCGGCGGCATCGAGCTGCGCCGCGATGGCGTTCTGCGTTTCCGGCCCGTCCCACCAGGCGCAGACCGACAGCATAGCGGCGCCGATCATCACCGTGTCGCCGTCGGTGGGGATGCTGAGCGCGCTGATGGCCCGCATCCAGTCGGCGTGCTTTTCACCCGCCGGGCTTAGCGCGTCGAGGTCGTGGTTGCCGGAGCAGACGATCAGTGTGGCGCGCTGCCGGATCCTTTTGAGATAGCTCAGCACGACGACGATCTGCGCTCCCGCATCGACGCTGGAGGCGGTGTCGAGCAGATCGCCAGCGATGATGATCATATCGTATCGGGAAGCGGCATCGAGCAGCCAATCGAACTGCGGCAAGGCGTAATGCAGATCCGCGACGATCAGCAGCTTCACGTGTCCCCCCGTACCGGGAGCGCCCGGTGCGCACAGATCGACTTACCCGCCCTCGTTATGACGCCGACTATCCCTCGGCAGGCGTTGCCTACGATCTGATCTCATGGTTAGAATGCCTAACAATCGGACAAACATCCAGCGGATGTATGCAGAAAGGGGCGGCGCCGCTGTATGCCCGTCGAAGATTGGTGCGATGACTGCGCCTGCGCTGCCTGTAACGGAATATCTCGATGGACTATACCAGCGGCACAAGCTGAACCGGGCGGGCAAGCTTGCCGACTATATTCCTGAGCTGGCGCGAGTCGAAGCGGACCAGTTCGGACTCGCCTTCGCCACCGTCGACGGCTTCATCTACGAAGTTGGCGACACCACTGTGCGCTTCACCATCCAGTCGATCTCGAAGGCAATCATCTACGGGTTGGCACTCGAGGATCACGGCCGCGAGGGGGTGCTGCGCAAGATCGGCGTCGAGCCGTCGGGTGAGGCGTTTAACTCCATTGTATTCGACGAGCGCAACAACCGCCCGTTCAACCCGATGGTCAATGCCGGGGCGATCGCGGCGACGGCGCTGGTGAAGGGCGCCGACCACGCCGAGCGGCTGGCCCGTATCCTGGATGTGTTCCAACGCTTTGCCGGACGCGATCTGACCATCGATGAGGCAGTGTACCGGTCGGAGAGCGCGACGGGGCACCGCAACCGTGCCATCGCGTTTCTGGAACTCAATTCCGGGATGATCGATGGCAACGTCGAAGAGCACCTCGACCTCTATTTCCGGCAGTGCTCGCTGCTGGTGAATACTGCCGATCTGGCCATCATCGGGGCGACGCTGGCCAATAGTGGCGTCAATCCACTGACCGGCGAGCGGGCACTAAGATCGGAGAATGTTCGGTCGGTCCTGAGCGTAATGAATACTTGCGGCATGTATGACTATGCGGGCGGTTGGCAGGTGGATGTCGGTCTGCCAGCCAAGAGCGGCGTTGGCGGCGGCATCGCCGCGGTGTTGCCGGGGCACCTTGGCATCGGGGTGTTTTCGCCGCGGCTCGACAGCTTTGGCAATTCTGAGCGCGGCGTGAAAGTGTGCGAGGACATCTCGCGCAATTTCCACCTGCACCAGTTCGAGGATCGCGGGCAGGGACAGGATCCGGTGCGGCGCTTCTATCGCGGCTCTGAGGTGCGATCGAGCAGGATGCGGCGGCCATCGGAGGTGTCGGCGCTTGATCATGACGGGCATGCCATCGCGGTGTGCGAGCTGCAGGGCGACCTCTCCTTTGTCGAGGCCGAGCGGTTAAGCCGCCGGATCGGTGCCGAACTGCCAAGTCTGCGCTACCTGATTGTCGATATGACACGCGTGCGCCGCGTGCATCCCATCGCCGAGCAGATCTTGGGTATGCTGCGCGCCTCGCTGAAGGAAAACGAACACGCCATCGCGGTGGTCAACACCGACTTGCGGCGTACGGCCTTCAGCGGCGCGAACGGCTTTCCAACGGTCGATGCGGCGCTCGAATATTTCGAGGATATTCTTCTCGCCCAGGTGCTGGCGCCGGACGCCGCGCCGCTGCAGTCCGTGCCGCTCGAAGACTTCGTGCTTCTTGCCGCGTGGCCCACGACGAACCTCGCCGCACTGGAAAGGCATCTGACGCCGCGCCCGTTCAGGCTCGGCGATGTGCTGATCGAGGCGGGCACGGCCGCGCGAGCGTTGTACTTCCTCACCTCAGGCCGTGTCAGTGTGTCGATCAATGTCGGCAACGGCACGAGTCGGCGGATTAGCACGATCGACGCTGGAAATGTCTTTGGCGAACTCGCGCTGTTCGGACACGCTCGGCGAACTGCCGACGTCGTCGCCGCAAGCGACGGTCTGGCCCTCGAGCTCCGCACGGAAGACATCGCAGCGATATCAGCGGATATGCCTCAAGTAGAAGTGGCCCTGGCCCTGGCCATCGGCCGGAGCCTCGCCGATCGGCTAGGCCGCGCGAATCGCGAAATTCAGGCCCTGGCCCGATAGTGCCCGCCAGCGTCGCTATCCTCGCCCTCCAACCGCACACGCATATGTTGTTGCCGACTAGGTGATGGATGGTCCCAACGCAGAATTTGCCGTGTTTGAGCGGACCAGTTTGCCAGCGAGGTTCCGGTTCAGCGCTGATTCAAGCGTGCGTCGCAACTCGGCGTCGGTCTCGATCGCCGCCGCCAGCCTGGTCTGGTTGAACGAAAGGAGGCGGGCGGGCTTGACCACGGTCGCTGTGGCCGTCGCGGCATTGCCCGTAAGGAAGCTCAGTTCCCCGACATAGTCTCCCGGGCTGCAGATAGCGACGAGCCGGCCGCCGTGCTCGATCTTGATGATGCCGTCGGCGACATAGATCAGGTTAGTCACCGGTGCCCCTTCGGTCGTCAACGTTTCGCCGACGGCGGCGGGCACGAGGTCCGACAGTTCGAGAAGCCGCTTGATCGCGCCGCGGTCAACGCCAATCGGCATACTGGAGGCGAAGTGGTTCTCTTCGTCCGTGAAGCGGTGTTGATACTCGTAGTACCAAATGATCGCCAGCTGGACGACGTTGACGATCACGAAGATCGTCTCCCAGAGTACGCTTACCGGGTCAAGGACGAAGAACGCCCGATAGATGACCTTGGTCACACCCGATACCACTGCAAGGCTACGCAGCCATACCATCCGCCGCATCAGCACGGACAGAATGAGCAAGAAATAGGTGAAGTGGCCGAACAGCTCCAGCGGACTGGACAGTCCGGTCACGAGGTCGTGGAAGATAGCGGGCACGCCGGATGGTCCGAAGGTTCGAGTTCGCTGCCGCGGTTGCCCTACATGCTGGCAATCGGGTTGTTTGCCGCCCGCAGTCGCCCGACCAGGACGCGCATGAGGCTCAGCGCGAAATAGGGTGTCTCGCTGGTCATGAACAGGAATTGCTTCTCGCCGACCGGGACAACGATGCAATCGGTCTCCGCGACCACCGTGGCGCTGCGGGGCGCATTGTCGATCAGCGCCATTTCACCGAAAATCTCACCCTCTCCGAGCACGTCGAGCGTGCGGTTGCCGAGCCGGATCGCGACGCGCCCCGCGCAGATGATGAAGAACTCACGACCCTCATCACCTGCGTTGAAGATCGTCTCGCCGGCGGCAAAGCTCTGCGTCTTGTCCGTCGCGCGCGCCAACAGCGCAAAGTCGATGAATGGTCGATTCATTGCCGCCCCCGTCCAATCAAACCGCGACGATGGTTTCTGACATTCCGATGACGGTTTGGTGACAGCTGTGCCACCCTTATTCGGCGTGCTGCAGATACGTGTTGCGTAGACTTGCCGGCAACCGCGGCGAAGGTCACGGCCAGCAGCCGGATGGCGGACAATTGCCCCGGCTTGGTATTGAACAAGTACGCCGTGATCACGGCGGGCCGATTAAGCTCGAAGCCACCTTAAATGCCGTGAGTTTTTACCAGCGGCATGGGTTTGGGGTAACAGGCAAAGGCTACGCCAAACACCCTCAGTGGCCCGCGCCTTGCCGTCGTGCATATGGAACTCTGAAAGCGACGGCGGAGGATGCGCGAGCCACCGCTTCAAGTTGCGTCGCGTGCCAAGAGCCCACCGGGCTCAGACGGTGGGCTCAGCGCTTCTTGCCGGCGCTATTTGGTGTCCGTTTTGTGCGGCCAGAACAGCGGGAAATCCGCAAACAGCTTCAACGAATGCCCCTTCGCTGGGGCGAGATCAGTCACCCACCAGCCCGGCTTGCCGTGGAAAATCTGCTTGAGCAGGCCATCGAGATTCGGCTTTTCTGTTGCGAAGGCGGGGGCGCTCAATGCCATTAGGACAGCAACGGCAATGGCGACCGCGGTCAGACGTTTCATGGTATCCTCCAAGGGGTTTACGACGCCTCAGCAAAGGCGCGAATGCCGCGGGTCCGCAATTGCAGATTGGCAACTGCGAAAAGACGGTTCCTCGTTTTCGCAGGAACTAGAATGAGAAAACAATTTGGGGCACAACCAAGCAAGAAAGACGCGACGGTGAAGTCACCTACTCTGTTGGCTTCATCCGCTGATGTCACACAAGTGCTGTTGACGTCGGGTTCGTCGCGTCGCACGATCGTTGCATGGCCATTTCCCTGAACGATCGGCTGCGCGCTGAAATTCAGGCGCGGCGGCGCGATCTCATTGACTTGACGGTCGATCTCATTCGCTTCGCCACGATCAATCCGCCTGGCGATCACTACCGAGAGATCTGCGATTATCTGCAACGTCGACTATCAGGTCGAGGGTTCGCTACTCAGATGATCCGGGCCGAGGGTGCCCCGGGAGACAGCGACGCGCATCCGCGCTGGAACCTTGTCGCTCGACGCGAGGGTGCGTTCCCGGGGGACACGCTTCACTTTAACTCCCATCACGACGTCGTCGAAGTCGGCAGCGGCTGGACCGTCGATCCGTTTGGCGGCGAAGTGCGCGGCGACAAGATCTTCGGGCGTGGCTCATGCGACATGAAAGGCGGGCTCGCGAGCTCCATTATCGCCGCCGAGGTCTTCGCGGATCTGGTGCCTGACTTTCACGGCGCCGTGGAAATTTCGGCGACCGCGGATGAGGAGACGGGCGGGTATGGTGGCGTCGCGTACCTCGCCGAGCACGGCTACTTCTCGCCCGACCGCGTGCAGCACGTGATCATTCCCGAGCCGCTCAACAAGAATCGTATCTGCCTTGGCCATCGGGGTGTCTGGTGGGCCGAGATCGAGACGCATGGCCGCATTGCCCATGGATCGATGCCGTTCCTCGGAGACAGCGCAATCCGCCACATGACGGCGCTGCTCGGCGAAATCGAAGCCACGCTCTATCCCGTACTCGCGACACGCCAGACCGCGATGCCGGTCGTTCCGCCACTCGCGCGGCAGTCGACGCTGAATATCAACTCAATACACGGGGGACAACCCGAGCCGGCGGAGGGGTATACCGGCTTTCCCGCGCCCATCGTCGCGCACTCGGCCCGCATCGTCATCGACCGGCGCTATCTGATCGAGGAGAAGCCGGCAGCGGTACGGCAGGAGGTCGTCGACCTGCTCGAAAAGCTCAAGGCTACCCGGCCCGGCTTCAGCTACGAATTGCGTGACCTCTGGACTATCCCGCCGACCATGACCGAACGCAGTGCGCCCATCGTCGCGGCGGTGGAAAGGGCCATCGGCGACGT
The DNA here is from genome assembly GCA_964570695.1 of uncultured Devosia sp. Lineage (GTDB taxonomy): Bacteria > Pseudomonadota > Alphaproteobacteria > Rhizobiales > Devosiaceae > Devosia_A. Next base: position 22,968 of record CAZNAE010000035.1, read on the forward strand.
GCTTGGTCTGTCGCCGGAATACGTGGTCTCGCCTGGCACCTACGATCAAAAGCACATCGACCGTATTGGCCGCCTGCACAATTGCATTGCCTACGGTCCTGGCATCCTCGATCTGGCGCATCAGCCAGACGAATACGTTGGCATCACCGATATGCTTGATTCCGCCAAGGTGATGGCCCTCACGCTGAATGATCTACTGAACCGGTCGTGATTAGAATCCCATGGCTCGCAAAGCCATTCTAACGCGGGCAAATCCGTCCTAGGATCGCCCTCAAGGCCGCGCCAGGTGGCTACATTCGGAAGGGACGCTCATGCGTAAATCACTGGTTTTGCTGGCACTTGCCAGCGCACTTTTGTCGACGACGGCATTTGCCGCGCCACGCACCGACCTCGTCATCGGCATTCAGCTCGAGCCCACGAACCTCGATCCGACGACAGGCGGGGCGGCCGCAGCGATCCGCAGCGTGACTGATCTTAACATCTACAACGGCCTTACGAAGATCGATAAGGACGGTGCGGTGCAGCCCGATCTCGCGACCAACTGGGACATTTCGGCCGACGGGCTGACCTACACCTTCCACCTCAAGACCGGCGTCAAGTTCAACGACGGCACGCCATTTACCGCGGCCGACGTCAAATGGACGCTCGATCGCGACCGGGCGGCCGATTCCAAGAGTGCGCAGAAGCAGCTCTTTACCAATATTGCTTCGGTTGATGTCGTCGATCCGGCCACCGTCAAAGTGACGCTGACGCAGCCACAGGGGGATTTCCCCTACGATCTGGGCTGGGGCGATGCTGTGATCGTCTCGCAAAAGACCGCCGCGACCAATGTCACGACGCCTGTGGGTACCGGCCCCTATGAGCTCGGCGAGTGGGTGAAGGCGGACCATCTCACCCTGGTGCCCAACCCGAACTATACCGGCACCAAGCCGGCGCTCGACAAGGTGACCTTCAAGTTCATCTCCGATCCGACCGCAGCCAGCAGCGCGGTGCTCGCCGGCGACGTCGATGTGTTCTCCGGGTTCCCGGCGCCCGAACTGCTCGACCAATTCAAGTCCAATCCGCAGTTTCAGGTGATCGTCGGCAGCACGCAGGGAGAGACGATCGTCGCTCTGAACAACGCGCACCCGCCACTCGACAATGTGAAAGTGCGCGAGGCCATCGCCCATGCCATCGACCGCAAGGCGATCATCGACGGCTCGCAGTTCGGATACGGCACCCCGATCGGCAGCTTCTTCCCGCCAGGCGATCCTGCCTATATCGACCTGACATCGCTTTCGAACTTCGACCCTGCGAAGTCAAAGCAACTGCTGGCCGATGCCGGGGTCAAGGATTTGACGCTGACCTTTAAGGTGCCGCCGGCCGCCTACGCTCGCGCCGCCGCGCCGATCATTCAGCAGGAGCTGGCCGATGTCGGCATCAAGGTGAACGTCGTCAACGTCGAATGGGCCGACTGGATCGCCAACGTCTTCCAGGGTGCATACGACTACGACCTGACCATGGTCAGCCACGTCGAGGCCAATGATTTCGGCTCCTTCGGCAAGCCAGGCTACTACATCAACTATAAGAATGCCGACGCGCTCAACAAGCTCATTGCCCAGTTGAACGCTACCACCGACCCGGCCAAGCAGATCTCCATCAAGCAGGACATCCAGAAGCAGCTCGCGAACGATTATGCGGCGGTCTACGTGTTCGAGTTGCCCAACCTGACAGTGGCCAACAAGGACGTGCAGGGTCTCTGGCCGAACGCGCCGCAGCCGACCACCGACCTGTCGGCCTTGTCCTGGGCTCAGTAGGCATGGACTTTCGCTCTAGGATGGGGGAGCCTTCAGGCTCCCCCATCGCCTTTTCCGGCGCTTGAATGTCGAATTATCTTGCCGGCCGCGTTGTCTCGCTGATCGCCAGCCTCTTCGTCGCCAGCATCGTCATCTTTATCATCCTCGAGATCCTGCCGGGCGATCCGGCGCAGTTCATCCTCGGCATGAACGCTCAGCCCGATACCCTCGCTGCCCTACGAGCTCAACTCGGCCTCGATGCACCCGCGGTGGTGCGCTATTTCGGCTGGATCTTCGGCATGCTGCACGGCGATTTCGGCATCAGCTACACCTATCGCGTACCGGTCAGTGAGCTCATCGCGCAGCGCATCGGCGTGTCGGTGCCGCTCGCCATCTACGCGCTGACGCTGACGCTGATTATTGCTTTCCCCGCCGGCCTCATCGCTGCCGCGCGCCGCAACTCGGCCACCGACTTCTCGATCATGGGTGTCACCCAGTTGGGTGTTGCGGTGCCCAACTTCTGGTTTGCGATCATCCTTGTCTGGGTGTTTGCCGTGACCCTCCATTGGTTCAGTGCCGGCGGCTTTCCCGGCTGGGACAAAGGCTTCTGGCTCGGCATTCGTGGCCTGACGCTACCGGCGATCGCGCTGGCCCTGCCGCAGGCTTCGATCCTCGCCCGCGTCATGCGCTCGGCGCTGCTCGACACCCTCGACGAGGACTATATCCGCACGGCGCGCGCGCACGGATTGAGCCGCGGCGCGACGCTGTGGCGCCACGCGGTACGCAACGCCCTGATCCCGGTTCTGACCATCATCGGGTTGCAGTTTGCGTTCCTGCTCGCCGGCGGCATCATCATCGAGAACGTCTTCACCCTGCCCGGCCTCGGCCGGCTGATCTTCCAGGGCATCACCCAGCGTGACTTGATCGTGGTCAAGTCAGTGGTGATGCTGCTGGTCTTTGCGGTGATCTTCGTCAATTTCCTCGTCGACCTCGGCTACCTTGCTATCGACCCCCGGTTGAGGCGCCGCTGATGGCCGACGCCGGGATTGTCACCACGACATTGCCGCGCGGCACGTTGCTCGGCGCGGCGCTCCGTTCGCCGAGCTTCGTCGCAGGTGCGATCATTACGGCGATCTTCATCGGCGTAGCGTTGCTGAGCTTCGTGTGGACGCCCTACAACTACGCGGCTCAGGATATCCCGCACAAACTGCGCGGCCTCACGGCCGAGCACTGGTTCGGGACCGACCAGTATGGCCGCGACGTGTTCTCGCAAATCATCGTTGGTGCGCGCACCTCGATCGCCGTCGCGCTCATCGCAGTGGGCGTCGGCATCGGCATCGGTACGCCGCTCGGCCTTTGGGCTGCCGCAAAACGCGGCACCTGGCTCGACGAGTTGATCATGCGCGGCAACGACCTGGTCTTCGCGTTCCCGGCGCTGCTGATCGCTATCCTCATCACGTCTGTCGCCGGGCCGAGCGCCACCAACGCCGTCATCGCCATCGGCATCTTCAACATCCCGGTGTTCGCGCGGCTGAGCCGGGCCGCGGCGCTGAGCCTGTGGACCCGCGACTTCATCCTCGCGGCCCGCGTCGCTGGCAAAGGCGCCGCCCGCATCTCGGTCGAGCACATCCTGCCCAATATTCTCAACACCTTGGTGGTGCAGGTCACCATCCAGTTCTCGCTCGGCATCCTTGCCGAAGCCGCACTCGCCTATGTGGGCCTCGGGGCGCAGCCGCCGACCCCGAGCTGGGGCAAAATGCTGGCCGACAGCCAGACGCTGGTCGGCCTCGCCCCGCACCTGGCGCTAATCCCCGGCCTTTGTATCGTCTTTACGGTGCTCGGGCTCAATCTGGTGGGCGACGGGCTACGCGACATCTTCGATCCGCGCCTGCAGAGGACACGCCGATGAGTCTGCTCGAGGTCAAAGGCCTGCAGATGACGATCGGCGACTTCCCGATCCTCCATAGCATCGACCTCGGCGTCGATGGCGGCGAGGTGCTCGGCGTCATCGGCGAATCCGGTTCGGGCAAGTCGATGACGGCGCTATCGATCATGGGCTTGCTGCCGGCCGGCGCCCGCGCCAGCGGCTCGATCAGCCTCGGCGGCACCGAGCTCCTCAGCAAGTCGGAGCGTGAGATGTGCGCCGTCCGCGGCAAGGACGTCGGAATGGTGTTCCAGGAGCCGATGACGGCGCTCGATCCGCTCAAGACCATCGGTCAACAGGTGGCCGAGACCATCTGGGTGCACGGCGCGGCCTCGCGCCGCGAGGCGCTG
>CAZNAE010000036.1:0-11634 GCA_964570695.1 uncultured Devosia sp.
CAGATGTTCGGCGAGCTGATCGGCTTCTTCTTCGTCAATCTCTGGCAGCAGATGGGCGAGCCCAAGCGCTTCACCTTGCTGGAGCTCGGCCCCGGCCGGGGCACCCTGATGGCCGACGCGCTACGAGCCGCGAGCCGCGCCGACGGATTCGAAAATGCGTTGCATCTCCAGCTCTTCGAGTCGAACGCCAATCTAAAGGCTGAGCAGGAACAGCGGCTCGGCAAGTACAACCCCTATTGGGCCGGCGAGATCGATGCGGTCAGCGACGACCCGCTCTTCGTCATCGCCAACGAATTCTTCGATGCTTTGCCGATCCGCCAGTTCATCCGCACCGAGAACGGTTGGCACGAGCGCCTCATCGGCCTTCGGGACAACGCGCTTGCCTTTGGCCTGTCGCCCACGCCCATCGCGGATTCCGCCGCGCCGCCGCAAGTGCGCGGCGCCTACGCCGGAGAAATCCTTGAGCTTGGCACGGCCGGCGTTGAGGCGATGCAGCGCGTCGCCCGTAAGGCCGCCTCGCAGGGCGGCGCGGTTCTCGCCGTCGACTACGGCTACGAGCACACCCAGACCGGTGAAACGCTGCAAGCGGTGCACGACCATGCCTTCGCGAAGATCCTCGAAGAGCCGGGCGACGCCGACATCTCCGCGCATGTGAACTTCGGCGTCCTCGGCGACGCCGCCAGGACAACCGGCCTTGCCGTCTCGCCACTCGTCCGACAGGGCGAATGGTTGCTGCGCCTCGGCATTGGCGAGCGCGCTCGGGCCCTCGCTCGCTCCAACCCAAACGAAGCCGGCAACATCGCCCGCGCCGTCGAGCGCCTGACCGCGCCGGAACAGATGGGCACCCTGTTCAAGGCCTTTTGCGCCCACTCGCCCGGCCTCCGTCCAGCGGGGTTCGCATGAGCGCTCCCTATGCCACCAGCCAGGTGCTCACTGACGAACGCTTGCATCACGGCTTCTTCGGCCGCGAAGGCGGTCGCTCGATGGGCCAGATCGCGTCCAACAACATGTCGATCAGCGTCGGCGACAATCCCGACCTGGTGATCAGCAACCGCAGCAGCGCCGCCTATGCGCTCGGCCAGCACGGCATCAAGGACCTCATTGTTTTTCGCCAGATCCACTCGACCAAGGTGGTGACGCTCACCGAGCGGCCTAAGCCGGGCGTCGCCGTCGAAGCCGATGCGATGGTGACCAACCGCAAGGATTTGCTCCTCGGCATCCTCACTGCCGACTGCTCGCCGGTGCTGCTGGCTGATCCCGAGGCCGGCATTGTCGGCGGGGCGCATGCCGGCTGGAAGGGCGCGGCCGGTGGCATCGTTGCCGAAACCGTCGCCGCGATGGTCGCCCTCGGCGCCACGCCGAAGAATATCCGCGCCGCCATCGGTCCGACCATCTCAGGCCCGAACTACGAGGTTGGCCCCGAAACCGCAGCGCAGATCGTCGCGCTCGACCCCGCCGCCAGCGCTTACGTGACAATCCCCACCGGCAAGGACCGCGAACACTTCGATATCCCCGGCCTGCTGCAGGAACAGTTGTTCGGGGCCGGTGTCGGACTGGTCGGCGACCTCGGCCTTTGCACCTACGCCGATCCGGCCCGCTATTACTCGCACCGCTACGCTACGCATCGTGGCATCCACACGGGCCGGCAAATCGCCATCATTGGCCTTCGCTAAGCATTAGCTTTTGCGTCATTTGGCGCATTGCGCGGCCGGTTCTGGCCCTATAAACAGCCGCCAACTTCTCCGGCGAGGCGCGCACCATGAAACTGGTCACCGGCAACTCGAACCGTGCTCTGGCAGTTGCTGTTGCCGATTATCTGGAGATGAAGCTCACCAACTGCACCGTTCGTCGTTTCAACGACAATGAAATCTTCGTCGAGATCCATGAAAACGTCCGCGGCGAGGATGTTTTCATCCTGCAGTCGACATCGTTTCCGGCCAACGACAACCTGATGGAACTGCTAATCATCGCCGACGCGCTGCACCGGTCATCGGCCCGCCGCATCACTGCAGTGATTCCGTATTTTGGCTATGCTCGGCAGGATCGCAAATCCGCCTCGCGCACGCCGATCTCCGCCAAGCTCGTCGCTAACCTGATCACCACGGCCGGCATAAATCGCGTCATCACGCTCGACCTGCATGCCGCGCAGATCCAGGGCTTCTTCGACATCCCAACCGACAATCTCTACGGCGCGCCGGTCATGGTCCGCGATATCCAGAAAACCTACAATAAGACCGGCAACGTTATGATCGTCTCGCCTGACGTGGGTGGCGTCGCCCGCGCCCGCGCCACCGCGCAGCGCATCGGCGCCGATCTTGCTATCGTCGACAAGCGCCGCCCTAAGGCCGGCGTCTCGGAAGTCATGAACATCATTGGTGATGTTGTCGGCCACGATTGCGTGCTCATCGACGACATTGCCGATTCCGGCGGCACCCTTGTCAACGCCGCCGACGCGCTGCTCAAGGCCGGCGCCACCTCGGTCTCGGCCTATGTTACGCACGGCGTTCTGTCCAACGGTGCGGCTGAGCGCATTGCCAGTAGTAAGCTCAAGGAACTGGTGATCACCGACTCGATCGCCGAGACCGACGCCGTCAAAGTGGCGAAAAACATCCGCCGCATCTCGATCGCGCCGTTGATTGGCGAAGCCATCGCCCGCACGGCGAGCGAACAGAGCGTCTCGACGCTGCTTGAATGAGCCTATTTCGCGTGAAATCGCCGCACTCTGTCGAAATCGGCCAGACTCGCGCGACATTGTCTTGAGGGTCCAGACCACCCAAGGAAGACAAATCATGCCCCGCTATATGCTTTTGCTCCACGCCGACGAGAAGGTCGGCCTCGCTCTGCCTAAGGCTGTGATGGATCCGTGGATGGAGAAGATGGGCGCCTACAAGGACGCCCTCGACAAGGCCGGTGCGTACATCGCTCACGGCGCGCTCGGGGCCAGTACGTCCGCAAGCATCGTCAACCTGAAGGATGGCGAGATGCAGGTCCACAACGGTCCCTTTGCCGAGACCAAGGAGCAGCTAGGCGGCTTCTACATGATCCGCGCCAAAGACCTCACCGAAGCCCAGAGCTGGGCGGCCAAATGTCCAGGCGCCATCTGGGGCCACATCGAAATTCGGCGGGTCGCCGATAGCAGCAAGTGAAAATTCGCGTACGCGAAATGTAGAAGTTTTTGCACCGGCCCCGTCATTGTCGTGCCGGGGTATGGTGCCTCGGGATTTTCAAGGAGACGACAATGCAGTTCATGCTGCTCATCCACGGCGATGAAGCCTTCATCCCAGACACTGAGGGCACCGGCCCCATCAACCCAGAATTCGGAGCGTACACCGAAGCTATGAAGAAGGCGGGCGTCTGGCTCGGCGGCGACCGCCTCAAGACGACCAAGCACGGCGCCCGCGTTCGCGTGCGGGATGGCAAGTCTGTGGTGCTCGACGGTCCTTTCGTGGACGTCAAGGAACAACTCGGCGGATACTACGTCATCGACGTGCCCACTATCGACGAGGCGATCGAATGGGCGGTGCGTAGCCCCGCCGCCAAGTTCGCGACCGTGGACGTCCGGCCGCTTGCGGAAGTCCCACGCTGATTCTTTCCGGACCCGGTCGAAATCGGCGAGATTGGCCCGTCATTGATGCATCGGGACCGCTCGTTCCGTCAGACAAACGGAGATTGACCTTGCGCTACATGATGCTCATCCACCACGACGAAGCCGCCCTCGCCGCCGCCCCGCAGAAAGAGTTGTGGGCCGAATATGGCGCCTTCAACGAAGCACTCATCAAGGCCGGCGCCAGCTCAGGCGAGCGGCTGCAGCCGAGTTCGGCTGCCACCACCGTCCGCCAGGCCGGCGGCACGACCGACATCCTCGATGGCCCGTACGCGGACACCAAGGAGCAGTTTGCCGGCTATTTCTTCGTCGACGCGAAAGACCTCGACGAAGCGATCGTTTGGGCCAAGCGCTGCCCGTCGAGCAAATACGGTTCGATCGAGGTCCGTCCGGTCTACGTCGCGCAGGGCAACTGGAAGTGATCGGCAATGACGAGGCCGCCAAAGCCGCCGAGCGGGTCGCCCGCGAGAGCTATGGCCGCCTCGTCGCCTTCCTCGCGGCCCGGACACGCGACGTCGCCGGCGCGGAGGACGCCCTCTCCGAAGCTTTCGCCGCGGCACTTAGGATGTGGCCGGCCGACGGCGTGCCGGACAATCCGGATGCCTGGCTGCTCACCGTGGCACGCCGCCGCCAGACGGATTCGATTCGCCGCCGCCAGACCCGCAATGCCGGGGAGGAACACTTGACCCTGATGGCGGACGAGCTCGAGGCTGCCGCAGCCGAGGGCGAAATCATCCCCGATCGCCGCCTCGCGCTGATGTTCGCCTGCGCCCACCCAGCCATCGAACGCGGGATGCGCGCGCCGCTGATTTTGCAGACCATCCTGGGCCTGACGGCCGACGACATCTCGGCGGCGTTCCTGATCCCACCGGCGACGATGGGGCAGCGGCTGGTCCGCGCCAAAACCCGCATCCGCGACGCCGGCATCCCGTTCGGGATGCCGGAGAAGGAGGACCTCGCCGAGCGCCTGCATGCGGTACTCGACGCCATCTACGCCGCGTACTCGAAAGGCTGGAACGAGGTCGGCGAGGCCGGCGTCCCCGAGATCGCCGACGAGGCGATCTGGCTGGGCCGCCTCGTCGTCTCATTGCTGCCCGATCAACCGGAGGCCAAGGGCATGCTCGCCCTGATGCTCTATGCCGAGGCCCGCCGCGCCGCGCGCCGCAGCGCCGATGGCGCTTACGTCCCGCTCGAACAGCAGGACACAAGTCTCTGGGACGACTCGCAGATCGAGCTCGCCGAACTCCTGTTGCGTGACGCCAATGCCGCCGGGCCAAGCGGCCGCTACCAGCTCGAGGCGGCGATCCAGTCGGCGCATATAGCCCGCCGGGGCACCGGGGTCGACAACTGGCCGATCATCGTCCGGCTCTACGATCATCTCCTCGCGCTGACTCGCTCACCGGTCGTCGTCCTCAACCGGGCCGTCGCGCTGGCCGAGGCAGAGGGACCGCAGGCAGCTCTCGAGGCAATCGAGTCTATCACCAGCGACAAGCGCATGGCGGGTTACCAACCCTATTGGGCCGCCCGCGGCCATCTGCTTGCCCGCACCCGCCACGCCGGTGAAGCCCGCGAGGCGTTCAACGTCGCCATCGGCCTTACAACAGATGAGGCGGTCCGCGCCTACCTGGTCGGGCAACTCGACGCCCTTGCCGACGACTGATGGCTCCGATTAGCGTCCCATCAGGGAGGCAATCGCATGAACCTCAATCAGATCGGGCAGATCGCCCTCGCCGTGTCCGACACCGACCGGTCCGAGGCGTTTTATGGAGAGACCCTAGGACTGCGGAAACTCTACCGCTACGGCAACCTCGCCTTCTTCGACTGCGCCGGGGTCCGCCTGATGCTCTCGCCGCCCGAAGACGACGCAAAAGCCGACCCCGGCCGGGGCGCGATCTACTTTCGCGTCGCTGACCTCGTCCTCACCGTCAAAGACCTGAAAGCGAAGGGCATCGATGTGTTTTCGGAGCCGCATCTTACCGCCCCGATGCCCGATCACGACCTCTGGATGGCCTTTATCCGCGATCCGGATGGTCATCTCATCGGCCTGATGATGGAGGCGCCGAAAGGCTACGCGCCGCCCGCCTAGCAGCACTTGCCGGTCCAGCCCCTTTCCTCTATATCCCGCCGCCATGAAGCGCCTGTCACCCCTGGAGGACGGGCGCGCAGTCATTTCTACGGAAGGCTGCACCAACCCAAGGATACGTTCCATGGCTTCTGTTGAGTTCAAAGCCAAGGCGCGCGGCGGGGTGGGCAAGGGGGCCGCTCGTGCAGTGCGTCGTGAAGGCTGGATTCCCGCCGTTATCTACGGCGACAAGAAAGACCCTCTCCCCATCTCGATCTCGTACAACGAGGCGATGAAATCGATCTATGCCGGTGGCTTCCTGAGCCACGTCATCACCGTTGATCTCGACGGCGCCAAGCATCGCGTCATTCCGCGCGACTTCCAGCTTGACCCAGTCAAGGACACGGCGATGCACGTCGATTTCCTGCGCGTCGGGCCGAACACCAAGCTCTACGTTCAAGTCGCCGTGCACTTCATCAACCAGGACGCGAGTCCGGGTCTCAAGAAGGGCGGCGTGATCAACATCGTGCACCACACGGTGGAACTCAGCGTCCCGGCCGATGCGATCCCGGAATCCCTCACCGTTGACCTGACCGGCAAGGATATCGGCGACTCGATCCACATCTCGTCGCTGACGTTGCCTGCCGGCGCCAAGGTGCGCTCGCATGAAAAGGATCTGACGATCGCCACCGTGGCGGCGCCGTCGGCGCTGAAGTCGGAAGAAGCCGCGGCCCCTGCCACCGCTGCCGCTCCCGTCGCTGGTGCTGCTCCTGCTGCTGGTGCTGCGCCGGCCGCCGGTGCCGCCCCCGCCAAGGGCGCTGCCCCGGCCAAGGGTGCGGCCGCGGCCGCTCCGGCCAAAAAGTAATCTGTCGGGGACGGCCGCGCGCCGTCCCCGCGTCTCATCACCCGGAGGGAGGCGATGCATCTGATCGTCGGCCTCGGCAATCCCGGGGACAAATACAGCCGCAACCGTCACAACATCGGTTTCCTCGCCGTCGAGGAGATCGCCAAACGTCATGGCTTTCCGCCGTTCCGCGAGAAGTTCAAGGGCCTCCTCGCCGAAGGCACGATCAACGGCGAGAGGACGCTGATCCTCAAGCCGCAAACCTTCATGAACTCGTCCGGCGAGAGTGTTGAAGCTGTTGCGCAATTCTACAAGCTGGCGCCCTCAGACATTACTGTGATCTATGACGAACTGGACCTCGTTCCGGGCAAGGCGCGCATCAAAATCGACGGCGGCAATGGCGGCCACAACGGTCTGCGTTCGATCGACCCGCGCATCGGCACCGGCTATCGCCGCGTCCGTCTCGGCATCGGCCATCCCGGTCACAAGGACCGCGTGATGCCGTGGGTGTTGGGCGATTTCAGCAAGGCCGACCTCGACTGGCTCGAGCCGGTGCTCGGCACCCTCGCCGACAATGCCGGCCTGCTGCTCAAGGGCGACGACAATACGCTGATGAACAAGCTCGCCATCGCGGTCAACGGCGTCGCCGCGGCGCGCGACCAGCGTCCCGAGACTGCGGACCCCACCCGCAAGAAAGCCCAGAGCCACATCCGCGCCGCGCGCCCGAAAGCGCCGGCCGCGAAACTGCCGGAAGGCGGTCCGATGGCGGTCATGCTCGCCAAGATACTCGGCAAGAAGACCGACTGAGCAAATTCATTGACTCGCCGCCTCGTCCGCACGATCTGAGGCGCAACCACTCCGGAGATATTCATGGGTTTCAAGATGGGGATCGTCGGCCTGCCCAACGTTGGTAAGTCGACGCTATTCAACGCCCTCACCCGCACCGCCAACGCGCAGGCCGCGAACTTCCCGTTCTGCACGATCGAGCCCAACACGGGCGAGGTCGCCGTGCCAGACGCCCGGCTCGACAAGCTCGCCGTGATCGCCAAGTCGCAACAAATCATCCCGGCTCGGATGAGCTTCGTCGACATCGCCGGCCTCGTGAAAGGCGCCAGCACGGGCGAAGGGCTGGGCAACCAGTTTCTCGGCAATATCCGCGAATGCGACGCCATCGCCTATGTGCTGCGCTGCTTCGAGGACTCCAACATCATCCACGTCGCCAACAAGATCGATCCGCTCTCGGACGCCGAGGTGGTCGAGACCGAGCTGATGCTCGCCGATCTCGAAAGCCTCGAGAAGCGCCGCAACGGCGTCGAGAAGAAAGCCAAGGGCGGCGACAAGGAGGCCAAGCTCACGCTCGACCTCATCGACCGCTCGCTGGCACTGCTGCGCGACGGAAAATCGGCGCGGCTCGTGCAGCGCTCATCGGATGACGAGAAGGCATTTCGCGAACTGCAGCTCCTGACCAGCAAGCCCGCGCTCTATGTCTGCAACGTCGACGAAGGCTCGGCGGCGACCGGCAACGCTATGACCGAGCAGGTCGAGGAATACGCCAGGCAGCACAACGCCGCCGTCATCGTCATCTCCGCCGAGATCGAGAGCCAACTCGCCCAGCTGCCTGATGCCGAGCAGGCAGAATACCTCGAGACCCTCGGCCTCCACGAACCCGGCTTGAATCGATTGATCCGCGAAGCCTACCAACTGCTTGGCCTGCAGACATATTTCACCGCCGGCCCAAAAGAGGCACGGGCCTGGACCATCCACAAAGGCGACCGCGCCCCACAGGCCGCCGGCGTCATCCACACCGATTTCGAACGCGGCTTCATCCGCGCCCAGACCATCGCCTATGACGACTACGTGACGCTCGGCGGCGAAGTCCCGGCCAAGGAGCACGGCAAGGCTCGCGACGAGGGCAAAGAGTATGTCGTCAAGGACGGCGACGTGATGCTGTTCCGGTTCAATACGTGAGGCATCGATGAGCCAACTCTTCGGCGTGTGGTGGACGGCCCTTTCGGGGTATTTCATCACCTCGGCATCGGTCTTGTCCGGTCATTTCGAACCGCTGCCGCTCCTCGCCCTGTTTGGGGTTCTCTGCCTCGCGGTCGGCCTTGTTTTGCTGCTCGCCTGGCGAGTGAGGCGCATCGCCGGCCTCTGGTGGCTTGCCGTTGCGGCGGCGCTGGCGCCGGTCGCGGTCAGTCTCGCCGATCGTATCCTTGGCTGGGTCGGCATGCTTGCTGCCGTTCTCGCAGGCGCTATTATCCTCATCGTGGGGACGGCCATCGTCGGCAAGAACGCCGAGCGCCGTTTGCCAGTCTGGCTGGTCGGTGCGTTCCTCGTTGACTTCGCATACTTTTGCGCTCTGACCGGTGGCGCCTTCGTCGCCCTCACCGTCTGAGCAGCGCGATGCCCTGACGCTGCTGCGATTCAACGTTCCGAGCGGTGATGCTGACTATTGTTGAGGCTTTGCAATGGATCGACGATCGCCTGGGGACGGCCGACCGTGCCCGGCACTCCACGTTCGTCGGTCATGCAATGCGCTCCTTGGCGGAGATCGTCGGCGCCGATGCCCTCCTCTGGGAGCTGACGGGGCTCTGTCACGACCTCGATTTCGACGCCGTCGCTGGCGATTGGTCCCGGCACGGCATCGTTACGGCGGAGTGGCTGAAGGACGAGCTTCCGGACGACGCTTTGCTCGCGATCCGCTCGCACGACCATCGCACCGGCATCACCTGTGATCGGCCAATCTGCCGGGCTCTCAAACTGACAGACGCGCTTGCCATCGTTACCGACACCCTGGGGCCTGAGACGTCGGCCGTGCTGCAATCGCGCAACGCGGCAGATCAGTTAGCGACGCGATTTGCCGCTCGCCCTTACCTGGTCTCGCTGCTCGTCGGCAATGCCGAGGCGCTGGGCGTGCCCCTCACTCAACTCGCCTCGATTCTTCGGCACGCGCCGCCGTCTTCCTGACCGCTTGCCGACCGCGAGTCGTCGCTCTAGCCTTGCATTGCAAGTCGACCAAGGGAGACTCGAATGACCGCCTACAACGTGGTTCGTTTCCGGGTGAAGCCCGGCATGGAAGACAAATTCGTCGCAAGCCAGAAGGCGTCGCTCTCTGCCTCGATGCCAGGCGCACTGGACGCGGCGCTGATCAAGACCGGCAACCGCACCTATTGCTTCGTCGGGAAGTGGAAGAACTTCGACTCGATCGCGGCCGCTCGACCGCAGATGATCGGCTTCCTCGACGAGGTGCGACCGCTGCTCGAAGATCTTGGCAACGGCCTCGGCGTGACCGATCCGGTCTCCGGCGAGGCTGTCGCTGAAATGGCGAAATAGCCCGCCGCGGCCGCCGGCAATCACTCCGGGGAGGCTACCGGGTGGCCTTTCCCGAACCGCATGGTTGACGTATACGTCAATCCGATGAACCCAGTGACCGCCAATCGCCGGCACTACGAAGACCTTGCCGTCGGCGAGGTGCTGGATATCGGCCACACTACAGTGAGCAAAGACATGATCATTGCCTTTGCCACCGAGTTTGATCCCTTCCCGTTCCATCTCGACGAAGAGGCCGCCAAGGCCTCGCTGCTTGGCGGCTTGGCGTCGAGCGGCTGGCAGACGGCGGCGCTGTCGCTGCGCATGCTTGGCGAAAGCTTCCTCAACACCATTGCCTCGATGGGCGGTCTCGGGTTCTCCGACCTCAAGTGGAAGAAGCCGGTGATGGTCGGCGACACCATCGGCGGCACCGCGACGATCACCGGCCTGCGCCGTTCGCGCCATCACCCCGAACGCGGCATCGTCACCCTCGATTTTGACGTCCGCAACCAGAAGGGCGAACCAGTAATGAGCATGCGGCTCGCCAATCTCATCGGGCTACGCGACCCGGGCGTGCCGCTGATCGAGGGTGAAAACCCGTGACCCGCTGGTTCGAAGACATCGACATCGACGAACCCTTCCCGCTTGGCAGCCACAGCTTCACTGAGGAAGAGATTATCCGCTTCGGCAGGCTCTACGATCCGCAATACTTCCACGTCGATCCCGAGGCAGCGAAATTCAGCCATTTTGGTGGCCTCGTTGCATCCGGCTGGCACACCGTGACGGTTGGCCATCGCCGGATGGTCGACGCGCTGTTTGCAGAGGAGGATCGCCTCCGCAGCCTCGGCCGCGAGCCGGGCGTCTCCGGTCCCTCGCCCGGCGTCAACAAGATGGAGTTCAAGGTCCCCGTCCGGCCCGGCGATACCGTCACCTACACACTCATCGTCACCGGCAAGCGTCCGTCGAACTCGATCCCCGGATGGGGGCTGCTGTTCAATGCCATCGACGCGGTGAACCAGCGCGGCGAGCTCGTCTATCACGCAGAACTGGTGGGTTTTTCGAAGCTTCGCGACTACAAAATGCCACTAAGCCTGCGTTTCTTGTCGGCGTTGACCCGACTCCCCGTTTTGGGGAAGCTGATGCGCCCGAAAACCGGATGATGCCCATGCGCCTCGCCGCCTTTGCCCTGCTTGCCGCCATCGCCGTGACCCCGGCTTTCGCGCAGGACGACGACGCGACGCCAAGCCAGCCGGCGCAGCCGATCACCGTCAGCCCCGCAGAAGGCAACTGGGGTTGCGTCGCTCTGCTCGATAACTCCAAAGCCGGTCTGTTGACGATTTTCGCCGGCAGCTACGGCTACGCCTCCGCTACCTTCGGATCGGCCGCGTCGGGAACCGGCACGGCCGAGATGGGCTCCGACGGAGTCGCCTTCCTCGACGGCAATCTGACCGCGGTCGGTATCGAGAAGGGTCTCGTCACCTTCGACGCCAATGGCGGCGACATCCTTACCCTCTATAATCCTGACAAGGCCGTGCTGACCTGCACGCCGCGTTAGAGCGTCGTTCGAGTCTATCCGCTTCAGTGGCCGGGAAATGGCACCAGGCTGACGATCTTCACGTCGAGCGCCCGGAGTTTTTCGGCGCCTCCGAGATCGAACAGATCGATCACAAACCCCGCATTTTCGACAACCGCGCCGGTGCGCCGCAGCAGCCCCACGGCGGCCAGTGCCGTTCCACCCGTCGCAATCAGATCGTCGATCAGCAACACCTTGTGGCCGCTGTTCAGCACATCGGCGTGGATCTCGATCGTGTCGAC
>CAZNAE010000036.1:11734-26819 GCA_964570695.1 uncultured Devosia sp.
TATCCCCGGCTTGGGATAGTCCGGGATGGAGCGGATCAGCGATTTGAGGTCGAGCATAGAGGTCCCGTGGTTCAGCCGCGGTGAACGACTTTGCGTGCAATCGCGCCGGCACGGAATGCGGCATCGAGCGTCGCGTCGACCGCCATCGCACGCATCTTCGGCGTCACGAGCAGCGGTGCCGCACGGACGGCAGCGCGCACCACCGGGTGGCGCGCTACGGCGACGGCAACTCCGATGACGGTAGCGGCGGTGCGGATTGGCGACATGAGTGTTTCCTCAGGGTGGGCATCGCAATTTAGCGCAGCCCGCCGTGTCGCGCCAAGCAACAAAAAGGGCGCCGCAGCGCCCTTTCGAATTCGGTGATGGCGGTGGCTCAGTGAACCTTGCGCCAGATTCGCTGCTTGACGAGGTACATCAGCACCGAGAACAAGATCAGGAAAGCCAGGACGCGGAAGCCGGCATTCTTGTCCGAGTCGAGGTGCGGCTCGGCGACCCACATCAGGTACGCCGCGACGTCCTTGGCATACTGGTCGACCGTTAGTGGCACGGTCGAGCCGTCGGCCGCGGCGGCGTAGGTGATCTGCCCATCCGACAGCGGCGGCGGCATGCCGATCGAGTGACCAGGGAACACCTTGTTGTAGTACTTGCCGTCGGGCAGCTGGAAGCCGGCCGGCGGCGGATTCTGGAAGCCGGTCAGGAGAGCGTGAATGTAGTCTGGGCCGCCCTCGGCATAGGTCGTGAAGTAGTTGAAGAACCAGCTCGGGAACGAGTCC
Source organism: uncultured Devosia sp. (assembly GCA_964570695.1). Taxonomy (GTDB): domain Bacteria; phylum Pseudomonadota; class Alphaproteobacteria; order Rhizobiales; family Devosiaceae; genus Devosia_A. The sequence continues at coordinate 12,508 of CAZNAE010000036.1, forward strand.
TCGACGGTGCGCGCCTTGGCGAGCACCGACATATCCGGTGGCAGTGCGCCGCCATTGGCGTCGCGAGCATCCTTCTCGCTCGCAAACGGCGACGGCCAGTGGTCGGAGGACAGCCCCGGACGCTTGCCGCCATCGGCGGTGGGGTCCGCTATCTCATAGGTCGCCGCGAGCGCCTTGACCTGCGCTTCCGAGAACGCCGGACCACCGGGTTCGGAAAGGTTGCGGAATGCCAGCAGGTGCGCCGCATGGCAACCCGAGCAGACTTCCTTGAACACCTGAAAACCGCGCTGCAGCTGGTTCTGGTCGTAGGTGCCGAACGGCCCCGCGAAGCTCCAATGCTGCTTGACGATCGGTTCGGCATCCTGGGCCAGCACCGGGCCGGCCAGGCCCAGCCCGATCAGGGCGGCAGCGAAAATGGTCGTGAGCTTGATCATTCTGGTGCGGTTCCGATCGGTCAGTTCGCGGCCTGCACGGCGGGCTTGGCCAGCACCGATTCCGAGATGCTGTTGGGCAGCGGACGCGGTTTCTCGAAGCGGCTGAGCAGCGGCAGGATGATAAGGAAATAAGCGAAGTAGTAGAGCACCGAGAGCTTGGACACGTCGGCGACCGTGAACGGACCCACCGGCGTTGCCGGCTCCTGGGCGCCGTACCACATCAGCAGCAGAAAGTTCGCGACGAAGATCCAATAGAACCACTTGAACGCAGGGCGGAAGGTACCCGAGCGGACCTTGCCGGTATCCAGCCACGGCAGGAAGAATAGGATCAGGATCGAGCCACCGAAGGCGATGACGCCGAGCAGCTTGCTGTCGAGGATGAAGTTGAAGTCGATGGCCCGCAGGATCGCGTAGAACGGCAGGAAGTACCATTCCGGCACGATGTGCGCCGGCGTCACCAGCGGGTTGGCAACGATGTAGTTGTCGGCATGCCCAAGGATGTCCGGCGCGAAAAAAGCGAGCCAAGCGAAGGGGATGCAGAACACCACCACCGCGAAGAAATCCTTCATCGTGTAGAACGGGTGGAACGGCACTGTGTCGCGGTCCGACTTCACCTCGACGCCGATCGGATTGTTGTTGCCCGGTACGTGCAGTGCCCAGATGTGCAGACCGACCACCGCCGCGATGATGAACGGCAAGAGGTAGTGCAGCGAGAAGAACCGGTTGAGCGTGGGGTTGTCCACCGCGAAGCCGCCGCGCAACAGTTGCAGGATCGGATCGCCGATGATCGGGATGGCCGCGAAGATGTTGGTGATGACCGCGGCAGCCCAGAAGCTCATCTGGCCCCACGGCAGCACGTAGCCAAAGAACGCCGTCGCCATCATCAAGAGGAAGATGATAACGCCAAGAATCCAGAGGATCTCGCGGGGCGCCTTGTACGAGCCGAAGAACAGCCCGCGGAAAATGTGGATGTAGACGGCAAAGAAGAACATCGACGCGCCGGTCGAGTGCACCGCCTGGATCAGCCGGCCGCCGACCACATCGCGCTTGATCGCTTCAACCGAGTCGAAGGCCAGCGTCGCTTCCGGCGTGTAGTGCATTGCGAGCACAATGCCGGTGATGATCTGCACCGCCAGCATGAAGGTCAGGATGGCACCACCGGTCCACCAATAGTTGAGGTTCTTGGGCGTCGGATAGTCGATAATCGTCGACTTGGCGAAGCCCATGATCGGTAGGCGGTCTTCGATCCACTTGGCGACCGGATTGGTGGGAACGTACTTGCTCTCGTGCGCGGACATCGCTTCTTCCCTCAACCGATCTGCACGACGGTGTCGCTGATGAACTTGTAAGGCGGGATCACCAGATTCTTTGGGGCCGGACCTTTGCGGATACGACCAGACGTATCGTACTGGGAGCCGTGGCACGGGCAGAGCCACCCACCGAACTCCCCCGACTCGCCCACCGGGATGCAACCGAGATGAGTGCAGAGCGCGATCATGATCAACCATTGGTCGTGACCCTTCATGACGCGATCCTGGTCCGTCTGCGGATCCTTGAGATCAGCCATGGGCACAGCGCGCGCTTCGTCGATTTCCTTCTGCGTGCGGTGACGCACGAAAACCGGGGTACCGCGCCACTTGATGGTGACCGCCGAGCCCTCTGCAATCTTGCTGAGGTCGTACTCGAGGGACGACAGCGCCAGCACCGAAGCGTCAGGATTCATCTGGTTGATCAGCGGCCAGACCACCGCGGCAACGCCAACGACGCCGACTGCGGTCGTCGCGACGTAGAGAAAGTCGCGCTTACCCGGATCGGGCGTATCGTCATGCGCCAAATTCGATTCTGTCGCCAAGGTGGAAATCCCTGCCTGATGCCTGATTTCGCGCCCGCTTAACGGAGCCCCCGCAACGCGCGCAGCAATGACCTCACTCGCCCCCAACAGCGCGTGATTTGCGTGTCTTTTTGCACTCTCCTCGGCACTTGTCCAGCCTGCCGGACCGGGCGAAAACAGGGCTGCGACACTATACCCACCGCTGCTTTTCGGCTGGGGTCTTAAGGAGATGCCGATGCCCGTCGATCTCGCCCTCTACCAGCCCGACATCGCCCAGAACACCGGCACCCTCCTGCGGCTGGGAGCATGTCTCGGAATCGTCCTCCACATCATCCATCCCACCGGCTTTCCGTTCTCACAGGCGCGCCTCAAGCGCGGCGGGCTGGACTACCTCGACCACGCCGCGTTCATCGAGCACGACAGCTACGCCGATTTCGACGCGTGGCGCCGGAAAACGGGCCGGCGGTTGGTGCTGCTGACCACTAAAGCGAGCGATTCTGCCTATGCGGCCCTGTATGCCGACGGCGACGTCCTGATGCTCGGACGGGAGAGCGCCGGCGTCCCGGAGGCAGTCTCCGCGGATGCCGAGGCGAAGATCCGAATTCCCATGCGCGACGGTTTGCGCTCGATCAATGTCGCGGTCGCCGGCGCACTGGTATTGGGCGAGGCACTGCGCCAGACCGGCCACTTCGAGAACCTGACATGACGCTTCCCGCCGATATCGACACTAAGAAAGGCACCGCCGCCGCGTGGTTCCGCTCGGTCCGCGACGACCTCTGCGCCCACCTCGAGGCTATCGAGGTCGAGGGCGGCGTGCAGACGGACCTCCCGGCTGGCCGCTTCGAGATCAAGCCATGGTCGCGACCCGAAGGCGGCGGCGGTGAGATCGGCCTGCTGCACGGCCGGGTGTTCGAGAAGGCCGGCGTCCATATCTCGATCGTCCACGGTCAGTTTTCCGAGGAGTTCGCCCGCCAGATGCCGCACACCGAAGCCGGCGCCGAATTCTGGAGCGCCGGTGTCTCGGTCATTGTTCACCCGCGCAACCCCAATGTCCCCGCCGCGCACATGAACACGCGGATGATCATAACCGGCGATTGGTGGTTCGGCGGTGGCGGCGACCTGACACCCGTGCTCGACCGCCGCCGCACTCAGTCCGATCCCGACAGCCTCGACTTCCATGCGGCATACAAGGCCGTCTGCGACGCGCATGGCTCGAATTACGAGCGCTACAAGAAATGGTGCGACGAGTATTTCTGGCTCAAGCACCGCAATGAGCCGCGCGGCATTGGCGGCATCTTCTATGACCAGCACAATAGTGGCGACTGGGGCGCCGACTTCAGCTTCACCCAGGACGTCGGCCGCGCCTTCCTCGACATCTATCCCAAACTCGTCCGGCGCAATTTCGCAACGTCCTGGACCGATGCCGACCGCAATGAGCAACTGATCCGCCGTGGCCGCTACGTCGAATTCAACCTGCTTTACGACCGCGGCACCACGTTCGGCCTCAGAACCGGCGGCAATGTCGAAGCCATCCTGTCGTCGATGCCGCCGGAGGTGCGCTGGCCCTGAGGGAACTCCCTCTGCGGCCAGCCGTTGCCTCCCGAGGGCGAACGGAGGTTGCGATGAAGCAATACGAATGTCTGGTGCCTGGCTGCCCGTGGCACACCCAGGCGGAGAACGAAGCGGAGATCGTCCGCCGGACCGCCGATCACATGCGCAGCGTGCACAACGAGGCCGTGGTTCGGCCCGAAATGGTCGAGCGCATCAAACAGCGCATCCACGATATGCAGCCGGCGCAGTAGCTAGCGCTGCAAATCCGCCAACAGCGCCAGCCGGTCGAGCCGGAACCCGCTGGCGATCCATTTGCGCTCGAGGCGATCGAGTTCCGCCCCGAGCGCCGGCCCCGGCTGGATGCCGCGCTGGATGAGATCCCTGCCACTGAGCGGAAAACGCGGCACCTCGATCTTTTCGAGATTTGCCAACACCGCAGACTTACCGGCTTCGGTCCAGCCGGCGAGCGTTGCCGCGACTTCGACCGCATCCGCCAGCGCGGCCGGATAGCGATACGCCGCCTCATTGATGTGGAACTCGATCAGCAGCCTCGCCGCGGCCAGGATCGCTTCGGCGGTCGCCACATCGTCGTTCGACAGCCGCCAGCGTTCCTTGAGCTGCTTGCTGCCGATCGCCGACACAAGTAACGCCAAGCGTGCGCTGATATCGGGCTTGCGGGCGTGCCGCTCATAAGCGCCGAGCCAGTCCATCAACCCTTCGGGCAGCGGCAGCACGCCGACGCCCACCATGGCCTGCAGCGTCCTTCCGATCCGCGGCAGCGCCAGCATGCGCAGCATCTCTCCCCCAACGCGCTCCGCCGACAGCTCGCTCAGCGTTCCGGCCGCGCGGGCGACCGCCGCGAGCCCTCCCTCGTCGAACTGCTCCTGCCCGTGGCTCGCCGAGAACCGGAAGAAGCGGAACACCCGCAGCCGATCCTCGGCGATGCGGGTGTCGGCATCGCCGATAAACCGGACGCGGCCGTTAAGACAGTCATTGATGCCGCCGATCGGATCGAACAATTCGCCGTCCATGCCGGCATAAAGCGCATTCATCGTGAAATCCCGACGCTCGGCGTCGCGCGTCCAGTCGGTGCCGAAGCGCACGACCGCGTGCCGGCCGTCGGTCTCGACATCTTCCCGCAATGTCGTAACCTCCGCGGTGAGATCACCGACGATCAGCGTCACGGTGCCATGCTCGATTCCGGTGGGGTAGACGCCGATACCCACCTCGCCCGCCCGGCGCATCACCTCGTCGGGCTTGAGTTCGGTGGCGAAATCAATCTCTGCTGCTTCCCGCGATCGTTCGAGCAGCGTATCGCGGACGAGGCCACCAACCGCGCGCGTGCGATTTTTTGCCCCGTCCAACAAAGCGAACAGCTTTTGCGTCTCGCGGCCTTTGAGCCAGGCCGCTTCCTTCAGGCGTTGCGCTGCGTCAGCGGGGATCACGGTGCGACCTCGTCCTTCAGCACCAGCTCATAAAAGCGCCGTGTGAGATTGGCGGTAATCCCCCAGATGACAAGCCCCCGATACCTGATCTGCCAGGTCGTGTGGTCCTGATCCTTGCGCCGGATGTGCAGCGTTTCGAAGCTTTTCTCGCGCATGAGCCGCGACAGCGGTACTTCGAAGACGCTCTTGACTTCGCCGGGATTGCCGACGAACTCCGCCCGCGGCGTCACCGCCGCCACCACGGGCGTGATCATGTAGTTCGTCCCGCTGAAATAGGCCGGCAAATAGCCCAGTATCCGCGCATCGGCCGGATCAAGCGCCACTTCTTCTTGCGCCTCTCGCAGGGCCGCAGCCTCCGGTCCACCGTCGCCCGGATCGATCTTCCCGCCCGGGAACGCGATTTGCCCTGAATGCGAGCGTAGATCGGGCGAGCGCTCGGTATAGAGCACCGAGAGTTCCTCGCCCCGCCGGACGAGCGCAATCAGCACCGCCGCGTCGCGCGGCGGCGTACTGAAGCCGCCCTCCGGCATCCAGTCGGGCACGAGCGTCGCCATCGCGTCGGCCGTCTGCGGGTTGGGCAGCAGCCGAAGCCTGATTCGCTCGATCAGTTCATCGGCGGCCGACAATCACGATGCCTCAGGCTACGAGTGCTTCCTGGCTCCGAACGCTGCGATCCGGCCTTTGATCCGCGTCGCCAGCGTCTTGTCCTTGGAATAGAGCAGCACGCGGTTGGGGTCGACCGGGCCAGGCCACTGGATGGCGCCGGGAGATGTCGGCTGCCAGCCGAGCGGGCAATAATAGTCCTGATCACCCACCAGCACCACGAAGCTCCCCTCGCCGCGCTCGAGCGCGATCCGGGTAACTTCCTTGGCCAGCAGCTTGCCGGCCCCACGCTTGCGGAAATTCGGGTGCGTCGCCAGCGGGCCGAGCATGTAGCCGTCGATGCCGCCGATCGAGATCGGCGTCATCCACACGGACCCGCAGGGGGTTCCATCGACTTCAGCGATGAGGGAAAGGGATTTGTCGATCTTGAAGCGCTCGCGCACCCGGTAAGCGGTGCGGGCGAAGCGCCCGGGGCCGAAGGCCAGTTCCTGCAGATCATCGACGAACTTGTCGTCGGCAGGAGTGGCGAAGCGAATGCTGGGCAAGCCCGATTGCGGAGGGGCCGACGGCGCGGCCGAATACACGGAGGGAGCGATCATGTGACGAAGTCCAAAAACACAAGTGAGGACAAGCGCGCCGGCGCTAAGGCCGGTTCCCGACCTTTTACGGTCGTCGGGTCACGTGAACGACGTTCTCCATCCTGGACGCCTCCTGACGTCTGAACTGCGCATTAGCACCGGAGGGGCAACGCGTAAACGAGAAATCATGGACCGGGCAGCGCATTTCAAGACCTTAGCGTTAGCGTTTGGTGATTGCGATCCCAACGCCTAAGTGAGGCGCTGACGCGACTGAACGGAGACGATTGTGGGACAATTGGTGGAAGGACGCTGGTCCAACGAATGGTACGACACCGGGAAAACGGGCGGTCATTTCGTCCGCGCCGACGCCCCGTTCCGCAACTGGATCACCCCCGACGGCAGCCCGGGACCCTCGGGCGAAGGCGGCTTTCGAGCCGAGGCAGGCCGCTACCACCTTTATGTGTCCTACGCCTGTCCATGGGCCCACCGGGCGCTGGTGTTCCGGGCTCTGAAGGGCCTCGAAGACATCATTTCGATTTCCGTGGTTTCGCCCAAAATGCCGGACGAGACCGGGTGGTCGTTCGAGGGCACCCAATCGACTGGCGATACGCTCTACGCCAACGATTTTCTCTACGAGATCTACCAAAAGGCGAAACCCGACTACACCGGCCGGGTCACCGTGCCGGTGCTATGGGACCGCGAGCGCAAAACCATCGTCAGCAACGAGAGCGCCGAGATCATCCGTATGCTGAATTCGGCGTTTAACGGGTTAACGGGCAATGACGACGACTTTTACCCCGAAGTCTTGCGACCCCGGATCGACGCGATCAATAAGCGCGTCTACGACACAGTGAACAACGGCGTCTACAAAGCCGGTTTCGCCACGACCCAGCCGGCCTACGAAGAGGCGGTCAAAGCGCTATTCGGCTCGCTCGACTGGATCGAGGATATCCTCGGCCAGAACGCCTACCTCGCCGGCGACCGGGTGACCGAGGCAGACTGGCGGCTGTTCACCACGCTGGTGCGGTTTGATGCGGTCTATGTCGGCCACTTCAAGTGCAACATCCGCCGGGTCGCGGACTACCCCAATATCAGCCACTACCTGAGGGGCCTGATCGCCACGCCCGGCGTCCGGCAGACGGTCCACATCGACCACATCAAGACGCACTATTACTGGAGCCACGTCCGGATCAATCCGACCCGGATCGTTCCGGTCGGACCTGAGTTGGACCTCCTCTAATCACCACTCGGCCGCAGGCGTCGTGCGCCCGAAAATCTCCGCCAGCCGCCGCGCAGTCCCAGCCTCGACATCACGTGGCAATGCCTCGACGTCGAACCAGCCACACTCGGCGATCTCGAGATTCGGAACGAACTCATGCTCACTCCGAAATTCCCGCCAGACATAGACCGCCACATGATCGCGCGCGCCGCCGGCGATGCGGTTGAGGAAAAATCCATGCAGGAGCGGCCGACCGTCGACAGCGTAGCCGGCCTCTTCCATCGTTTCACGCGCCGCTGCCGTCTCCGCGGTCTCCGCCGGCTCTACGCCACCGCCGGGGAACTGCCAGCCCGGCAGATAAGTGTGCCGCACCAACAGCACCTTCTTGCCGTCGAGCAGCACGGCGCGCACGCCGACTGTCAGGCGCTTACGCAAGCCGGTCGCAAACAGGTGCCAGCGCGTCCGCAGCCGCTGCCAGCTCGTCAAACCAAGTCCCGGGTCCATCATCCTGCGACGCTAGCAGCGCGCACCGGCCGGCAAAATGCCGGCTTTCGGACATCAGCCATTTTCTTGCCACGCGCCTCGTGGCATTACCCGCCACAATGACCACTCTTGCCCATATCTCGGACGTCCATCTGGCGCCGCTGCCACCCGTCAAATGGGGCGAACTCGTCAACAAGCGGATCACCGGCTATCTAAACTGGCGCTTTCGGCGTCAGGCGACGCTGTCGGGTGAGGGCCTCCACAATCTCGTGCAGCACATGCGGGAACAGGAACCCGATTTCACTGCGGTCACCGGTGACCTCGTCAACCTCGGCCTCGAGGCCGAAGCCAACACCGCATACAACTGGCTGCAGACGCTTGGCAAACCCGACCATGTCTGCGTTGCGCCGGGCAATCACGACGCCTACCTGAAGCCGTCGTTCGATTACAACAACGCCCGCTGGGGCGAATATATGCGCGGCGAAACGCTCGACGCCGCGCAGTTCCCGTTCGTTCGCCGCGTCGGCGAACTTGCTATCATCTCCTGCTCCAGCGCGATCCCCAGCGGCCCTGGCTTTGCCATCGGCAAATTCGAGCAGAACCAGGCCGGACGGCTTGGCCGCATTCTCAAGCTGATGGGCGAAGCGGGATACTTCCGGGTTATCCTCATCCACCACCCGCCCAATCTCGAAGCGCGGCACTACCGCCTGGGGCTTCGCGGCGCGAAATTGCTGCGTACAGTCGTCGCCGAGCATGGGGCCGAACTGATCCTCCACGGCCACACCCATAAATCGACGATCTTCGCGGTTCCGGGCCTCAGCGGCGACGTCCCGGTTGTCGGCGTCGCTGCAGCCGGCGCCGCCCAAAGCGAGGATGGCGGCGAGGATCCTGCCCGCTACAACCTCTTCAAGATCGAGCGGCTCGGCACTTCGTGGAGTTGCACGATGCGCGAATTTGGCTTTCAGCGCCTTAGCTCCGATATTGTGCTCAGGCTGAGTCTGAGAATCTACTGACGCGTGAGCGACACCTTCCGCATTGGAGAGCCGTCATTCGATGCCACCGGCGTCGCGCGGTTTCCCTATGCCCTTGGCGAACTGCGTTTCGCCGAGACACTGCAGTTTCCCTCCGGCGCCAACGCCGGCGCTGCGGCGAGTCCTGCCTTCGCCAAGCTGCTCGATCTTACCGCCGTTGTGCTCGGCGTCAGCTACTTCAAGCTCAAGGCACCGCTGCAAATCGAGGTCGGTTTCGCGTTAACCGCGAATGAGCGCGACTTTGCTATCGACGTCTATTCCAACGGCCTTGGCGAATTCTACGCCCGTAACCGCCTCAATCACTTCGGGCGCATCGAAATCGCCACGCCAGTCGATCATCGCCGCGCCCGCCCCTCGCCGCTGCTCCGGGATCGCGCCCTGTTGCCGATCGGTGGCGGCAAGGACTCGCTCGTATCCGTCGAGCTGCTCGAAGCCGCCGGGCTGGACTACTCGCCCTTCGCGGTCAACCCCAAGGGTCCGATCCTGTCTTCGGTCGACAAGATCGGCAGAACGCCGCTCTACGTGACACGCACGCTCGATGCGGAAGTGATCCGGCTTGGTCAGCAGCCCGGCTATCTCAACGGCCACGTGCCCTCGACCGCCATCAATTCGATGATTGCGGCGCTCACCGCGCTGCTGTTTTCCTACAACCGCGTCATCCTCTCGAATGAGCGCTCGGCCAGCGAGGGCAACGTCGTTCACGACGGCCGCGTGGTGAACCATCAATATTCCAAGTCGCTCGACTTCGAGGTTCGCATCGCCAACGTGCTCGCCGACGCGACCGGCGGCGTGCTCGGCTATTTCTCGCTGCTGCGCCCCTATTCCGAAGCGAAGATCGCAAAACTGTTCGCCCGCGAGACGCGCTTCGACCACGTCTTCTCGAGCTGCAACCGCAACTTCCGGCTGAGCGGCCACGATGGCCCGCTGTGGTGTAGTGAATGCCCGAAATGCCATTTCACTTTCCTCATCCTCGCGCCGGTCATGGCCAAGGAGCGCCTGCTCGGCATCTTCGGCAAGAACCTGCTCGACCTGCCGGCGAACGAGCACTCGTTCCGTGAACTCACCGGCCTTGCCGGCCAAAAGCCTTGGGAGTGTGTGGGCGAGATCGAGGAGGCCGCCGCCTGCCTCTTCGCTTTGTCGTCGCGCGCCGAATGGGAGTCGGCGCTGATCGTCAAAGCTTTGCGCGATGACCTGCTGACGCAATATGGACGGCCACGCCTCGTCGCCGCCCTCAACGCCTTGATGATCGACAGCCCAGACCATCACATCCCTCAAGCCCTCGGCGAAAGGATCGCACCCCATGCGCTTTGACCAGCCTGTGCTGCTTTACGGCGCCGGGCGCGAGGGCCGCTCGACCCGGGCTTTCATCAAGGACCGCGCGCCCGGACTCAAAGTCTTTGTCACCGTCGACAGCGGCGAGCCTGATATCGAGGACGCCGAGTTCCTGCCGCCGACCGAGCTGCAGCCTGCAATCGACGGCCGCCGCTTCGGCACCATCGTCAAATCGCCCGGCGTATCGCGCTACCGCCCGATCTTCCTCACCGCCCGTGAGGCCGGCGTCGCGGTCACCTCAAATCTCAATCTCTGGGGTGAGTATTTCCGCGACGGTCGCACGGTCATCGCTATCACCGGCACCAAGGGCAAGTCGACCACCGCGACCCTCACGCACCTGATGCTGACCGAAGCCGGGCTCGACGCGGGCCTCGCCGGCAATGTCGGCCTCGCGCCGCTCGAGATCGCCGACAAGAACAAGATCGTCGTCTTCGAGTTGTCGAGCTACCAGACCTCCGACATGGTGTTCTCGCCCGATATCGCCGCGGTCACCAACCTCACGCCCGAGCACACCGACTGGCACCGCACCACCGAGCGTTACTTCGCCGACAAGCTCAACCTGATCGATCGCGACAAGCCCTTCCCCGTGGGCCTCGGCGCCGGCGCCCGCGACAATCCGCTGGTGCTCGCCGCCCTGCGTGACCGCTCGCGGCTGCTGCCACCGCTTGCCCCCTTCATCGATGATCGCATTGCCTCAGCGACCGCGCGCTCGAAGCTCAAGGGTGAGCACAATCTCGACAATGCTCGGCTCGCGGCTCAGATCGCACTCGCAGCCGGGGCCGGGCTTGAAGGCATCGTGCGCGGCATCAACGCCTTCGTCCCACTGCCGCATCGGCTCGAAGAGCACCAAATCGGCGGCCTTACTATCGTCGACGACTCGATCTCGACGACGCCGGAGGCGACCAAGGCCGCGCTTGCCGCCTATCCGGGCCGGCGCATTGCCCTCATCGCCGGCGGCCACGAGCGCCAGCAGGACTACACCGAGCTCGCCTCGCTGCTCGCGCCGCGCGGTGTGATGGTTCTGGTGACGCTGCCGGTCACCGGCGACCGCCTCGCCACCGCTGCATCAGCTGCCGCGCCCGGCCTCGATATCGTCGAAGCCGGCACGCTCGAAGCCGGGCTAACCGCCCTTGCCGCCCGTCGCGACAAGTTCGATACCATCATCCTCTCGCCCGGCGCACCGAGCTATGGCCAACTCGAAAAGCCCGGCGTCGCCTTCAAGGACTTCGAACAGCGCGGCCGCGCCTTTGTGCGGATCGCGACCGCAATCTTCGGCTGAGCCTCATTGCCGCGGCGTGCCGTCGCCCTTGAATGGCGCGGTGAGCGCCGCGGGCGGTATGCCGGCCAAGATCAGGCCCTCGCGAATGCGGTCGACCAGCTGGGGCGGCAGATCGAACCCGTCGAGCCAGGGCAGAATGCCGGTCGCCTGAAAGCGTGGATTGGCGAGAATCATCGGCCGGTAGCGGTCGATCAGGTCGTTGCGCCCGATCACTGGTGCTGCCGCCAGCGCGATGGCAGGCCCGAGTTCGCCCTCACCGACCCCCAACGCCTGCGCCGCATCGATCGCGTCGTAGTAGCGGCGCTGCCGGAGCGCATCGAAGGCGCGCGTCATGTAGTACCAGGTGGGCGGCGATGGCAGGGCGGCGATGGCCTCCTCCGAGACCGCCTGCCCCACGTCGAACTGTCCATTAAGCCAGAGCAGCAAGCCGTAAACAATCTTTGCGTCGGTGCTGGCCGGATTGAGGTCCATCGCCTTCTTCACCGAGCCGAGTGCCGCATCGAGCGAATGCTGTCGCGCCAGAATCAGCCCTTGCTGCTCGTAGACAAAACTGTCGTCGGACGACAGCGACACTGCACGCGCGACTTTCGCGGCCTCCGCCTCGAGGCTTCCAGCTACGTTGGTGTCGGGGCCCAGTTCGTATTGCAACCGCCACGCCCGTACCCCAGCCTCAGCGGACAGGGCAACGGGCTGGTCGGGACTGGCGGCCAATATCTTGTCATAGCAATCGAGCGCGCTCGTGGCGTCGGCGAGTAGCCGGGAGTCCCGCCAGTTGAGATAGTAAAGCTGGCAGACATAGGCATTCGGCGCGTTGGGTAGCGTCTTTTGCTGGCCAAGCCATGCCAATCCCGCTGCCTGCAACGGTCCGGTCGCGCTGCCCAGTTCGCGGGCGATCGCGAGATCGGCATTGGTGAGCGCTTCGGTGTCGGTCTGGCCGCGCTGGGGGGTAACTGACGTGCTCCACACGATACTGGTGGGGTTGCTGCCGCGCGACAGGATAACTTTGACCGTAAACAGCCCCTGCGCCTCCTGGACCGAGCCGCGCACCAAGAATTCGCCGTCGGCAGGCACGACACGCAGATCGTCGAACTTGGCCAGCATGCCGCCAAGCCGCGTGCCGACCGCTGCCGCATCGTCGTCGAGCACCGCCACTCCGGTGAGATTGTCGAAGGTGCCGATCGAAACCGCCGGCGTACTCGGCATACCTGAGATTTCGGTCGGCGCTGAAGGCAGCACCCAGCGGACGATCAGAACCGCGAGGCCGACGCCGACGAGTGTAAACACCAGGCCGAGGATCGCCGACAATAGAAAGCCGCGCGGATCCCATCTCGCTGGTTGAGTGACGGGCGGCGCAGTTACATCAGCAACCGCAGGTGCCTCGGTCGCCGGTTTGTCGACTCGAACGAACTCCGGCACGTAACGGCCCAATGGAAGCCGCACCTGAATCGACGATCGACTGCTGCCATTGACGTAAAATTGTTCAAGTAACGTGCGGAGGCGACGGGCCTGCACACGTACGATGGGGTCCGATTGCGGATCAAAATCTTGTGGGCGCCCAAAAACGTCTACCGCGATCGAATACGCCTTGATCGATCCCTCATCGCCGTCGAGCGTCTTCTCGACAACGTAACGCAACAGTTCGGCAAGCTGCGGGGACCGAGAAATCCCTTGCCAGCCAAGGAGTTCATCCAAGGCGGCGCGGATCTCCTGCGCGCTAGGCGCCTCATTCGGCACCCCGGATTCCCCCTGCTCCTGCCGACGTTACATTGCAGACTTAACATGTAAAATGCAAGGTGGATTACCGGAGTTTACCCCGGCGAACCTTTGCGGCGAGGCCGTAAGTCGTCATATCAGCGGCGTTCGCAGCACAGTGTGACCGGCCGAGGTACGTATTTCAAACCTCGTCGGCAGGACCCACGGCCTCCCCGTGATCCGGCACGCTCCTAGGGCACGCGAAGACCATTTGTATCGAACGGCCCCATCCTCCCGCGCGGCGCGGGAAAGGACACGCGATGACGTCTCTACACAGTAGGCAGCCAGCCATCGTGCTGGTTGACGACGACTTCTACTCGGCCCGCCTTTTGATGCGGATGCTCGAGGCCCATGGCGGCCCGTTCATGGCTCGCATGTCGGATCCCGAATCCGCCATGGAAAGCCTCATGGGCATGGCCGCGGCCAGCCCGTTCGGCGGACCGTGCCTGGTCATCGTCGATCTCAAATTCTCGTCCACCGCGACGCGCGACTTCGTCGCCCGTCTCAAGGACGAAGTGCCCAATATGGTCGTCGTCGCGATGGCGCCCTCCCTCGACCGTACGCTGCGCAATGAGCTTCTCGATGCTGGCGCGGCAGCGGTTTTCGAGCGCCACGCCGAGCTCAATCTTTACCGGACCGAGGCGGCGAACATCGTTTCTTTCTGGGCGCGCTGTCAGCGCCTGGATGCAGTTGGTACCTGAGGCCCACTTGGGCCCCAGGTGCCCGCGGGGAGGGCGTGCTCGACGGCGGGCGACCGTCACGGCATTCCCAACG
>CAZNAE010000037.1:0-15982 GCA_964570695.1 uncultured Devosia sp.
GGGAGGCTGGGAGTGCGGCAGTAGATTTTGTTAGGGGATTGAAGGGGCTTGGGTTTTGACGGCTTTCGAGGTCACCGCGGAGTCCCGCCGAGCTTGCACGCCGCCGCGAAGAGCGTTGTGCTTCTACAGATCGATCTCGTCCGCCGCCCACTGTGCGGTCTTCCGGCCCACCAACTCGCTGATGTTGCGCTTGCCCTCGGCGCGGACCGCGGCAGCCAGCCCATGCTTGATGCGGTCGAGCAAGTCGAGGCCGCCGAACACCAGTGCCGAATAGAGTTGGATGGCGTTGGCGCCGGCTTCGAATTTTTGCAGCGCCGACTGCGGCGAGTGGACGCCGCCGACGCCGATGATGGGGAGCGCGGTGCGCTGCCGCATCTGGGCGAGGCGGCGGGTCGCGAGATCGAACAGCGGCTTGCCGGAAAGGCCGCCCTTTTCGCCGGCGTTCTCCATACCGGCAACGGCCTCGCGGCCGATCGTAGTGTTGGAGACGATGAGCCCGTCGAGGTCGGTGGTGCCGATGACCTTGGCGATGACGTCGAGGCCGGCTTCTTCGAGGTCGGGCGCGATCTTCAGGAACACCGGCACGCGGACCGGCGATTTCGAGCGCACGGTCAGCACGGCGTAGAGCAGCCGCGATAGCGCCTCTTCCTGCTGTAGATCGCGCAGGCCCGGCGTGTTGGGTGAGGAGATATTTATCGTCAGGTAATCGGCGATGCGGGCGAAGCGGGCGACGCCCTTGGCGTAGTCGGCAGTGAAATCGGCGCTGTCCTTGTTGGCGCCGATATTGATGCCCAGCGCGGCCGGGACACGCACACCGCTCAAACGGCGGAACACCTCGTCATGGCCGTCATTGTTGAAGCCCATGCGGTTGATGACGCCTTCCGCCGCGGCGACGCGGAACAGCCGCGGCTTCGGGTTGCCCGCCTGCGGGCGCGGCGTGACCGTGCCGATCTCGACCATGCCGAAACCCATCTTCGCGAGCGGCCGCGGCACCTCGCCGTTCTTGTCGAAGCCGGCGGCCATGCCGACGGGGTTGCTGAGGTCCAGCCCGGCGAGGCTGGTCTTGAGCTCCGGCGGATCGGGATCGTCCTGTTCGGGCGCGAGGCCGAGGCGCAGCGCGTTGATCGTCGCGCCGTGTGCGGTCTCGGGGTCCATGCGCAGCAGGCTCTCGCGGGTGAGCGAGGCCAGGAGCGGCACCCGCAGCAGCGGCGAGAGCGCGGAGAAGATCATTTGACCCAGGCCGGAAGCGTCACGGCGCCATCGGCCGCGACGGCGATCGTCGCGCTGTTGCCGATCCGGGTCATCGGCAATTCCCCGTAGAGATGCGGAAACAACGCGCCGCCGCGCGACAGCTCCCATTTGAGCGTGTCGCCAAAGTCGGCACAGCGGATCGAGAACACCACGAGGTCACTCTGCCCGGCGAAATAGAGCCGCAGGGTTTCGGCGAGTTGGCTCGCGGTCGACAGATGGATGAAGCCGTCTTTTTCGTCGATCGGAGCGCCAATGAAACGGCCGGCGGCGAGCGAGGCGTCGTGCAGCGCCCGGGGGGCGACCTTGTAGACGAAGTCGGGGGTGCTCATCGGGCCGCTCCTCGGTTTGCGGCGCGAACCTAGTGAAGCCACGAAGGGCGCACAAGCGGCGCGCGGGGCTTTACAGGGGTGCAAGCCGGGGCTATTACATAGGACTTATGTCCTTATTGGGACAATTTTCCTCACCAACGGCTCCAGCATGCTGTCGCACAGCGCCATTTGGGACGCCATCGACTCCCTCGCCACCCGGCACGGCTTCACGCCGTCGGGCCTGGCGAAGCTTGCCGGACTCGATGCGACGGCATTCAACCGCTCGAAGCGGATCAGCCGCGACGGACGGCAGCGCTGGCCCTCGACCGAGAGCATCGCCAAGCTGCTCGAAGCCACCGGCGAAGGTTTTGACGCCTTTCTTGCTAATGGCGGCGCCTATCTGCAGCTCAGTGCCGAACCGCGCGGCGCCGTGGTGCCACTGCTCGGCCTCGCGCAGGCGGGCGCCGGCGGCTTCTTCGATGCCGCCGGGTTTCCGGCCGGCGAAGGCTGGGACGAGGTCAAGCTGCCGGGCCCGGGCGAAAACGGCATCTATGCGCTCGAGGTCACCGGCGATTCCATGCTGCCGCTCTACCGCGACGGCGACCGCATCGTGGTGTCGCCGACCGAGCAGGTGCGGCGCGGCGACCGCGTGGTGGTCAAGACCAAGGACGGCGAGGTGATGGCCAAGATTTTGGCACGGCAGACGGCCAATGTGGTCGAGCTCCACTCGCTCAATCCGGCGCACAAGCCGCGGCTGATCGACATGAAGGATGTCGAGTGGATCGCACGCATCATCTGGGCGAGCCAGTAATGGATGTGCTGCTGCCTAAGTCGGGACGTCGGCCAGGCGTGCTGGTGGCGCACCCCTCTGGTGGGGGCTGAACCGGACGATCCCACAGCATCATTCCAGCGGACGCCGGAATCCAGCGCTCGGAGAGTTCAACAGACGCGGCGCCATCGGACCTGTCAGTGGGATGGTCGGGCGGCGCCTCCGAACCGGGTAAGCATCGGCCGTGGATTCGGCGTCCGCCGGAATGACGTGGTGGGTGGGCGAGGTCAGTGCAGTGAGCCTCGATCTTAATCCGCCAGCTCCAGCCGGTCGCCGGCCACGGAATATCGGCTGAGCGTTTCGAGGAAGGTCATGCCCAGGAGACTCCCGTCGAGGGCGCCGCGGTCGGCGACGAAGGCCTGGACGTGTTTGCGCTTGATGCCGCCGACGTCGAGGGAATCGAGGGTGACGACGGCGGCGCGGCCGGTGCCGTTGGCGGTGGTGACGGGGGTATCGAAGCTCAGGCGCGAGACGTCGATGCCGGCCTTGCGGGCGTCGGAGTAGGAGAGGACCACGGCGCTGGCGCCGGTATCGAAGAGGAGCGGCATCGCAGCCCCGTCGACCGTTGCGGCGACGAGGAAATGGCCGTCGATGCCGCGCCGGAAGCTTGCTGTGCCGTTCTTGGAATCGATGATGGCGGTGGTCGGCGACAACTCGCCGAAGACCCGCGCGGCGACGCCCTTGATGTCTTCGCGGTAGGTGTAGCCGACGATCGAGACGGCAAAGATGGCGAACCAGACGCCGAGATTGGCGGCAATGGCCGAGAATTTCTGGCGCCGGGAGAAGGCACCGGCGGCGAACACGATGGCGAGGATGACCAGCGGGATGAGCTGGCCGAACTGCATCTGGTTGAGACCGATGAACGCCCCCGCGTCGGCGCTCACCAGGAGCCCGATTCCAACCGCCACCAGCAATGCGACCCCGACGAACAACATGGCTTAGAGTGTGGGGGCGATTGGGGCGAAATCAAGCGTCAGGGCGGCACCTTACCGAGGTTTAACGGCCGAATAGAAGATGCTCTGCAGCGGCACGACGGTGGGATCGGTGCCGAGTTCGCGTTTGAACGTCTCGGCCAGTTCGGTCTCCATCGCCGCGGGCGTGGTACGGCCACGGGCTCGAATTTGGTCGACCACCGGATTGCCGGAAATGAGACCACGGACGAACAAATCGAGGTCGTCGACGCGCTTGTCGATCGGCAAGACATCGACGGAAATGCCGGTGAAGCCGGCGTCGATCAGCGCCTCCTTGATCGGGTCGATGGCGGCGCAGCCGAACGGCACGCTGTAGAAGGTCGGCGGATTGTCCGGAAAGGTCCGGCTGATCAGCGCGTTGGTGATCCGCGCGAAGGCGTTGTAGCGGTGCGCGTCCCAGACGCTGAAGAAATAGCGGCCACCGGGCTGCAGAACGCGCAGCGCTTCGGCGTAGCCCTTGGCGCGATCCGGATAGAACATGATCCCGAACTGGCAGACCATCGCATCGAATAGATTGTCGGCGAAGGGCAGGGCCTGGGCGTCAGCCGCGCGGAAGACCACGCCGTCGTCGCCCGTGAACTTCCGCTGCGCGATGGCGAGCATCGGTTCGTTGAGGTCGGTGGCGGTGAGCGCGGTCGAGGCCGGCAGGCGGTCGCGCAGGGCGCGGGTGACAATGCCGGTGCCGGCCGCGGTCTCGAGCACGCGGGCCGGCGCGAACGCCGCGACACGCCGCGCCATCTCTGCCGCGTAGTCGGCAAAGATCACCGGGCCGAGGCCACGGTCGTAGAGATCGGGAATGCTGCCGACAAACTCGGCGGAATTGTTGTCCATGCTGGTCTGGTCTCCCTTCTAGGCGAACATCATGAAGGCGGTGAGCGCCGTGATTTCGAGCAGCGTGTGCAGCGCCCCGATGAGGTCGCCGGTCTGGCCGCCGATCATGCGGCGGCAGAGCGTCACCCAGCCCCACACCACCAGCGCTCCGAGTAAGTAAGCGAGGATGAGGCCAAGCACGCCGACGGCAAACGCCGCGAGGACGAAGCTCAGCACCACCATGAATACGGCGCCGATACCGAAGGCCTGGCGGCTGACCATACCGGCGCTGGCGGAGGCGCCGCCGCTGCGCGCCGGCGGCAGCGCGACCGTCAGCCAGAGCGAGCCGGAGCGGGCCATGACGGTCGCGGCGAGCCAGACGCCGGCGGCGGCGAGCGGATTGTCGATCGAGCCGATGGCGGTAATGCGAAGGCCGAGCAGCAGCACGATGGCGCAGACGCCATAGGTGCCATGCCGGCTGTCCTTCATAATGGCGAGGCGGCCCTCGATATCGTGGCCGCCGAAGAGTCCATCAACCGCATCGGCGATGGCGTCCTCCGACATGGCGCCGGTGACCACGACCATGACGACGACTGCCAGCGTCGCGGCGAAGAAATGCGGCGTGCCGAGCCATTCGAGCCCGAGGAGCGCGGCCGCGGGACCTGCGCCGATGACGACGCTGGTGAACGGCAAAGCGAGCGCGATGCGCGACAGGCTGGGGCGGACGTGCGGCGCGGCACCGGTCGGCAGGCGGGAGAAGAAACGCAGCCCCATCAGCAGATCGTCGGTCAGCCGCACAGGCGCATCGAGCGGACGGTTGTCGTTGGTGGGGCGCGGGCCGACGGGGCCCGGCGGAGCGTCGGTCAATTGGCAAGTCCGCGGCGGTTGTCTATCACTCTGCTTGTTTCACCAACGCCCAGAGCAAGGCAAGCATTGGCCGCGACCCGCTTCGAACTTGTGAGCGAATGGCGCTTTGCCACGCCGATCGAGCGGATCTGGGCGGAGCTTTCGACGCCCGACGCGTGGCCGGACTGGTGGCGGGCAGTGAAAAAGGTCGAGCTCATCGCCGAGGGCGACCGCGACGGCGTCGGCGCAGTGCGGCGTTTCACCTGGGGCACGGCGCTGCCCTACACGCTGAGCTTCGACATGACGGCGACCCGGGTCGAGCCGATGGCGGCGCTCGAGGGGCGGGCGAAGGGCGAGCTTGATGGCACTGGGCTCTGGACGCTCAGGCGCGACGGCGAGGGGACGTACGTCCGCTACGACTGGCAGATCGACGTGACCAAGCCGTGGCAGGTCGCGCTGGCGCCGGTGCTGCGGCCGATGTTCGCCTGGAACCACAATGTGGTGATGGGATGGGGCTATGAGGATTTGAAGACTCGCCTCATGAAGACCGCCCACTGAGGCGCTCCCAATGGCCGATCCGTTCGCCGAAATCACCGATCTGCTGACGCTTGTGCCGGGAGGCGACGAGGAAGCGGTCGACGCGGTGCGCCAGCACGACGCGCAACTGACCAAGCCGCCGGGCTCGCTCGGCAGGCTGGAAGAGCTGGTCGAGTGGCTGGCGCGCTGGCAGGGCAAGGCGAAGCCGACGCTAGACAACCCGATGGTCGCGATCTTTGCCGGCAATCACGGCGTCACCGACCAGGGGGTGAGCGCCTTCCCGCGCCAGGTGACCGTGCAAATGGTCGCGAACTTTACCGCCGGCGGCGCCGCGATCAGCCAGATCTGCGCGCTGCACGAATTGAATTTGCGGGTGTTCGAGCTGGCGCTGGAACTGCCGACCGGCGATATCACACAGACCGTTGCGATGGACGACAAGATGTGCGCCGCGACCATCGCCTATGGCATGGAGGCGATCGCCGGTAAGCCCGATTGCCTCGCCATCGGCGAGATGGGGATTGGCAATACCACGGTGGCCGCGGCGCTCTATGCGGCGCTCTATGGCGGCACCGGCGCGGACTGGGTCGGGCGCGGCACCGGCGTCGACAATGCCGGGTTGGCACGGAAGGCCGACGCGGTGGATCGCGCGCTCAAGCTGCACAAGGATGCGCTGGGCGATCCGCTGAAGGTGCTGGCGCGGCTCGGCGGCCGCGAGATTGCCGCGATGCTGGGGGCGCTGGTGGCGGCGCGACACCAGAAGATTCCGGTGATCGTCGACGGCTTCGTCGCCACTTCGGCCGCGGCGATCGCGCATGCCCTCAATCCGGAGGCGATCGAGCACTGCATCTTCGCGCACGTCTCGGCTGAGAGCGCGCATGCGAAAGTGCTGCAGCGGATGGGCGTCACGCCGCTGTTCGATCTCGGCATGCGGCTTGGCGAAGGTTCCGGCGCGGCGCTCGGCATGGTGCTGGTGAAGACCGCGCTGCGGCTCCACACCGGCATGGCGACGTTCAGCAGTGCCGGGGTGAGCGGCAAGGAGTAGAACGGCGTTTTCGCTAGGCGCGCGAACCGTCGGCTTCCGAGTAAATCTGCAGCTTCTCGCGCTTCTCGACCACCGGGGCGAGGGCGTCCATGACGCGGGCACGCGGGAAGGTGGCGATGACTTCAGTGCCGAAGCGGAGCTTTGAGAAGAGGTCGAAGCGGCCCTGGTGCAGCTCCATGATCTTTTGGACGATCGGCAGCCCGAGGCCGGCGCCCTGCTCGGCGGTTTTCTGCGCCAGCGAGCCCTGACCGAATGAGCTGAGCACGGTTTCGATCTCGTCCTCGGGAATGCCCGGGCCATTGTCGCGCACCGAGAGCAATTGGCCGCCATCTGTCGAGCGGCCGACCATCAGCGCCACTTTGCCGGCCTGCGGCGTGAACTTGATGGCGTTGCTCAGAAGGTTCAGCACCACCTGCCGGATGGCGCGCTCGTCGCCCCAGAGTTTCGGTAGATTGTTGCCGTAGGTGAAGCTCAGCTCGATACCCTTGGCCTTGGCGCGGATCTCGACCATCCGCCGGCAATCCTCGGCGACATCGATCAGTGACACGGCCTCTTCGTTGAGCTCGTATTTGCCGGCCTCGATGCGGGAGAGGTCGAGCAGCTCGTTGATGAGGTTGAGCAGGTGCTGGCCGGAGCGGTGGATGTCACCGGCATATTCCTTGTACTGCGGCACCTGGTGCGGCCCGAGTAGTTCGGACTGCAGCACTTCGGAGAAGCCGATGATGGCGTTGAGCGGGGTGCGGAGCTCGTGGCTCATGGTGGCGAGGAACTGCGATTTGGCGATATTGGCCTGCTCGGCGTGGCGCCGGGCTTCGTCCGACATCTGCCGAGCCTCCTCGAGCTCGTTGATCAGCTGATCCTTCTCGGCCTGGTGGATGATCTCCTCGAGCTTGGCGCCGTGCATCTGCCGGGCCAGATAGACGAAGAAGATCTCGCCGCCGACGGTGACCGCCGCCAGCGACCAGTTGAGCGTGCCGCCGATATAGATGAGGTTGATGGCGACCGTCAGCGCCATCGGCAGCGTCGACATCAGTGTCGCGCCGGGGAGGGTGCGGGTCGACACCGCGTTGGTGGCGATGCCGACCAGCGCCAGCGCGAACATCACGACGGCGAGGCTTTCGGAGTCGGCGCTGACCAGCGTGAAGGTCGCAAGCAGCGACCACGAGACGCCGTAGATGGTCTCGACCGTGATGAAAGTCGCGGTCCAGCGCCCGGCGTTGAACTGCGACGGCGCCAGTGTCTTGAAGCGGCGGCAAGCAAACACCACCGCGATATTGGCGGCGGCGACGAGGCCGGCCCAACCGGCCGCGGCGAACACCGGGACCCAGAGGCTTGAGAACAGCGCAAGGATGCCGAACACCACCGGCAGCACCAGCGCGCCCGAGATGCGGGAATCCGCATATTCGTCGAGGAGTTCGAAATCAAAAGAGGCGCGGGTGCCGGACGACGAGGTCAGCCGCTGGCGGGCGTCAAATACCGTCTTCTGCGCGTTACGGCGCAGGTCGCGTCCCATCTGGGAGCGCACATCGGCCTGATGCGCCGGCTCGAACGGCATTACGCGGGTACTCGACTGGCTACTGATGCGAACGGGATACGCATTCGCTACGCTTTGGAAACCTTAGGCCGATCGTGGTTAAGAGGGAGTGAAATGCGGCCGTCGCCTTGGTCACGAAATCGACGGTTTTCGCGGCCCTTGGGGTTAGTGCTTATGCTTGCCGCACTGGCCGTCGTTGCCGGCCTCGCGGCGTTGCTGCAGCCGCCTCCAGCGCTGCTCAGCGGTCGGGCCGAGATCGTCGACGGCGACACACTGCGGATCGGTGCAACGCGCATCCGCCTCACGGGGCTCGATGCGCCGGAACTCGACCAGACCTGTGCCGACGCGAGCGGGTCGGAATGGTCGTGCGGGATGGAGGCGAAAAGCTTCGCCGTGGGCGCGGCGGGGCACGGGCCGGTCACCTGCCTCCGCTCCGGCCGCGACCGCTACGGCCGGGCGCTGGCGAAATGTGCGGTTGGGGGTGGCGATCTCGGCCAGGCGATCGTCGCGGCGGGATGGGCCGTCGCCGATCGCGACTACATCGGCGAGGAAGCCGCGGCACGCGACGCCAAACGCGGCATCTGGGCTGGAACGTTCATCGCGCCGGCCGAATGGCGCCGCAGCCACGGCGCCGATCGGCCGGGTTTCTGGGAAGCGATCCGCGCATGGTTCGGCTGACGCGGCGGTACGATTCCGACGGCGTGCAGGCCGTTGACTTGCGGAACAGGATTGCGTTGATTATTCGAAAGCTGCGGGGGCATTGCGCACCATTGGGGTGAACGCGGCATTTTCCGCAAAGTGATTTCAAATGGGGGCACGGCCGTTGGACAAGATCGACCGCAAAATTCTTGCGCTTTTGCAAAAGGATGCGACGACGCCGGTGGCGGAAATCGGCCGCAAGGTCGGGTTGTCGACCACGCCGTGCTGGCGCCGCATCCAGAAGATGGAGGAAGACGGGGTCATCAAGGGCCGCGTCGCGGTGCTCGATCCGGCCAAGATCAACGCCGGCGTCACCGTCTTCGTCTCGGTCAAGACGAACGAGCACAATGAGGCCTGGATGCGAAAATTCGCCGCCGTGGTCGAGGATTTTACCGAGGTGGTCGAGTTCTACCGGATGAGCGGCGACGTCGACTACCTGCTGCGCGTCGTCGTGCCCGACATCGGCGCCTACGACGCCTTCTACAAAAAGCTCATCGGTAAGATCGCGCTGACCGACGTCAGCTCGTCCTTCGCCATGGGGCAGATCAAGTACACCACGGCGCTGCCGCTCGAGTTCGCCATCGTCGCCGACGACGACAAGTAAGGGCTGATCGGCTTCGAGGGACCGGGCGGAACTGATGCCGATCACACGCGAACGATTGACCGCGTTGTTCCGGCTCGACACGCCAAAGGTCCGGTTGATGTCGTCAGAGACGGAGGCGCGCGACGGCTTTGTGCTCGAGCGCCTGCGCTTCGATCTCGCAGGCCGCGGCGCAGTTCGCGGCTATATCGCCCGGCCGGTGGGCCGCGGCCCGCATCCGGCGATCCTTTACGGCCACTCGCATGGCGGCCGCCACGACATCGGCGCGGACGAACTGCTGGCGGGGCGGGAATACCTGCTCAGCCCGCTCGGTCCGGTGTTTGCCAGGGCCGGCTATGTGACGCTCTGCATCGATATGCCGACCTTCGGCGAGCGCGGGATCACGTCCGAAAGTTCCGCCAGCAAGGCCCTGCTCTGGCACGGCAAATCGCTGTTGGGGCAGATGCTGTCGGATCATCAGGCGGGGCTCAACTATCTGCTGACGCGGCCGGACGTCGATCCGGCGCGTGTCGGGACGTTCGGGATCTCGATGGGTTGCACGTTGAGCTACTGGCTGGCGGCGGTGGACGAACGGATCGCCGCCACGGCGCATCTTTGCTGCTTCGCCGATCTCCGCACGATGATCGAACTGGGCGCGCACGACGACCACGGCATCTACATGACCGTGCCCGGCCTGCTCGAGGAGGCCGATGCCGGCGACGTCGCGGCGCTGGTCGCGCCGCGGCCGCAATTGATCTGCATCGGCGAGGCGGACAATTTGACACCGCCATTGGCGGTCGAGCGCGCCTGGGCGACGGCGAGGGCCGCCTATGACAGGCTCGGGGGACGGCTGGAGCTGATCAGCGAGCCCGGCGTGCAGCATCAGGAGACGCCGCGCATGCGCGAAGGGATGCTGCGGTTCCTCGCTGATGTTCTCGCCTGACGGGCGATCATCCACAGACGGCGGTATTGGTAAGTAACCCGTAGTTGCGCGACTGGCGCGGGTACCGGCTCTTCTGCATCATCCCAGAATTTCGAGCAGGAGGTTATTATGAGCATTCAGTTCAAATCCATTCAGGACGGCGCACATTTCTCGGCAACTGCAGATGGTGGGGCGCCATTTCCTGTGGGCGCCAGGGTTAAGTACAACGCGAACCACGGACTCTCGAACGACACCGGCTATTTCGGCTCGGACGCCGCAAAACTGCAGCTGTATAACGCGGCCGACTACGAGGCCGTGCATCCGTTCTGGGCGAGCTTCATCGAACCGACGGCGATCTGCGAGGGGCAGAGCTTCATTTCGCTCAACACCTACGACCGGGCGCACTTTACCTTCGGTTTCGCGCAGTTCGCCGCGCATGTCCCGGACGGCGACTTCATCCTCTGGTTCCGCGATGTGCTGGAGCGCCCCGAAGCGGCGGACTACTTCCCCGACCTGAAGGTGCAGAGCGGGCGGATCGTCAAGGTGGCAGGCGGTACGACGACCGCCATGGAGACGCAGGCCACGACGCAGCCACTGCAGCTTTACCTCAACCCGAACCTGGTCGATGTCGACGACGCCGAGGTCATCGCCGCGGCGCGACTGATCCACTGGCACACCAACCTGCCGGCGGTGCGTCAGCTGCAGGTCGACCACATGGTGGCGACTGCGCTGGGGCTGGTCAAACGCGTGGACAACAATGCGGGCCTCGACGGGCGAACCGCCGATCTCTGCTGCATCGCAATGGACGTGCTGCACCAGGGCCGCGGTTCGATGGGGGAACTGAAGGCGGCGCTCGGAAGCCCCACGCCGTTCGATTCGCTGCTCAAGGTCGGTGCGGCGGGGCAGCCGGACCGCGTCACCAATCTGACCAAGGCGCTGCAGACGCGGCGCGCCAAGCTGCAAACCAAGAAGTGGTCCCGCGCCGCCGGGAACTTCGTGTGAACTAACCGCCCGTCACGTTCATGTGGCGGGCGAGCGCCGGACCCGAATGGTCGCGGTCGAGGATGAAATCGTGGCCCTTGGGCTTGAGCTGCATGGCGCGGTCGAGGGCGGCGTCGAGGGCTAAGGGACCCTGCTCGCGCAGCGGGGCGCGGAGGTCGACCATATCCTCCTGGCCGAGGCACATGAAGAGCTGGCCGGTGGCGGTGAGGCGCACGCGGTTGCAGCTCTCGCAGAAATTGTGACTCATCGGGCTAATAAAGCCGAGCAAGCCGTTGGTTTGACTCACCCAATCGTAGCGCGCCGGGCCGCCGCTGCGATGGTCGGTCGGCAGCAGCGTGTATTTGGCGGCGAGCCTTTCGCGCAGTTCGCGCAGCGGCAAATAGGACTCGACGCGGTCGATGCCGACGTCGCCGAGCGGCATGCCTTCGATCAGGGTGAGGCCGAAGCCGCGGCCATGCGCCCACGCCATCATCGGCTCGATCTCGTCGTCGTTGACGCCCCGCATCGCCACCATATTGAGCTTGATCTTGAGGCCGGCTTCCTCGGCCGCGTCGATGCCGTCGAGCACATCGGCGATGCGGCCCCGCCGGGTGATGGTCCGGAATCGCGTTTCATCGAGGGTGTCGAGCGAGACGTTGACGCGCCGCACGCCGGCGGCGGCGAGGCGGGTGGCGTAACGGCGGAGCTGGCTGCCATTGGTGGTGAGCGTCAGTTCGTCGAGACCGTGGCCGATATAGGAGCCGAGCTTTTCGACCAGCTCGACGATGTCGCGGCGCACCAGCGGCTCGCCGCCGGTGAGGCGGATTTTGCGCGTGCCGCGGGCGATGAAGGCCGCCGCGATGGCGTCGATCTCCTCAAAGCTCAGCACTTCGCTTTTGGGCAGGAACTCCATGTGCTCGGACATGCAGTAAACGCAGCGGAAATCGCAGCGGTCGGTGACCGAGATGCGGAGATAGTCGATGCGCCGGCCATAACGATCGACCAGCGGACGGGTGACGCCGGTGGCGGCCCCGCCGGGCCGGATGTCGTGCTGGGAGAAGAGAACGGTCATGGGCCTAAGATAGCTGCGGCAGGCACAAACAGAAAGGCCGGCCCCAAGGACCGGCCCCGAAAGCGATCGAGCCTCCTCCGACGCTTACTGGTGGACCACCACGAGCGAGCCGACCTTCACGCGGTCGTAGAGGTCGATGATGTCCTCGTTGGTGAGGCGGATGCAGCCCGAGGACACGGCCTGGCCGATGGTCCAGGGCTCCGAGGTGCCGTGCAGCCGATAGAGCGTCGCGCCGATATAGAGGGCGCGGGCGCCGAGCGGGTTGTCGGGGCCGCCGGGCATGTAGGCCGGCAAATCGGGGACGCGCTTGCGCATCTCGACCGGCGGTGTCCAGCCGGGCCATTCGGCCTTACGGGTAATGGCGTGCTGGCCTTCCCAGCGGAAGCCATCACGGCCGACGCCGATGCCGTATTCGATCGCCTGCCCGCCGGGCAGAACGAAATAGAGCCGCCGCTCACCCGTCTCGACGACGATGGTGCCGGGCTTGAACTTGGTCGGATAGTCCACCGTTTCGCGCGGAATCGGCGAGTACTTGCCGTGGCCGCCGGGCGTATAGGCCGGGGCCTCTTCCCAAAGTCCGGTGTCGGTATTGTAGGTCAGCTTTGCAAACGCCGGCGTTGCGACCGCGGTGATGGCAGCGGCCAGAGCCGCGAGAGTGAAATGACGTCGATCCATATTTGCCTCTGAGCGATACCGGGCGAGCGATCCCAGCAAGTCGTATCAAAATGCTTAGCCAAATCGCGGGGTGCCCGAAAGTGGCGTGTGCCACGATTCCATGAGGTGCTTTAGCTCTATTGCCCAGTGTGTTGCGGCAAAGCGACAATCGGCGATCACCGTTGCGTGAGGCTTGGCTGTTGACAGGGCTTTGGCCGGCTTCTAGGCACCTCGCGAGCAGCGGGGTTTGGCGTGAGCGACGATCTCAAACGGCAGGCGGCAGCGGCGGCGCTGGCTGAGGTTCGCCCGGGCATGCGCTTGGGGCTGGGAACCGGCTCGACCGCCAAGGCCTTCGTCGACCTCCTCGGCGAGAGGGTGCGGAACGGCCTCGAAATCATCGCCGTGCCGACCTCCGAGGCGACCGGCGCGCAAGCCCGCGGCCTCGATATCCCGCTGACGACCCTGGACGATACGCCCGAACTGGACCTCACCATCGACGGCGCCGATGAGATCGGCCCCAACCTGGGCCTGATCAAAGGCGCCGGTGGGGCGCTGCTGCGGGAAAAGATCGTGGCGGCCGCGTCGAAGCGGATGGTCGTTATCGCCGACCGATCGAAACTCGTCGCGGCGCTCGGAGCGTTTCCGCTCTCGATCGAGGTCAACCGCTTCGGGCTTGGCGCGACGCGCCTCGCGGTCGAGCGGATCATGGCGCGGCACGGCACAGCGGGCGGCCTGAAGCTACGGCTTGCAGCCTCCGGCGAGGCGCTGGTCACCGATGGCGGGCATCTCATTCTCGATGCTTTTTTTGGCCGCATTTCCCATCCAGAAGCGCTTTCCGACGACCTGCACAATGTGCCGGGCGTGGTGGAACACGGGCTTTTTCTGAAGCTTTGCCACAGAGCCTACGTCGCCGGACCCGGTGGCGTGGAGACAATCGACGCGTGACGGCAAGTCACCAACCGGGGGTTGAACCAATGATGATGAACAAGCTGTCGCGAGCCGGGAAATGGGCCGCATCCATTGGCCTCGCGCTGACGATGGCCCTTGGCTCGGTCGCTCCGCTGATGGCGCAGGAAATTTCGCCGGAACTGCTGGCGCTGGCGCGCAAATATGTCGACCTGACCGACAAGCAGGAGGTTTACGAGGTCCTCTTGGTCAAGACCGCGCAGCAGACCAGCAAGCTGTTCTCGCAGCAGAATCCAGATCTGCACGACAAGATCGATGCGGCGATCGGCAAGATCCTCGAGACCTACAAGGGCAAGAGGGACGATTTGTTCAACCAGTTTGCGCGGGTCTATGCCACGGCCTTCACCCAGGAGGAACTGCAGCAGATCGTCGACTTCTACTCGTCGCCGACGGGACAGAAACTGGCCAATTCCGGCGTCTCGCTGAACAAGGGTATCGCGGCTGTCATGCAGGTCTACAGCTACAATTTCGGCACCGAGTTCGTGACCAAGGTGCGCGCCGAGCTCAAGGCCGAGGGCTACAAATTCTAGCGAACGCCCAGCGTTCACGCGGAGTTTCCGAGACCCCGCCTTGCGCGGGGTCTTTTTTCGTGCGAGCGGGCACGGCATGGATTTTCAGTATGATCTGGTGGTCATCGGCGCCGGCTCCGGTGGGGTCCGCGCGGCGCGCGTCGCTGCCGGCTATGGCGCGAAAGTCGCGATCATCGAAGCAGATCGTATCGGCGGGACCTGCGTAATCCGCGGGTGCGTGCCCAAGAAGCTCTTCGTCTACGCCAGCCGCTTCTCGGACATGTTCGACATTGCCGGCGGCTTTGGCTGGACCGTCGACGCCCAGTTCGACTGGCCAACGCTGGTCCGCAACAAGGATAAGGAAATCGCCCGGCTCGAGGCAGCCTATGTCGCGGGGCTCGAGGGCGCCGGCGCCGAGATCATCCGCGACCGGGCGGAATTGACCGGGCCGAACAGCGTACGGCTGGTGAAGGCCGGGCGCGAGCTGACGGCGAAATATTTGCTGGTCGCCACGGGTGGACATCCAAACGTGCCGGCGATCCCGGGCATGGAGCTCGGCTTCACTTCGAACGAGGCGTTCCATCTGGAGAAGCTGCCGCATTCGGTGCTGATCCAGGGCGGCGGCTACATCGCCGCCGAGTTCGCAACGATCTTCGCCGGCCTCGGGGTCAACACCACCGTCGTCTATCGCGGTAACCGTTTGCTGCGCGGCTTCGACGAGGATCTGCGGGTCGGCCTCGACGCGGGCCTGCAGAATCGCGGCATCAAGCTGATCTACGAGACGACGATCCGGGGTCTCGAGAGGCAGGGCAACGATGTCCTCGTGCATTTCTCCGACGAGATCGACGCCCCGTATGGCGGCGTCATGTTTGCGACCGGGCGCATGCCCAACACCAAGGGGATCGGCCTCGAAGCCGCGGGCGTCGCGCTCGATGCCAACGGCGCCATTGCGGTCGACAAATTCTCGAAGTCCAACGTGCCCTCGATCTATGCCGTCGGCGACGTGACGGGCCGGTCGCAGCTGACGCCGGTCGCCATCCGCGAAGGCTGGTATGTCGCCGAGACGCTGTTCAACAACAATCCGCTGGCGGTCGATCACAGCCAGATCGGCACCGCGGTGTTCGCCGAGCCGGAGGTGTCGACCATCGGACTGACGGAAGCGGAGGCCGCGACGCATGGCGACATCGATGTGTTTGTCACCCGCTTCCGGCCAATGATGAACACGCTCTCGACCCGCACCGACCGCATGATGCTGAAGCTCATCACCGCGGGGGATGGCGGCAAGGTGCTGGGGGTCCACATCATCGGGCCAGGAGCCGCGGAGATGATCCAGATGGCGGCAATCCCGATGGGGATGGGCGCCAGCAAGGCCGATTTCGACCGCGCTATGGCCATGCACCCAACTGCCGCCGAAGAGTTGGTGACGTTCAAGGCCCCGAGCTACCGCTATCGCGGCGGAGCGAAGGTCTAG
>CAZNAE010000037.1:16082-17426 GCA_964570695.1 uncultured Devosia sp.
TAGCGCGATGAGCACCTGGGGCCCGAACAGCTGGCGGTCGAAGCCGATATCGCAGGTCCCGGCTTACCCCGACGCGGTGAAGCTTGCGGCGGCGGAAAAGCAGCTGTCGACCTTCCCGCCGCTGGTGTTTGCCGGCGAGGCGAGGGAACTCAAATCGCAACTGGCGGAGGTCGCCCGCGGCGAGGCGTTCCTGCTGCAGGGCGGCGACTGCGCCGAAAGCTTTGCCGAGCACGGCGCCGACCACATCCGCGATTTCTTCCGCGTCTTCCTGCAGATGGCGATCGTCCTGACGCATGGTGCCGGCAAACCCGTGCTGAAGGTCGGGCGCATTGCCGGGCAGTTCGCCAAGCCGCGCTCGTCCGATACCGAGACCATCGATGGCGTGACGCTGCCGAGCTATCGCGGCGATATCATCAACGACATCGCCTTCACGCCGGAGGCGCGCAACCCCGATCCGGAGCGGCTGCTGCTCGCTTACCGGCAGTCAGCGGCGACGCTCAATTTGCTGCGCGCCTTCGCCAGCGGCGGCTATGCGAACCTTGCCCGCGTGCATGAGTGGACGATGGGCTTCATGAAGGATTCGAACGCCTATCCGCGCTTCGAGGAAGTGGCGAAGAAGATCGACGATGCCATTGATTTCATGCGCGCTCTGGGCCTCACGCCGGACAACACGCAGCAGTTGCGCGAGACGCGGTTCTACACCAGCCACGAAGCACTGCTGCTCGGCTACGAGGAGGCGCTGACCCGCCGGGACTCGATCACCGGCGATTGGTACGCGACCTCGGGCCATATGTTGTGGATCGGCGACCGCACGCGGCAGCCCGACGCGGCGCATGTCGAATATTTCTCCGGCATCCGCAATCCGATCGGCATCAAATGCGGGCCGTCGCTGGCAAACGACGATTTGCTGAAGCTGCTCGACCGGCTCAACCCGCTCGACGAGCCCGGCCGCATCACGCTGATCTGCCGCTTCGGCTCAGACAAGGTGAAGGAGCATCTGCCGCGCGTCATCGAGACGGTGCGCAAGGCCGGACGGACGGTGGTCTGGTGCTCCGACCCGATGCACGGCAATACCGTCAAGGCGGCGAACGGCTACAAGACGCGACCCTTCGACAAGGTGCTGAGCGAGGTCCACTCGTTCTTTCAGGTGCACCGGCAGATGGGGACTTATGCGGGGGGCATCCATATCGAGATGACCGGTGATGACGTCACCGAATGCGTCGGCGGTGGCGCGGGCGCGGTGACGGAAGCCAGCCTCAAGGATCGCTACCACACCTATTGCGACCCGCGGCTCAACGCCTCGCAGTCGCTGGAACTGGCCTTCCTCGTCGCCGAGGAAATCCG
>CAZNAE010000037.1:17526-18924 GCA_964570695.1 uncultured Devosia sp.
TGCAATTCGTGGACTCGGAAGCGGGTGGAATTCCCGCGCGGTCGCGCCACTGTAACCGATGAACGCCCGCAAGGCGTATTGGAAGTCAGACCCGGCCACGGCATCGCAGCAACCTCAACGGGACGCGAAATCCCAAGGAGCAATGATGTCCGATATCGCTTTGGCGCCTGAGGCGCTCGCCCAACCAATCCCCATCCGCGAACTCTGGCCCTGGCTGGTGTTCGGCGGTCTGATCGCGCTGATCGCGATCTATTTCGTCGGCGCGGAGGAGGGGGCGACCTCCCTGATCTCCGGCATGTACGTCCACGAGTGGGTGCACGACAGTCGTCACCTGCTCGGCTTTCCCTGTCACTAGCGAGCGAAAGACATGGCTAGAACGTTCCTGATCCGCGGCATGATCTGCGGGATCATCGTCGGGCTTTTGGTCTTCGCTTACGCAAAGCTGTTCGGCGAACCGGCGGTCGATGGCGCCATCGGCGTCGAAGAGCTGCTTGCGAAGGCGTCAGGCGAAGTGCCTGGGCCCGATCTTGTCAGCCGCGACCTCCAGTCCACCTGGGGGTTGTTCACCGGCGTCATGCTGTTCTCGACCGCCATCGGCGGCCTGTTCTCGCTGCTCTTCGCTTACGCCTGGGGCCGCATGGGCAAGCTGGGTGCACGGGCGAGCGCGATGGTGCTGGCCGGCGCGAGTTTTGTCGCGATCTACGCGGTGCCGTTCCTCAAATATCCGGCGAACCCGCCGTCGGTCGGCAACCCAGAGACGATCGGGTACCGGACCGAGCTCTATTTCGGCATGATCGTGATCTCGATCGTCGCGATGGTCGCGGTCCTCAACCTGTCGGTCGCTTTGTCGCAGCGCATGGAACGCTGGCACTCAGCGTTGATCGGTGGGGCGGTCTATCTCGCGGTCATCGCCGTCGCCTATGCGGTGATGCCCTCGATCAACGAGGTGCCCGAAGCGTTCCCGGCAACGTTGCTATGGTCGTTCCGCATCACCGCCGTCGCGATGCAGCTGATCCTCTGGGGTGGCGTCGGGCTGCTGTTCGGTGAGCTGACGCAGCGCAGCCTCAGCCATCGTACTGTACCCGCCGCGGCCGCGCGTCGCGCCACCTGAGACCTCCTATCTCGGCCCGCAAAGGGCCGGGATTGCTGGGATTAGCGGAGCATTAACCCTAACAAGGCATAAACGACCCATCGCGTTTTTGTACCGAGGGTCCCATGCTCCGTCCCATTCCAAGTGTCCTGGCACTGCTGGCGGCCATGCTGATCACCGCGCCGGCCATCGCTGCCGACATCGACAACAATTGGAGTGGCGACGGCAGCGACAGCGGCGGGTTGCGCGACGGTTATCCGACAGAGCCTGGCGACTGGGCGGGGCTGGGTGACAAGGACGACCCGATC
>CAZNAE010000037.1:19024-26567 GCA_964570695.1 uncultured Devosia sp.
CCTGCCGCTTCCTGAACGGTCAGCCGCTTGCCCTTGCTGGGGTGAGCGGCTAATCGTTCCGGCGTCTTCGGAACCGGAAATCTCTCGTGGCAGATCGACTGCGCATCGCGCTGGCTCAGCTCAACCCCAAGGTCGGGGCGCTGGCGGCAAATCTCGAACTTGCCAAGCGCGCGCTGGCACAGGCGGTGAGCGCGAAGGCCGACATCCTGCTGCTGTCGGAACTGTTTCTTACCGGCTACTTTCCCGAGGACCTGTTCTTCAAGCCGCGCTTCATCGAGGACGCGCTGGCGACCGCCGCGGAGCTGGTGCGCGCGACCAAAGGGACGGGTGTCAGCCTGCTGCTGCCGACCGTCTGGCGCGATGGGCACCAGCTCTATAACGCCGTATTGCTCGCCGAGGATGGCAAGGTCGTCGCGCGCCGCTGCAAGGTCGAGCTGCCCAATGACGATGTGTTCTACGAGAAGCGCTATTTCGTGTCCGGTCCGCTGCCGGAACCGATGACCATCAAGGGCGTCACCATCGGCGTGCCGATCTGTGAAGACATCTGGCACCGGCCGGTGGCGGAGCATCTGGTCGCGCGTGGCGCCGAGCTGCTGCTCTGCCCGAATGGCTCGCCGTACTGGAAGAACAAGCAGCACATCAGGAAGGACCTGGTGCGGGCCCGCACCAACGAGGACAAGGTGCCGTTGCTTTACCTCAACCAGGTGGGCGGCCAGGACGAACTGGTGTTCGACGGCGCCTCGTTCGGCATGGAGCCGGGCAATAGACTGGTGTTCCAGGGCAAGAGCTTCGAGAGCGACTTCATCGTCTCCGACTGGACGCGCGGCCCGCATGGCTGGCATTGCACGAAGGGCGAGGTGATCGAACTCGCCTCGATCGAGGAGGCGCCGTGGCAGGCGATGCTGCGCGGCCTGCGCGACTATGTGCGCAAGAACGGGTTCAGCAAGGTCGTGCTCGGCCTCTCTGGCGGCATCGACAGCGCCATCGTCGCGGCGATTGCCGCTGACGCGCTCGGGCCCGAGAACGTCCATTGCGTCATGCTGCCCTATCGCTACACGTCCGAAGACAGCCTGCGCGACGCCAAGGACTGCGCGACGCGGCTCGGGGTGCGCTACGATATCGTCCCGATCGGCAAACCCGTCGACGAAGCGCTGGCGGAGCTGGCGCCAGTGTTCGGTAATGTGCCGGCCGATCTGACCGAGGAAAACATCCAGTCGCGCATGCGCGGGCTGGTGCTGATGGCGGTCTCCAATAAGACCGGCGCGATGCTGCTCACCACCGGCAACAAGTCGGAAATGGCGGTCGGCTACGCGACCATCTATGGCGACATGAATGGCGGCTTCAATCCGATCAAGGACCTCTTCAAGATGGAGGTCTACAAGTTGGCCCACTGGCGCAACTCGCACACCCCCGACGGGACGCTCTGCCCGCATGGCGAGGTGATCCCGCAGACGATCATCGACAAGGCGCCCACGGCGGAGCTGAGACCCAACCAGAAGGATCAGGACTCGCTGCCGCCCTACCCGATCCTCGACGAAGTACTGACAGGCATGGTCGAGGACGAATTGTCGGTCGCCGAGATCGTCGAACGCGGGCATGGTCGCTTCGACCGGGCGCTGGTCAAGCGCGTGGAGCGGCTGCTCAACCTCGCCGAGTACAAGCGCAAGCAGTCGGCGCCGGGCGTCAAGATGACCCGGAAGGCGTTCGGCATCGGCCGCAAATATCCGATCACCAACGGCTATCGCGACGAGAGCGAGGTGGTCGTGCGGGAACGCCCGCTGGCCAGGCAGGGCGTCGAATGACCATCGTCCGCTACGCGCCGTCACCCACGGGGCGACTGCACATCGGCAATGCACGGCCGGCGCTGCTCAACTGGCTGTTCGCGCTGCGGACGGGCGGCACCTACGTGCTGCGGCTCGACGACACGGACACGGCGCGTTCGACCGAGGAATTCGCGCGAGGCATCGAGGCGGATTTGGCGTGGCTCGGCGTGACGCCGAGCGTCAAGGTCCGGCAGTCGGACAGAATGGCGCTCTACGATGCGGCGCGCGACCGGCTGATTGCAGCCGGCCGGCTCTATCCAGCCTACGAGACCGAGGACGAGCTCGAAATCAAGCGCGGCCGCGCCCGGCTGCTGGGCAAGCCGCCGATCTACGATCGCGCCGCGCTGGTGCTGACCGATGCGCAGAAGCGGGCCTACGAGGCCGAGGGCCGCAAGCCGCACTGGCGGTTCAAACTCGACGGCCGGCCGGTGCAGTTTACCGATCTCATCAAGGGGCCGCAGACTGTCAACACGGCGTCGATGTCCGATCCGGTGCTGATCCGCGGCGACGGCAGCTACCTCTATACGCTCTGCTCGGTCGTCGACGACATCGACCTCGCGATCACCCAGGTGATCCGCGGCGAGGACCATGTCAGTAACACCGGCACGCAGATCGAAATCTTCGAGGCCCTGGGCGGCACGGTGCCGGAGTTCGCGCACCACAATCTGCTGACCGGCGCCGAGGGCGAGGGGCTCAGCAAGCGGCTCGGCTCGCTGTCGCTGTCCGACCTGCGCGCGGAGGGGTTCGAGGCTATGGCGGTGGCGCTGGTCGCGGTCCTCACCGGCACCAGCCTGCCGGTCGAGCCTTACGCCGATCTGGCTGCGGTCGCGGCGAAGCTCGATTTGTCGATGATCTCGCACGGCCCGGCGCGGTTCGATCCGGCGGAGCTCGAAAGCCTCAACGCCCGCATTCTCCACGCC
This sequence comes from uncultured Devosia sp., assembly GCA_964570695.1. GTDB lineage: Bacteria > Pseudomonadota > Alphaproteobacteria > Rhizobiales > Devosiaceae > Devosia_A. Next base: position 21,768 of record CAZNAE010000037.1, read on the forward strand.
ATGCCCTATGCGGTGGCGCAGCCGCGGCTACCCAAGGCGATCGGCGGCGCGGCCTGGGACATTTTGCGGGCCAATCTCGGCAAGTTCGCCGATATCGAACCGTGGGCGAAAGTGATCTCAGACCGCATCGCCTGGCCGGCGGCGGAGGACAAGGCCTTCCTGGCCGAGGCTGTCGAATTGCTGCCGCCCGAGCCGTGGGACGAAACGACCTGGTCGAAGTGGACCGGCGCTCTCAAGGAAAAATCCGGCCGCAAGGGCAGGGCGTTGTTCCATCCCCTGCGGCTGGCGCTCACCGGCCGTGAAGATGGACCGGAGCTTAAGAAGCTCCTGCCGCTGTTGGGGCGTAAGGCGTGTCTGGACCGACTATCCTGACGCGCTTGTCGCCGAACTGCACGATGCGTTCGGGATCGTTGGCGGCAGCCTGCTTGATCAGCACGGGCTTGGGCGCTTCGCCGGGCGCTGCGGGCCGCGGCCGCGGCAACGGCACGTCGACATAGTTGGCCGTCGCGACGGGCACGATGGTCACCTGGGCCTCGCGGCGCGGGTCGCTCATCGGCAGCGGGAAAATCTGGCCCTCGTAGCTGATCATCGCCCGGCTGCTGCCGTCGGGCAGCGTCGCGAGGTTGATCGTGCCGTAATCGACCTTGGGGCGGCAGGTGTTGGCCGGATCGTAATTGGTGCGATAGGCGAACGCCGTCGGCAGCGATTTGTAGGGCACGCCGTTGAGGTTCACCATCTGCTCCGGCTCCTGGCCGGGGTTGTCGTAATAGTAGAGGTCGACATCCATGCCGGGACACTGCTCCTGGCATTGCGTCAAATCGTTCGGCGCATATTCGACCAGCGTCGAATAGCTGATTGGCCAGTAATAACCGTCGACCTTGCGGACGCAGACGGTGCGCACCGTCTCCTCGCCGGCCTGCCCGGCAAACTCGTCGCCCCGCGTCGTGGTCCCATCGAAGGCATCCTCGAAGCCGCCGAAGATCTGGTCGAGGAGATTGCCGCGACGTGACTGGGTGACCGAGGCGCTCGACCGGCTGTCGCAGTTGAAGCGCGCCATTTCCTGGAGAACCGCTTCGCGCTGCTGCGAGATGGCGCCGCCGGTATCGGCCTGCTTGGAAATCCGCGCCAGGGCATCGCGGGTGCGCAGCACCAGCCGCGCTTCGGCCCGGCACTGGGTGTTAAGCGCCTCGCCGCGCTTGGCGGCGGCGTTGCAGCCATCGCTCACATACTGGCTCTCGGCCTGCTGCACATCGTCCTGCGCTTGCCGCTGCTGATCGTTGATCTGGTCGAGATTGGCGAATCCGTCGCTGCTTTCGAGGCTGCGCAGCGTGTTGCTTAGCGCCTGGCAGTTGCGGGACTGGGCATAGGCGTCGCTGGCGTCGAGCGCGAACAGCAGCACCGCGCAGCACAACACGACAAGCCGGAGCAGCAGTTTTGACGTCTGTGTCATAAATTCCAGAGTGAGCCCGAACCGCCTGCGGGCGTAAGCCAGCAATTAGCCCAAAATCGGACGAACGGCACCCGGCAATCTAGAACCGGGGCGTCACTGCAACGTGAATTGTGCAGGGCGGTTCCGGATTAGGCGGGCTTGCCCGGCGTTGGTGGTCCTGAGAAGCTCATCCCGCCAGCGGAGATTCCAGATGTCCCTCAGCCGTTCCAGCCGCGCCGTGCTTGTTGCCGTGGCCCTTGTCTTTACCGCCTCCGCCTGGGCCGGCGCCGCCAGCATGACCGACGCGCAACTGGTGGCTACGCGGCAGGCCAAGATGAAGGAGGACGGCGCGATCCTCAAAGGCGCCAAGACCCTGACTGGCGCCGACGCTGTCGCCGCGGCGACCAAGATCCTCGCCAATTTCACCGCCTTCCCGGGCCTGTTCCGGCCCAGTTCGATCACGCCCGACAGCCGCGCCACGACAAAGATCTGGGAAAACTGGGCCGATTTCACCGCCCGGCTGGCTGAGGAAAAGGCCAACGCGCAGGCGATGCTGGCAGCAGCCAAATCCGGCGACAAGGCCGGCTACCTCGCGGCGGTCGACGCACTGAAACAGCCGTGCTCCAACTGCCATCTGGCCTACGCCAGGATTCTCTAACCAAGCCGGAGCTTCTCGCGCACTCCCACTTGCTTTCGGCGCCGTTCATCGTCAGATTGCGCGCCATGAACACCGCGACCTGCATTATCTGCGCGATTATTTGCTGCTAACACCTGTTGGCGGCGCGGTTTTCTTCATCCCCTGAGTTCTGATCCCGAAGAGCCCGCTGCCAGCGCGTCACAACCGTTGAGGCACGGACTGACCCATGGCTTCGGGCGAACCGACATTGCGACTGCACAATACGCTGAGCCGGACCAAGGAGGACTTTGTCCCCTTGGACTCGACGAACGTCCGCATGTATGTGTGCGGGCCCACGGTCTATGACTTCGCCCATATCGGCAACGCCCGTCCGGCGATCGTCTTCGACGTGCTGTTCCGGCTGCTGCGCCATGTCTATGGCGAGAGCCACGTCACCTATGTGCGCAACATCACCGACGTCGACGACAAGATCAACGCGCGGGCGGCACGGGACTTTCCGACTCTGCCGCTGAACGAGGCGATCCGCCGGGTCACCGAGACGACCGCTGCGCAGTACCAGAAGGACACCACCGCGCTCGGCTGCCTCCAGCCGACGGAACAGCCGCGGGCGACCGACAACATCGAGGGTATGCAGAAGCTGATCGGCAAACTGATCGCCAACCGCCACGCCTATGCGGCGCCTGAGGTAGGCGAAGTGCTGTTCGACGTGCAGTCGATGCCCGACTATGGGGCGCTCTCCGGCCGCGATCTCAGCGAGAACCTCGCCGGCGCCCGCATCGCGGTCGACGCGCACAAGAAGAACCCGGCCGATTTCGTGCTCTGGAAGCAGTCGTCAGCCGACGAGCCAGGCTGGGACTCGCCCTGGGGTCGGGGCCGGCCGGGCTGGCACATCGAGTGCTCGGCGATGAGCGAGCGCTATCTGGGCGAGGTGTTCGACATACACGCCGGCGGCCTCGATCTGATCTTCCCGCACCACGAGAACGAGATCGCCCAATCGCGTTGCGCGCATGGCACCGACACCATGGCGCGGTATTGGCTGCACAACGGGTTCCTCCAGGTGGAGGGCCAGAAGATGAGCAAGTCGCTGGGGAACTTCGTCACGATCAATGAACTGCTGGAGACGGAGAGGTTCGGCGGGCGGAGATGGCCGGGCGAAGTGCTGAGGCTCGCGATGCTGATGACGCACTATCGTGAGCCGATCGATTTTACGGTGAAGCGGCTGGAGGAGGCGGAGCAGCTTTGGACCAAATGGCGCCGAGCCATCGGTAACATACTTCCTAGGCAATTGTTTGGAGCGCCGGACGAAGTCGTGCTGAGGCTGCTCGCGGATGATCTTGGTACAGAAAAAGTTTCGCAGCGATTCTCGAAGCTGGCGAGCGATCTCAGCTCAGAGAACCTAGCCACGACGATGGGCCTCTTGGGCTTGTTGCCGAGAAGCGCACAGTCTCTCTTCGACAGCGGCGAGGACGCTGCGGCCAACTTGTCCAAATCAATCGCAAAAGGACTCGTCGCCACGGCGAACTTTGTCCAGTCGACCGTGGCAAAGTACGCCAGTCCGATCGTCACATACAATGAACTGACCGACCTTGAAGATGCTGGCATCGACTTCAACGCATTGAATGACTCGATCGACATGCGTCTCGCCGCGCTCGGCGCCAAGGACTTCGCGAAGGCCGACGAGATCCGCGCGGCGCTGCTCGCCGAAGGCATCCAGCTGATGGATTCGAAGAACGAGGCGGGCGAACGCGTCACCAAATGGGAGGTGAAGCGGTGAGCGATCAACCGACAGCACAGTCCCGCACCGGATCGCCTTCTCCCCTTGTGGGAGAAGGTGCCCGAAGGGCGGATGAGGGGTTTGTTTCCGACATCGCAAACCCCTCATCCGGCGCTACGCGCCACCTTCTCCCACAGGGGGAGAAGGCCACCGCGGACAGATCTGAGAATGACACGCCGCACCATACCGTCATCAGCCGACGCACGCTCGGGCTGGCGCGTCGGCTGAGGCGGAGCACGACGCCGCTCGAAGACCGGTTGTGGGAAAAATTGCGCGGCCGTCGCTTTGCGAATTTCAAGTTTCGGCGCCAGGTGCCGATCGGCTCTTATGTTGCCGATTTCGCCTGTCTGTCGCGCCGGCTGATCATTGAACTCGACGGCGGCCAGCATAGCGGCAGCGCGCATGACGTTGTGCGGGACGCTGAACTCAGGCAGCGCGGCTTCAGGGTGCTTCGAATCTGGAACAACGAGTTCGCCCTGAACGAAACATCCGTTCTTGAAACCATCTGGGCAAATTTGGAGGAGCAGAGATCATGACCACATCGATCGATCACATCGGGATCAACGTCAAAGACTACGAGCAGGCCAAGGCATTCTACACAGCGGCGCTGAAGCCGTTGGGGATCACCGTGTTGCAGGACTATGGCGTGGCGTGCGGCATGGGCGGGGACTTTCCGTTCCTCTGGATCTCGAAAGGCAAGCCTGGCCATGTGCACCTGGCCTTCCGCGCCGACAGCCGCAAGGCGGTCGATGCCTTTTACAAGGCGGCGATCAAGGCCGGTGGCAAGGACAACGGCAAGCCGGGCCTGCGCCCCGACTATCACGAGCATTATTACGGCGCCTATGTGCTTGACGCCGACGGCCATAACATCGAAGCGGTCTGTCACAATGCCGAGTGAACTTTTCACCGGCGGCTGCCAGTGCGGCGCGGTGCGCTTTTCGACGAAGCGCCTGGGGCGCG
>CAZNAE010000038.1:0-26384 GCA_964570695.1 uncultured Devosia sp.
AACAGGGCGGTGGCCTTGTCCCATAGCGTCGAAGCCGAGGCAAGCCGGGCTTTTGCGCCCGATTGTGCGGCGGCCCGGGCTTCCGCCGCGATCCAGTCGCGCAACATCTCCCGGCCGAAAGCGAACGCGGCGCCGTCCTTGTCGGCGGCCAGCAGGTCAGCCAGCCCCAGATGGACGGATGAGGCGCCGTATCCCGGCGCCTTGAGCCAGCCCAGCAGCGCCGTCAGCGCCTTGTCGTCCCCGAGCGCCAGCGCCTCGAAGCCGCGGCGCGGCCGGCCGGCCGCCAGCTCGACGGCGTGCTCGACGCCGGGCCGGTCGCCGAGGATTTTTCGCACGCCGGCATCGTCGAGCGGCCGGAGCGCCACCTGACGGCAGCGCGACTTGATCGTCGGCAGCAAGCCGCCGGGGCGGTGCGAGACCAGGAGGAACAGCGTCTCGGCCGGCGGCTCTTCGAGGATTTTCAGCAGCGCATTGGCGGAGGACGGATTGCAGTCGTCGATCGCATCGACGATGACGATGCGGAAGCCCGCGCGGCCGCGGGTCATCCGCGATTCCTCGATCAGGCCACGCACTTCCTCCACGCGGATCGCGGTGTAGAAGCCCTTGCCGGTCTCGCGCGGCGCCTTGCGCAGCACGCGGAGGTTCGGGTACCCGCCCGCCGCCACCTGCGCCGCGATATGCGTAGCGCTTTCGTCGCCGGTGCGGGTGAAGACGGCGCGCGCCACGTCGAACGCCAGCGTCGCCTTGCCGATGCCGCGCGGCCCGTGCAGCAGGATGCCACCGGGCAGCCGCGAGGCATCGAGCGCCGCAAGGATGTCGGCGCGCGCCGCATCGTGGCCGATGACTTCGGTACGGGCTTCGGGGAGCGGGACGCCGGCCAGCTGGTCGGGCTCGCGAAGATCGTCGTCGCTCACGCCGTGTGCTCGAGGCTGAGCTCGGGGAAGCGGCGGGTCAGAACGTCCCAGATTTCGAGCTCGAGCGCGTCCTCGTTCTGGTTGGCCGGAATGACGACGCAGCGCTCGGCATTGTTGCGGGCGATGGCGAGGAACGCGTCGCGCAACCGGCGGTGCCATTCGAGGTCTTCCTTCTCGAAGCGATCGCCGGTTTGCGCCAGCGCTGCTTCCGTCTCGCGCTCGAGCACACGGCGAAAGGCGGTCTCGGGGTCCATGTCGAGCACGATGGTGAGGTCAGGCTTGTGGCTGTTGAGCGCCAGTTCCTCGAGCGCGTCGATCAGCCGGACATCGACGCCGCCGGTGAGGCCCTGATAGGCGCGGGTCGAGTCGCTGAAGCGGTCCGAGATCACCCAGCGGCCGGAATCGAGATTGGGGCCGATGAGCTGGTTGACGTGGTCGAGTCGCGCGGCGGCGAACAGCACGGCCTCGGCGCCCGGCCCCCATTGCTCCGAGCGGCCCTGCAGGATGAAGGCGCGGATCGCCTCCGCCTTCGGGGTGCCACCCGGCTCGCGGGTGCGAACCGCCGGGATGGAATGCCGGCTCAGCGAGGCGACGAGACGTTTGACCTGGGTGGACTTCCCGACCCCCTCGCCGCCCTCGAAGGTGATGAAGCGCGCGCTTTTGGGGCCGCGATCCAGCATCAGGGGATCCACCCCAGCAGCAATTGCTTGGCCGCATCGGTCGAGCGGCGGACGAGATCGCCCTGCTCGACGGTGTCCTGCGCATAGAGCGGCGCCTGCTGCACTTCCTTGCCGCCACAGAAGACGTGCAGCACCGCGACCTGTTGGCCGGCCTGGACCGGCGGCCTGAGCGGCCCTTTGTAGGTCACCGTGGCCGTCGGGCAATTGTCCGAGCCCTTGGGCACGAAGAGGTCGATCTTGTCCTTGCCGATCAGCCCGACATTCGGTTTGTCGCCGCCGAACACGTTGGCATAGGCGACCACCTTGCCCTTGGGATAGACGGGGATCAGCTCGAACCCGCGCATGCCCCAGGTGATGAGCTTCCGCGCTTCCTCGGCGCGCTCCTTCATCGAGGTCAACCCGTGCAGCACGGCGATCAGCCGGCGGCCGTCATTGGGCGCCGATACCACCTCGCCATAGCCCGCTTCGTCGGTGTGGCCGGTCTTGAGGCCGTCGACGCCGATGCCGACTTCGAGCAGCGAATTGCGGTTGGGCTGCTTGATCTTGTTCCAGGTGAACTCCGGCATCGAGAAGATCGGATAGTACTCGGGGAACGTCTTGATGATGTAGCGGCTCAGCGTCGCAAGATCGTGCGCAGTGGAATACTGGTCCGGGTCGGGCAGCCCGGTCGAGTTGACGAAGTTCGAACCGGTCACGCCGATCTGCTTGGCGAGTTGGTTCTCGATCTTGGCGAAGGTCTGCTCAGTGCCGCCGATGCCCTCGGCGAGTGCTATCGCCGCGTCGTTGCCCGACTGCACGATGACGCCCTTGATCAAATCCTCGACCCGAATCTTCGAGTTGAGCACCGCGAACATGGTCGAGCCGCCCGACGATGCCCCGCCATCCTTCCACGCATGCTCGGAGATGAAGAACTCGTCGTCGAGGCTGAGCTTTTTCTGCTGCAGATAGGTGAATACCACGGCGAGCGTCATGAGCTTGGCCATGCTCGCCGGCTCGAGCCGGTCGTCGGCGTTCTTGCTGTAGAGCACCGTCCCCGACTCGTAGTCGATCAGCACTGCAAATTTGGCCTTGGTATCGAAATCTTGGGCGAACGCTGGAATGGCCAAGGCCAGGGCAAAAATGCCCGCAAGCAGTGCTGAGCCGAAGCGAAACCGCATCATTCCAACCAGTTGCGCCGTTGGCGGCGCGAGTCCGACTAATAAAGAACTAAGTCGGTGAGGCCAAGTTGCCGCGCGAGCGACACAATATCGGCGCGTGCGACACCGGGCTTAAGATGGGTCAATGTCAAACGTGTGGCCGAGCGGCCATCCGACTGCACCTGATCCTCGTCGACCGCGCCGAGCATGGCGAAGGATTCCTCCACCGACAGCGCCTTGTCCGCGTCGCTGAAGGTGCCGAGTTCAAGCCTGATTTTGCGGGCGTCGTCGTCGACCGAACTCTTCCAGTCGTCGAGCGCCGCGGTCCGCGTCGCCATGGCATTGGCGGCATCGATCGCCGCGTTGACGTCTTCACCGCTCTTCGGGCCTTCCGCATAGCCGAAGAGACCGACGATGTCGCCAACGAGGCCGCCCGAGAAGAGGTTGCGGTTCGGCGGGCCGGAGCGGCTCGGGGCACGTAGCGGGGCCGGGGTGGCGGCCATCGCCATGCGGGTATCGCCCTGCTGTTCGACCTCGGTCGTGGTGTTGAGCGAGGCCATCAGCATGCGGCTGTCGTCGCCGTTGAGCGGCGCCGGCCCGGCATACTGGATCTGGATTTGCGCGCTGCCCTGGTCGACGTAGCCGAGAACCGTCGCGGCCTCGAAGCTGAGGTCGGCGACGCGGCCCGACATGTAGGGACCGCGATCGTTGACGCGGACCAGCACCGAGCGGCCGTTCTCGAGATTGGTGACGCGGGCGTAGCAGGGGATCGGCAGCACCGGGCTCGCCGCGGTCAAATAATAGGCGCCGAAGATTTCGCCGTTGGCGGTGCGGCGGCCATGGAAGTCCTGGCCATACCAGGAGGCCTCGCCGGTCGCCACGTAACCCGGTCCGTCAACCGGCTGATAGGTCTCGCCGTGGACCACATAAGCAGTCTTGTCGAGGTAGCGACCGCCGCCATGCGGGGGATACTTTCCGGTATAGACGCGGGGCGAGACGGCGACGCCGTATTCGCGCGACGTGAAGGCCTTGCGCTTGACGCCGGAGTGATTGGTCGCGCAGGCCGCGATCACCGGGGCCAGCAGCACCATCAAAACCAACAGGCGCCAATTGCGCGTACTCGAAAACAAACCTGCACCCCGGAACGACCCTGAGGCGGCATTTTAGCAACACCGCCAAGGCTTTCGGGGACGATCCAGTATCGTGGTTGCGACCGGGTTAATTTGAACGAAATTGCGAGAGTCTCAGGCTGCAGTCCATTTGTGCAATCGCACAAGGAACGATGTTTCTCCGGATTGCCCTCGCGCAAAAAGCCGTGACTTGTCCGGCCTCTGGCAATCATATAAAGATATCTTTATATCCCATGCCGTAGTTTGCCGGCGCGGACCAGTCCGCGAGAGGATGACTCTATGAAGACCCTGCCGCCCCACAATGATGCCCGTGCCGCCCTCACCGCGGCCGCGAGTGAGCGCATCCTCGTGCTCGACGGCGCCATGGGGACGATGATCCAGCAGCTGAAGCTCGACGAGGCCGGCTATCGCGGCGAGCGCTTCAAGGACTGGATCAAGGACGTCCGCGGCAACAACGATCTGCTCATCCTGACGCAGCCGGACGCCATCCGCGACATCCACTTCCAATATTTCCTCGCGGGCGCCGACATCTGCGAGAGCAACACCTTCTCGTCCACCTCGATCGTCCAGGCCGACTACGGCATGGAGGCGCTGGCCTACGAGCTGAACCTCGAGGGCGCCAAGCTCGCCCGCGAGGCGGCGCAGCTCGCCTTCGAGCGTGACGGCAGGCGTCGCTTCGTTGCCGGCGCGCTCGGGCCGCTCAACAAGACCGCCTCGATGTCGACCGACGTCAACAATCCCGGCGCCCGCAACATCACCTTCGACCAGATCGCCGCGTCCTATGCCGAGGCGATCAACGGCCTGATCGACGGCGGCGCCGATCTGTTGCTGTTCGAGACCATCACCGACACGCTCAACACCAAGGCCGGCATCTTCGCGGCGCAGAAGATCTTTGCCGAGCGCGGCTTCGAGCTGCCGATCATGATTTCGGGGACCATTACCGACCTTTCGGGCCGCACGCTCAGCGGCCAGACGCCATCGGCGTTCTGGTACTCGGTGCGGCACGCCAAGCCGTTCACCATCGGGCTCAATTGCGCGCTCGGCGCCAACGCCATGCGCCCGCACGTTGCCGAGCTCAGCGACGTCGCCGACACCTTCATCATGGCCTACCCCAATGCCGGGCTGCCGAACGAATTCGGCGGCTACGACGAAGGCCCCGAGTTCATGGCGCGCCAGATCGAGACCTTTGCCCGCGAGGGGCTGGTCAACATCGTCGGCGGTTGTTGCGGCACGACGCCCGACCACATCCGCGCCTTCGCCGAGGTCGCGGCACGGCACAAGCCGCGGAAGATCCCCGAGGTCGACGCGCGGCTCCGGCTGTCGGGGCTCGAGCCGTTCACGCTCACCGAGCAGATTCCGTTCGTCAACATCGGCGAGCGCACCAACGTTACGGGCTCCGCCCGCTTCCGCAAGCTTATCACCGCCGGCGACTATCCGGCGGCGCTCGAGGTCGCCCGCGACCAGGTGCAGAACGGTGCCCAGATCATCGACGTCAACATGGACGAGGGCCTGATCGACAGCGAGAAAGTGATGGTCGAGTTCCTCAACCTGCTCGCCGCCGAACCCGACATCGCCCGCGTGCCGCTGATGATCGACAGCTCGAAGTTCTCGGTGATCGAGGCCGGGTTGAAATGCGTGCAGGGCAAGCCGCTGGTCAACTCGATCTCGATGAAGGAGGGCGTCGAGAAATTCCTCGACTCCGCCCGCCTGGTGCGGAGCTACGGCGCGGCCGTTGTCGTCATGGCGTTCGATGAGCAGGGCCAGGCCGATACCGAGGCACGCAAGGTCGAGATCTGCACCAAGGCCTACAAGCTGCTCACTGAGGAAGTCGGCTTCCCGCCCGAGGACATTGTCTTCGACCCCAACATCTTTGCGATTGCCACCGGTATCGAGGAGCATCGCAATTACGGCGTCGACTTCATCGAGGCGACCCGCAAGATCAAGGCGACGCTGCCGCACGTCCATATCTCGGGCGGCGTCAGCAACCTCAGCTTCTCGTTCCGCGGCAACGAGCCGGTGCGCGAGGCAATGCACGCGGTGTTCCTCTACCACGCCATCCAGGCGGGGATGGACATGGGTATCGTCAATGCTGGCCAGCTCGCCGTTTATGACTCGCTCGATCCGGAGCTGCGCGAGGCCTGCGAGGACGTCATCCTCAACCGCCGCGAAGATGCAACCGAACGGTTGCTCGATCTCGCGCAGCGCTACAAGGGCGGCGCGGCGCAGGAGGGCAAGGTCAAGGATCTGACCTGGCGCAATGCGCCGGTCGCCGACCGGATTTCGCATGCGCTGGTCAACGGTATCACCGAGTTCATCGACGCCGACACAGAGGAAGCTCGTCTCGGCTCCGAGCGGCCGCTGCATGTCATCGAGGGACCGCTGATGAGCGGCATGAGCGTCGTCGGCGACCTCTTCGGCTCAGGCAAGATGTTTTTGCCACAGGTGGTCAAGTCCGCCCGCGTGATGAAGCAGGCGGTGGCGCATCTCCTCCCCTTCATGGAGGCGGAAAAGGACGCCAATGGCGACGCCCAGGGCGTCAAGTCGGCCGGCAAGATCTTGATGGCGACCGTCAAGGGCGACGTGCACGACATCGGCAAGAACATCGTCGGCGTCGTGCTGAGCTGCAACAATTACGAGATCATCGACCTCGGCGTCATGGTGCCGACGGCGAAGATCCTCGAGACGGCGAAGCGCGAGAAGGTCGACGTCATCGGGCTCAGCGGTCTGATCACGCCCTCGCTCGACGAGATGGTGCACGTCGCTTCCGAGATGGAGCGCGAGGGTTTTACGGTGCCGCTCCTGATCGGCGGCGCGACGACCAGCCGCGTGCACACTGCGGTGAAGATCCATCCGCAATATCACGGCGGCCCGACCGTGCATGTCCATGACGCGAGCCGCGCGGTGGGCGTGGTCTCCGCTTTGCTCTCCCCCGAGCAGCGGCCGGCCTATGTCGCCGACGTCAAGGCCGAGTACGAGAAGGTCGCCGCCAAGCACGCCCAGAGCGAGCTCGAAAAGCAACGCCTGCCGCTGGTCGCGGCGCGCGCCAACGCCTTCAAGACCGACTGGGCGAACTATGTGCCACCCAAGCCCACTTTCCTCGGCACGAAGGTGTTCGAGACCTACGACCTCACCGAGCTCAGCCGCTACATCGACTGGACGCCGTTCTTCCAGGCCTGGGAGATGAAGGGCCGGTATCCGGCGATCCTCGATGACAAGGACCAAGGCCCGGCGGCGCGGCAGCTCTGGGACGATGCCCAGGCAATGCTGCGCGAGGTGCTGCAGAAGAACTGGTTCCGGCCCAAGGCGGTGATCGGCTTCTGGCCGGCCAACAGCGTCGGCGACGACATCGAGTTGTTCACTGACGAGACGCGCAGCGAGGAGCTGGCGCGGCTCTATACACTCCGCCAGCAGCTCAGCAAGCAGAAGGACAAGCCCAACCTCGCGCTCAGCGATTTCGTCGCGCCGGTCGGCACGCCCGACTATATCGGCGCCTTCGTCGTCACTGCCGGGCTCGAGGAGCAGCTCATCGCCGAGCGCTTCGAGCGCAAGAACGACGATTATTCGGCGATCGTCATCAAGGCGCTCGCCGACCGCTTCGCCGAAGCGTTCGCGGAAAACCTGCACGAGCGGGTGCGCAAGGAGTTCTGGGGCTATGCCCGCGACGAAGCGATCCCGGTCGACGATCTGATCCAGGAGAAATATCGCGGCATCCGCCCGGCGCCCGGCTATCCGGCGCAACCCGACCATACCGAAAAGACGACATTGTTCCGCCTGCTCAACGCCAAGCAGCGGGTTGGCGTCGAGCTGACCGAGAGCTACGCCATGTGGCCGGGCTCGTCGGTCTCCGGCCTCTATTTCAGCCATCCGGACGCGTATTATTTCGGCGTCGCCAAGGTCGAGCGCGACCAGGTCGAGGATTACGCCCGACGCAAGAACATGCCGGTGCGCGAAGTCGAGCGCTGGCTGGGTCCGATCCTCAACTACACGCCGGTGGCGGAGAAGGTCAGCTGATGGCGGCAACACCCTTCGACAAGGCCGCATCCTCGATCCCGGTGACCGTCGTCACCACGGCGGATTCCGGGCGCGTTGCCGAGCCGGGCGCGGCGGTGCTGCGGCTCGAGCCGGCACTGCACGAGCATGAGCCGGGGAGCGAGTGCATCGCCTGCGCGGCGCGCGGCGACATCCGGGCGCTGCTGTTCGACCTGTTGCAGAGATCGCGCGAGCCCGGCAGCAATCCGGTACTGTCGGTGGTCATCGACGCGTCGGCGCTGAGCAATGCGAAACCGATCATCGACCGGCTGGAGAAAGGCACCGTTCCCGCCTTCGGGCTGCGCGATCATACCGTCGCGCGCAGCTTTCATTTGTCGAGGGTGATTTGACGGGCGAGCGCGCCGCTCCTCCCACCCGCCGGCTGCTCGTCGTCACCCTCCTCGTGGTGGCGGTCTTCACCGTCTGGCGCCTTGCCATGGCGGCGGCGCTCGATCTGCGCTCCGACGAAGCCTATTACTGGACCTGGTCGCATCAGGCCGTGCTGTCCTTCCTCGACCAGCCGCCGATGGTGGCGTGGTTCGAGCGTTTCGGTGAGTTGGTCTTCGGCGACACCCCGCTCGGCGCGCGCTTCGCGCAAATTCTGTCGCTGCCGCTGATCGAGCTGCTGCTCGCCGATATCGCCCGGCGACGCACACAAAGCTGGAACGCCGGTCTGTTCCTCATCCTGGCGCTCGAATGCGCCGCCAACTACGCGGCGTTCGTCGTCGTCGTCGAACCGAGCATCCCGCTGCTGCTGTTCACCAGCCTCATCCTCTGGACGCTGTGCCGGCTGGACGAGACCATGGACGGCCGCTGGTGGCTGCTGATCGGCGTCGCCGGCGGGCTGGCGCTGCTGTCGAAGTACATCGTGCTGCTGCTCGCGCCTGCGCTGCTGCTGTTCCTGCTGCTGACACCTCGACATCGGCGCTGGCTGACGACTCCGTGGCCGTGGGCGGCCGTCATCATCGCCGCCGCGCTGTTCTCGCCGGTCCTGATCTGGAACGCCCAACACGACTGGGTCTCGTTCGCCTTCCAGGGCGTGCGGCTCGGCCAGGGCCATCCGTTGGGCACCAGCGACCTTGTCCGCTTCGGGCTCTACGAAGCGCTGTTCGCGGGACCGATCCTCGTCATTGCCGCCATCGTCGGATCGCTCCGCCTCGGTGTTCGCTCGATCCGGCTGCGCCAGCCGTTCGGGGCGGCCGTCGCTGTGGCATTCGTCTTTACCCTCGGCTTCTTCGCCATCCGCTCGCTGACCTTCCAGATCAACCAGTCCTGGGCTTATTTCATGTGGCCAATCGGCGTCCTGGCGCTGGTCCTCTCAATCCGCTGGGACGCGCGACCGCTCAGCCGCAATCTCCTGCTCGCCGGCATCGCCGCGACCGGCCTGCCGCTGGTCGTTGCCCTGCTGTTCCACGCCACTCCCGACACCGGCGTCTGGTTCGGCACCGGCGACCCATACGGCCAGGATGCGGGCTATGGGGAGACGGCCGACAAGGTCCTCGCCGACGCGAAGAGCAGCGGCGCAACCTGGATCGCGACCAGCGACTACCGCACCTACGCCAATCTGCTGTTCCACATCGGCGACAAGATCCCAGTCCTGCAGATCAACGAGCGCTCCCGCTTCCTCGACTTCGGCCCGCGCGACCCGGCGCTGTTCACGGGCAAGGCGCTCTACGTCCACTACGGCCCGCCAACGCCGATCCTCGCGGGCGCGGTCGTCACCCTGGTCGAGACCCTGCCCATCGTCTGGCACGGCGAACCGATGCAGACGGTCAGCGTCGACAGTCTCGAGGGCTTCGCGCCCGAATTGAACCCCGCTCCCGGGTCGCCTGCCTATGCCTGGTCCAACTAGGGCGTCAGATCCTTAGACGGAATCCGATCGAAGTTATTCACGCTCCCCGGCGTCGCGGTATTCTTGTTGATCGCAAATTTGGGGTGCTTGAATGCTCAGATCAACTCTCGAGAAGGCTCTCGATCAAATCAGCGGCGCTTTTGTCGATTTACGAATGGAACTGGCTGCTCGGCAGTTCGAGCTAGCGCTTTGAGTACCGACCGGATCAGCCACGAGTTCCGGCCGGCGTTCCGACGGGCGGACAATGGACCGACGCTGGCAGCACCCGTATGGCGATGGCAAGATTTCGCCTCACCCCGGCACTCGAAAAGGAGTGCGACGAGCAGTTCGATAAGGACACATTCGAATGCAATATGGTCGGTTCCCGTGCCTGTCATGCTCAGGCCGCTGCCCGGTACGCCGCATGCCGTACCGGCAAATACGTCCCCGACCTGAACTATTGAGGCGAAAATGATCGGCAGCAGGGTACTCAAACTCAAGCTCCCAACCGGAGAAGAGGACGTCACCATTACGATCGACGATCCTGTTGGCGCGGGCACGATCTGGAGCTGCCAGTACCAAATTGCGTGGCCAGCAGCTCCGCGCCGTTACACGGCGCACGGTGTCGATGCGCTCCAGGCAGCCCATCTCGCCCAGCAGATGGTCGGCGCCGAACTCTACTCCAGCGACTTTCACGCTCGAGGCCAGCTGCAATGGCAGAAGCCCGGCGATGGCTACGGCTTTCCCGTGCCCAGGAACATTCGCGATCTGTTGATCGGCGCCGACAGGACCTTCGACGGCTAGGGCGTCAGATCCTTCGGCGGCACCAGCCCGTTGATCAGGCTGGCGGTCGTCACCGTGTTGGCGAGGAGGCACGCGATCGTCATCGGGCCGACGCCGCCGGGGACTGGCGTGATCCAGCCGGCGACCGGCAGCGCCGAGGCGTAGTCGACGTCGCCAACCACGCGGGTCTTGCCTTCGCCCTTGTCCGGCGCCGGGACGCGATTGATGCCGACATCGATCACCGCGGCGCCCGGCTTGATCCAGTCGCCCTTGATCATCAGCGGCCGGCCGGCGGCAGCGACGACGATATCGCCCTGCCGGACGATCGACGGCAGATCGGTGGTGCGCGAATGGGCGATGGTCACCGTGCAGTTCTCGCGCAGCAGCAACTGCGCCATCGGCTTGCCGACAAGATTGGAGCGGCCGACGATCACCGCGTGCTTGCCCGCCAGCGGGCCGCAATATTCGCGCAGCAGCATCAGGCAGCCGAGCGGCGTGCAGCTCACCGGCCCCGGCAGGCCGATCTGCAGCTTGCCGACACTGGCCGGCGTGAAGCAGTCCACGTCCTTGTCGGGGGAAATGGTCAGGATGATCTTGTTGGGATCGATGTGTTTTGGCACCGGCAGCTGCACCAGGATGCCGTGAATCTTCGGATCGGCATTGAGTCGTTCGACGACCGCCAGCACCTCAGCTTCCGACGCGGTCTCGGGCAGCTCGTATTTCTCCGAATACATGCCGACTTCAACGGTCTGCTTGGCCTTCTGCGAGACGTAGATCTCGCTCCCCGGATCGTGCCCGACGATGACCACCGCCAGCCCGGGTGTGATGCCATTTTCGGCCCTGAGCCGCGCCACATGCCCGGCGATCCGCTCGCGCAACCCGGCCGCATAGGCTTTTCCGTCGATGATCTGCGCTGTCATGGCCACCTCGTTGGCCGGGCTATTTCACAACGCCGCTCGTATCTCAACCCCCGCCGCCGCAAGGCCGTCCTTCACTGCCCGCGCGATCTCGACCGCATCGGGCGTATCGCCGTGGATGCAGAGCGAGCGGCCGGTGGTGGCAATCACCGTGCCGTCGGCGGCGACAATCTCGCCGCGCTGCGCCAAACGCAGCGCGCGCTCGGTGATCGCCGCGCGGTCGTGCAGCACGGCGCCGGGCATCTGCCGCGCCACCAGAAGCCCGTTCGGCTGATAGGCGCGGTCGGCGTAGGCCTCTCGCACCACCCGAAAGCCGAGCGCCTCGGCGACATCGGCTTGCGCTGAATTGTCGATGGCAAGGATTGCCATGTCCTCGACCAGCCCCTCGACCGCGGCGAAGCAGAGCGCCGCGATCGCCGGCTCCTCGGCCGCCATGTTGGCGAGCGCCCCGTGCAGCTTCACATAGCGCACCGGCCAGTCCTCCTCTTCGCCGAGCTCGACCAGCGTGCGAACCTGCGCGCGGATCGCCGCGTCCAGCTCTTCCGGCGGCAGGACCATCCGCTTGCGGCCGAAATTCTCGCGGTCGGGGAAGCCAGGGTGGGCGCCGACGACCACGCCGCGGGCCTTGGCCGCCCGTAGCGCCACGCGCATCGATGCCTCGTCGCCAGCATGGCCGCCGCAAGCGATATTGGCCGACGACACGATGTCCAGCATCGCCGCATCGTCGCCAACACCCTCGCCGAGGTCCGCGTTGAGGTCGAGGCTGCTCATCGCGCGTGCTCCAACGTGACCGGCCGGAATCGAACTTCGAGGCCCGGCCGCATCTGCGCAAAGCGATCGAGATCGGCACTGACGATGGTCGCAATACGCGGATAGCCGCCGGTCGGCTGGTGGTCGCGCATCAGCACGATCGGCGTACCATCGCCGAGGATCTGGATGTCGCCCGGCGCGATCGCATCGGAGACGAGGGTGAGCCGCCGCTGCTCGCGGAACAGCCCGGCGGTATCGGTGAGGCGCACGCCCATGCGATCGAGATTTGAGGAAATACCGAAGCCGGCGTGGGCGAAGCGCTGTCGGAGTGTCGGGCCGAACGAGTCAGCATGGAGGCCCCAAATGACGCGGAGGGCGCCATCGGCGGCGGGAGACGCTACGGCGGAAACCGCGGCGCCCTCCTCCCCAAACACAATCCTGTCGCCGGCGCGCAGCGCCCTTCCCTTGTGGCCACCTAGGCCGACCGTGACATTGGTCGAGCGGCTGCCGAGCACCGGCGGCACGTCGATCTCGCGCTCGAAGCGCAGATAGCCGTAGTTGCCGGCTTCGCCAGGCGAAATCTCGACCTTGTCGCCAGTTTTGAGCTTCAGGACGGCCGGCCAGTCCCGCTTGCGTCCGTTGACGGCGAGTCGGAAGCTGCCACCGGCGGTGCCCACGCGAAGCGCCGTATCGGCTTCGAACGCCAGCCCTTGGCTGAACTCGATACCGGTGCTGCCCGCACTTTCGAGTGCCACACCCGCCGCAACGAACGCGCCCCGATCCATTGGGCCCGAGGCGCTGATTCCGTGCTCCAGCATGCCGAAGCGGCCGGCATCCTGCAGCGTCGCCAGCGGTCCGGCGCGGGTGATGGTGATGCCCGTCATCGCACCACCGTGAAGCGGATTTCGTCGCCGGCCCGCAGCATTGTCGGCGGCATCGCGGCTGGATCGAAATTCTGGAACGCGGTTCGGCCGATGACATGCCAGCCGGTGCGGATCGGCGTCGCCGCGATGGCGGTCTGTCCCGCCGCGAACAGCACCGTCCCCGCCGGCACCATCGGCCGCACCGCCTCGCGGCGCGGCACGACCAGATCGGGCAAATGAAAGCCGCAATAGACGAAGCCCGGTGCGAAGCCGGTCGCCAGCACGCGCAACGGCGCCGCGTTGTGGCGTTTGATGAACGCCGCCGGCGTCAGCTTTAGCGACGCCGCCACCTCGGCCAGATCCGCGCCGTCGAACCGCACCGCAATATCACGCCTCGCTGCCGCTCCCGCCTCGGCATTCTCCCCCAGCCGGAGCCGCACCTCGCCGCTGATCCGCCAGAACTCTGCCCCAGCTTTCAGCCGCAGCAGCACCGACACCAGTCCCGGCGCGATCTCCTCGACGCCGTCGATCGGATCGGCCTCGATCCGACGCGCGAGCGCGATCGCCGCGCGGTTCGCCGGCTCCGACAATTCGCCCGAAAAGCGCACCAGCAACGCGCCGTCGCCGAGCGGCAGCAGGGTCGGCTCGGGCGCTTCACTCACGGCGTGCCGTACCGGCGGACTGGACGGAAACCGAGGCAGGCGCTAAACGCGGGCCGTCGGGCAGGTGGCAGAGCGGTTGATTGCTCCGGTCTTGAAAACCGGCGAACGTGCAAGCGCGTTCCGGGGGTTCGAATCCCTCCCTGCCCGCCAGTTCCTTGCTCACGGGATCAGCAGCGTCGCGCCGGTGGTCTGCCGCGCCTCGAGCGCCCGATGCGCATCCGCCGCGTCGGCCAGCGGGAAACGCTGCTCGATTGTCGGTCGAATCTTGCCGGACCGGAGGGCGTCGAAGACGGCGGCGATCGATCGGCGGAAGGCGTCCTTCTTGCCGACGTAGGACGCGCCGGTGGGGCGGGTCACGTAGAGCGAGCCTCGGCTCTGCAACATGGCGAGGCTCACCCCGGTCACCGGCCCGGACGCATTGCCGAAGCTGACCATCAGACCGCGCGGGCGAAGACAGTCGAGCGATTGCTCGAACGTTGCCTTGCCGACGCCGTCATAGACGACATCGACGCCAATACCGCCAGTCGCTTCGCGGACGCTTTCGACCCAGTTGTCCGAACGCGAATTGAAGGCATGCGCGGCGCCATGGGCCTTCGCCCGCTCGACCTTCTCGTCGGTGCCGGCGAGCGCAATCACCGTGGCGCCGAGTGCCGCGCCCCATTGCACCAGCAGGCTGCCGGTACCGCCGGCGGCGGCGTGAACCAGCATCTTGTCGCCCGGCTTGATCGACCAGGTATCGAACAGCAGATATTGCGCCGTGGTCCCCTTGGTCACCAGAGTCGCGGCGATGTCGGTCGCGATCGAGGCGGGAAGTTTCACGACCCTGTCGGCCGACGCAGCAACTTCGTCGGCATACGCGCCACTCGCGCCGTAAAGCACGCGGTCGCCGAGCTGGAACTCGTCAACGCCGTCGCCGACAGCCGTGATCGTCCCGGCCCCCTCGCCGCCGGGAATCACCGGCAGCGGCGCCTTATAGAGGCCGGTGCGCTGATAGACGTCGACGAAGTTGAGCCCGATCGCCTCGTTGCGGATGACCACTTGGCCCGGCCCTGCGTGTAGCGCAGGCCGATCCTCGAGCTTCAGAACCTCCGGTCCGCCGAGCTCGCGGACGACGATGGCGCGGCTCATGTCACCTTCTTTCGCGGCGCCGATTTCGGCCGCGACTGCGAGCGCGGCTTCTTCACCACCACCTGCTCGACATGGATCGGCTTGGGCGCAGCGTGCGCCTGCGCCAGCGCCGCGGCCTTTTTGCGCTGCGTGGTGGTGATGTTGACGATTTCCACCAGCACCGCGAAGGCCATGGCGGCGTAGATGTAGCCCTTGTCGATGTGGAAGCCGATGCCGTCGGCTACCAGCGACACGCCGATCAGCAACAGGAAGGCGAGTGCCAGCATCTTGGTGGTCGGATGCCGCGCGACAAAGCTCGAGATCGGACCGGAGGCGACGAACATCAGCCCGACCGCGACGATCACCGCCGCAATCATCACCTCGACATGCTGCGCCATGCCGATGGCGGTGACGATCGAGTCGATCGAGAACACCATGTCGATGAGGATGATCTGGACGATGATACCCGAGAGCGCCGACTTCGCCTGCTCCTTGAGCGTCGGCTCATGTGGCTCCTCGATCTCGGCGTGCATCTCGTGCACGGCCTTGTAGATCAGGAACACGCCGCCCGCGATCAGGATGATGTCGCGCCACGAAAAGCCATGGCCGAAGGCGAAGAACACGGGCACCTGCAGCGCGATGATGGCGCTGAGGACGAGCAGGAGCAGGATACGAAAGATCAGCGCCAGGCTGAGGCCAATCTGGCGCGCGCGGTCGGCCTGGTCCTTGGGCAGTTTCGAAACCAGCACCGAGATGAAAATGACGTTGTCGACGCCGAGCACAACCTCCATCACGGTCAGCGTGGCAAAGGCGATCCACGTATTGGGGTCGAACAACAAATCGTACATGCAAAACTCCGCCCGGATGGTCCGGCCAATCTAGGGACCAGACGTTCAGGTTGGAAGTCTCACGGCAAGGGAAATTGCCGGAGCGGGTTTGCGCCGCCTGGCGGCCTGGGAGCATAAAAGCCTTGTGCCGCCGCTGGTTGCTGGGAATCCGGGGTGCTAGACTCTGGCAACATCCCTCGTGGAGCGTCTCATGGACACCTTTACTCCTCTCCCCGCTGCCATCGGCGGCGCGCTGATCGGGCTTTCCGCCGCGATCCTCTGGCTCGGCAACGGCCGCATCGCCGGTATCTCGGGCATTTTTGGCCAGTTGCTGCCGCCCGGTCGAACCGTGGTCTGGCGGCTGGTCTTCCTCGTCTTCCTCGTCGGCGGCACGTTCCTCGCCTCGTACCTGCTGCCGAGCCTCGGCCGGGTGACCACCCTCGTCGCCGCGCCGAGCTGGTTCACCGCCGGCACGCCGATCTGGATCGTCATTTCCGGCATCCTCACCGGCTTCGGCACCAAGATTGGCAATGGCTGCACCTCCGGCCACGGAGTCTGCGGCCTCGCACGCCTCAGCAAGCGCTCTTTCGTCGCGGTCGGCGTGTTCTTCGTCGTCGCGATCCTTACCGTCACCATCACCGGGATCGTCTGAGATGACCAAGAGCCTCAACCTCCCGTACCTCGCCGTCGCCGCCATTGCCGGCGCGATCTTCGGCATCGGCCTTTACATCTCGGGCATGTTCAACCCGCTGAAGGTGCTGCGCTTCCTCGATTTCACTGCCATCCCGACGGGCGGCTGGGACCCCAGTCTGGCGTTCGTGATGATCCCGGCGGTCGTCGTCATGTTCGTCGCCGTCCGTATCGGCAAGCGGCGCGAGAAGCCGGCGTTCGACACCGCCTTCCACGAGCCCGAGTTCACCAAGATCGACACCCCGCTGGTCGCCGGTGCAGCGCTGTTCGGCATCGGCTGGGGCATGTCGGGCATCTGCCCGGGCCCAGCGATCTCGCTGATCGCCTTCTGGCCGACCTATCTGCCGATCTACCTCCTGGCGCTGTTCGTCGGCTCCTACGCGGGCGCCGTCGTCATCCCGAGCGGACGCGACAAGCGGCTGGCCGTCGCCCGATGACCGAGACGATCAGAGACGCCGTCGTCGTTGGCGGCGGCCTCGCCGGACTGGCGGCGGCGGTAGCTGTCGCCAACGCCGGGCTCGAAACCGTGCATCTCGTGCCCAAGGGGCCACCGGACCGCCGGACCTCGGCGCTCATGCTGCCATCGGTCGACTACCTCAAATCGGCGGGCCTGGTTCCCGATCCGGCCGCCATCGGCCAACCGCTGACCCAGATCCGAATCGTCGACGCGACCTCGCGGCTGATCCGTGCACCTGAGACGCTGTTCGACAGTGCCGAGGCGGGCCTGACCGCTTTTGGCTGGAACTTTCCCAACGTCAAACTAGCCGAAGCCTTCGAGGCGGCACGCGTCGGCCTGCCGAATCTCACCACCGTCGAGACGACGCTCGACGATCTCGAACTTGGCGGCGACCATGCCGTGCTGAAGCTCGGCAACGGCGAGACGCTGGCGGCCGCGCTCGTCGTCGGCGCCGACGGCAAGAAATCGCGAGTGCGCGAGAGCGCCGGTTTTCGCGCGCGGGAGAACGGTTTCACCCAGGCGGCCCTCGTCTGCGACCTGCGGCTGGAGCGCTCGATTGGCGGCGCCTCGGTCGAATTCCACTATCCGAACGGGCCGTTCACCCTGGTCCCCGCCGGCGGCAACCGCGCCAATCTGGTGTGGATCGACAATCGCGACGTGCTGAAATCGGCGCAGGAGGGCGGCAAGGAAAAGCTCGCCGCCTTGTTCCGCGAGAAGTCGCAGCGGCTGTTCGGCAGCGTCGAGCTGCTGACGCCGGCCCACATGTTCCTCCTGTCCTCGCTGACCGTCGACGTCGCCGGCAAGGACGGCGTCGTGCTGGTCGGCGAAGCGGCCCACGCCTTCCCGCCGATCGGCGCGCAGGGGCTCAATCTCAGCCTGCGCGATGTCGCCGATCTGGCGGACGCTCTCGCCGCGACCGACACCAGCAAGCCGGGCTTCGCCCGCGCGCTGAGCGAAGACTACGCCCGCCGCCGCGCCGCCGATCTCGCCCGCACCGGCACCGTCGTTGACACCCTGTTCCGTTCGCTGCTCGCCGATTTCCTGCCGGCGCAGGCGCTGCGGGCGGGCGGATTGTGGGCGCTGAAGCTGGTGCCGCCATTGCGCAAGGCGGCCTTCGGCGTTGGCATGGGCGCCCGCTAGCGCAAACAAAAGGGGCGCCCGAAGGCGCCCCTGAAGCTTCTCGCTACGATTGGCTTATTGTGCCGGCGCCGACGAGCTCGATGCGTCGGACGCGCCGCCGGCGAGCTTCTGCCGGGCCGCTTCGGCGCGGTCGGCGAGGATCTTTTCCAGCGCCGCCTCGCCTGAGGCGTTTTTGTTGAATTCGTCGAAGGTCAGGGCCGCATCGCCGTCATAGACGCCGGTAAAGCCCTGGAGGTTGATGGTGATCACCAGATCCTCGTTCTTGCGGTTCTTGGCGGTCAGCGTCAGCTTGGTGCCCTTCTTGAGGCTGGCGACATAGGCCTCGTTGACCACCAGCTGGGTCGCGCAGGACTGCGGATCGCACAGCATGTAGGGCACGCGCACCGGCTTGCCGCCGTCGATCTGCCAGGTCACGCCGAAGGGCAGCAGCACCCCGAGCGGCACGGCGGCCACGGCGAGCAGGCGGCTCTCCTGGCCCGGATCATCACGCAACAGGAACGAGCCGAGGAACTGGTTGTTGGGGGTCACGACGACCTGCCGCAGGATACAGGCGCGCTGGCCGTCCTTCTCGGGATCGCAGATCTTAAGCCAGTTCTGCTGCGGCGCAGCCGCCGCGTCTCCAGCAGCCGCCGGAGCCGAGGAGGACGCATCGGCGGCAGCCGGCTGCGAGCTCGACGCGTCCTGCGCGAAGGCCGTACCCGAGGGGAGCGCCAGCGCGGCAATGGTCAAGCCTGCGGCGAGGAGCGATTTGAAGTTCATCGATATTCCTTGGGGTTCCCGAGCGATCCGACGGTTCTAAGGCCGCCTTGCAGTTGTGTGCCCTTCAATGGGCGAATTCGGGCAATAACATGGCCGGAAAGGCTTTCCAATTGTTTCTCCGGCAGGCTGTTGCCCCTCTGCACGAGATCGTACGTCGATTTCTAGTCAGCGGAGGATGACCGCCTTTTCCGGCATCATTTTGACCCTCGGCGGGCAATTTGCAGTGATCAGGCCGCGACCGCTTCGGCGAGCTTGGCCATCCGGCTGAGGATCGCTGCCGCCCCTTTCAGCCGCGACGCCGCATTGGGCCAGTCGCGAGCGAACACCAGCTTCTGGTCGGGCTTGAGCCGCACTGCCATGCCCGGATCGGAGACCATGCGGACGAGACCGGCAGGGTTCGGGAATTCGTTGTTACGCAGCGTAATCACGGCGCCTTTGGGGCCGGCCTCGACCTTCTCGACATTGGCGGCACGGCACAGCGCCTTGACCAGAATCACCTTGAGCAGGGCCTCGACCTCGTCGGGGAGCGGGCCGAAGCGGTCGATCAGCTCGGCCGCGGCGGAGTCGATCTCGGGCGCATCCTTGAGGTCGCCCAGCTGACGATAGAGCTGCATGCGGACCTGGAGGTCGGGGACGTAGTGCTCGGGTATCATCACCGGCATACCGAGCGAAATCTGCGGACTCCACTCATTGGTGTCCTCGTAGTCCGCCTGCCCGTCCTTGAGCCCGGCAACGGCCTCTTCGAGCATCGCCTGGTAGAGCTCGAAGCCGACCTCCTTGATATGGCCGGACTGCTCCTCGCCCAAAAGATTGCCGGCACCGCGGATATCGAGGTCATGGCTCGCCAGCTGGAAGCCGGCGCCGAGGCTCTCCAGCGACTGCAGCACATTGAGCCGCCGCTCCGCCGTGTCCGTCAGCTTTCGCGCCGGCGGCACCGTGAACAGCGCGTAGGCGCGCTGCTTCGACCGGCCGATGCGGCCACGGATCTGGTAGAGCTGCGCCAGCCCGAAATGATCGGCCTGATGCACCACCAGCGTGTTGGCATTGGGGATATCGAGGCCGGATTCGACGATCGTCGTCGCGACGAGCACGTCAAATTTCCCGTCGTAGAAATTGTTCATGATGTCGTCGAGCTCGCCCGCCGCCATCTGGCCGTTGGCGACGACGAACGACACCTCCGGAACCTGCTCGCGCAGGAATTCGGCGATGTCCGGCTGGTCCTTGATCCGCGGCACGACATAGAATGCCTGCCCGCCGCGGTATTTTTCGCGCAACAGCGCCTCGCGGATCGAGATCGGGTCGAACGGGGAAATGAAAGTGCGGATTGCCAGCCGGTCGACCGGGGGCGTCGCGAGGAGGCTCAGATCGCGGACGCCCGTCAGCGCCAGTTGCAGCGTGCGCGGAATCGGCGTCGCGGTTAGCGTCAGCACGTGCACGTTGGCGCGCAGTTCTTTCAGCCGCTCCTTATGGCCGACGCCGAAATGCTGTTCTTCGTCGACGACCAGCAGCCCCAGATTCTTGAACTCGATCGACTTCGACAGCAGCGCGTGTGTGCCGACGACGATGTCGACCTGCCCGTTGGCGATGCCCTCCTTCGTCGCCTTTAGCTCCGGCGCGGTGACCAGGCGCGATGCCTGTGCCACCTTCACCGGCAGCCCGGCAAAGCGCTCTGTGAAGGTGCGGAAATGCTGGCGCGACAAGAGTGTCGTCGGCACCACGACCGCGACCTGCTTGCCCGCCATGGCGACCGCGAACGCCGCGCGCAGCGCCACCTCGGTCTTGCCGAAACCGACATCGCCGCAGACCAGCCGGTCCATCACCTTGCCGGTCGTCAGATCGTCGAACACCGCCGAGATGGCAACCAACTGATCCTCGGTCTCCTCATACGGGAACCGCGCAGCGAACTCGTCATAGGCGCCCGAATTGATGTCGACCGGATCGGCTTTGACCAACAGCCGCTGCGCCGCGATCTTGATGAGCTGCTCTGCCATGTCGCGGATGCGCTTCTTGAGCTTGGCTTTCTTGGCCTGCCAGGCGACGCCGCCCAGCTTGTCGAGCATGACGTCGCCACCCTCCGAGCCGTAGCGGCTTAGGAGTTCGATGTTCTCGACCGGCAGATAGAGTTTGGTATCGTTGGCGTACTGGATCTCGACGCAGTCATGCGGCGCGCCCATCGCCTCGATCTGCTTGAGGCCGAGGAAGCGGCCGATGCCGTGGTCGACGTGCACCACGAGATCGCCGGCCGCGAGGCTCGTCGCCTCGGTCAGCGCGTCCGACGCTTTCTTGCGCCGCTGCGGCCGCAGCAGGCGTTCGCCGAGGATGTCCTGCTCGGAGAGCACGACGAGGTCCGCAGTCTCGAATCCGCTCTCGAGCGGCAGCACGACGAGCGCGGTTGTGTTGGGTGACGTCGTGACAGCATCCTGCCAGTTCTCGGCGATGCGCGGATGGGCGAGGCCGTGATCGCCCAGCAATTGCGCCATTCGGTCGCGCGAGCCATCCGACCAGCAGGCAACGACGGTGTGACGCTGCTTCTTGCTGTCGGCTTTCAACCGATCGACGACGGCCTGGAACAGATTGACGTCCTGCGCCTGCCGTTCCGCCGCGAAGCTGTGCCCAATGCGACCGCCGGCATCCTCGGTGCGCGTCTTGTCCGGCAATGCGAACGAGGAAAGCTGGATCGCCGGCGCCGCGCTCAGCCGATACGGGTGACTGTCGACCGCATAAAGCTCGGCCGGTGGCACCGGCTTATAGGGCGCGGCACCGGCCGCCAGCTTCTTATCGCCCCGCGCCGTCTCGCGCGCCTCGTAATAGTCCTTGATCTGCGCCTGCCGGTCGGCAAACGCCTCCCGCGACTGGTCGTCGAACACCAGCGGCGCGTCGCCGGTGTAGGCGCCGAGCCCGTCGAGGTGGTCGTAGTAGAACGGCAGCCAGTGCTCGTGGCCCGGAAAGCGCTGGCCTGAGCTGATGGCGCCATAGAGCGGATCGTCGACGGTGTTGCCGCCGAACGCCGCCGTGTAGCGGGCGCGAAACCGCTTGATGGTCTCGTCGTTGAGCAGCACCTCGCTCATCGGCGCCAATGCGATGCCGGTCAGCGTGCCGGTGGTCCGCTGCGTCGACGGATCGAAGGTGCGGATGGATTCGAGCGACTTGCCGAAGAAATCGAAACGGAGCGGCATTTCCATGCTGGCCGGATAGAGATCGACCAGCCCGCCGCGAACCGCATATTCGCCCTGCTCGCGCACCGTCGGGACGCGCAGATAGCCATTGAGTGACGCCCATTTGATCAGCCGCTCACTGTCGACGACCTGCCCCGACCTAGCGGCGAAGCTCATGCCGGCAACGACATCGATCGGCGGCAGCTTCTGGATCAGCGCATTGACCGCCGTAAGGACGATCGCGCCCTTGGTCGCCGGATCGGCAAGCGCCGAGATCGTCGTCATCCGTGCCGCGATGGTCACGCCGTTGGGCGACACGCGGTCATAGGGCAGGCAGTCCCACGCCGGCAGCGTCAGGATGAGGTGGCCCGGCAGCATCGCCCGCAGCACGTCCTCCATGCGCTGCAGGCGGCGGCCGTCGCGCGCCACAAACACCGCGGCTGCAGCGGCATCGGGCTCTGCCTTCAGCCGCTCCTCGACGAGGCGCGCCAGCACAAGCGGCTGCATGCCGTCGGGTACGTTGACGATGGTTCGGGTCGGGCGCGTCAGCTCAGTCATTGAGTCTGCAATCGGTAAGCGATGATGGTTTGGAGCAACTCGGCATCGGTGCCGGCAGGCACCGGCTCCTGCCCCATCACCCATTTGAGGAGATCGGTGTCTTCCTCGTCCATAAGGGTCTCGAGCCGGTCGAGTTCCGTCGTCCCGAATCCCCCCAGATGCGCGTCCGCAAACGGCCCCAGCACGAGGTCCATTTCCTTGGTGCCGCGATGCCACGCGCGATAGCGCAACCGGCGGCGGCGCATGGATAAATCTTCACCGGCCGCTTTTTCGGGAGCCATGATCTGGGTCGTCTCGGGGATGTCGAACAGCGGTTTACGCTCTAAGGTCAGTTCGGGCAATGCTGCATTTTTGTATATACAATAATTGACTTGAGCGATGTTGAGGGGCATATGGAGATCAGCTTCGATCCCGCGAAGCGGGAGTGGACGCTCGCAGGGCGCGGACTGGACTTTGCCGACGCGCCAAAAGTGTTCGGCGGCATCCGTATCGAGCGAGAGGACGACCGTTTCGACTACGGAGAAGTCAGGATGATGACCGTCGGCTATCTGGCGGACCGGATGGTTGTCGTCATCTGGACTCAACGCGGTGCCGTGAGGCACATCATATCAATGAGGAAGGCCAATGACCGGGAACAAGCAAAATATGGAGTCCGACTGGGTCGATCCTGACGACGCTCCTGAACTGACGGATGAGTGGTTCGAGACGGCCGACGTGTATGACGGCGAAAAGCTAATCTCCCGCGGACGTCCCAAATCGGCGTTTCCCAAGAAGGCCATTTCACTCCGCGTCGATGCCGATGTGCTCGACAAGTTCAAGTCCGACGGCCCCGGTTGGCAGGGGAGGATGAACGAGGCGTTGCGGAAGGCCGCCGGTCTCTAGGCCGGCATGCCCCGTCCCGCTGCCCTCGATACGCTGTTTCGCTCGCTGCGCTCGATCAAGGGCGTGGGACCGCAGCTCGGTGCGCTGCTCAATCGCTTCTTTTCCTCCGGCGAGGGGCAGGAAGCGATTGCGCTCGACCTCCTGATGCACATGCCGGTCGGCATCATCGATCGCCGCCGCATGGAGGGGATCGCCGGCACCTTTGTCGGCCACACCGCAACGCTGAAGCTCCACATCGACAGCCATGAGCCGCCGCCGCGCAACATGCCGACGCGGCCGCACCGCGTCTTCGCGCATGACGAGACCGGCGAAATCCAGCTCGTCTACTTCCGGGCGCAGGGCGGCTGGGTGGAAAAGCTGCTGCCGGTCGGCGAGGATCGGTACGTGTCGGGCGAGATCGGCTTCTTCAGCGGCATGAAGCAGATCACCCATCCCGACTACGTCATCGAGGTCGAACAGTTCGCCTCGATGCCGCTGGTCGAGCCCGTCTATCCGCTGACCCAGGGACTGGGATCCAAGGCGCTGACCAAGCTCGTTCGCGGCGTGCTGGCAACGCTGCCGGAGCTGCCCGAGTGGATTGTCGCTGAGCGGCGTGCTCAGTTCAACTGGCCAAGCTTCCATGCGGCGATGACGGCTGTGCACGCGCCCGCTCAGCCCTCCGACGGCGAGCTCTGGGGTGCCGCCCGAATGCGGCTCGCTTACGACGAATATCTCGCCGGCCAGCTGGCACTGCTGATCGTCCGTTCGACCTTGGTCTCTGCTCGCGGCATCTCGCGCAGCTTCACCGGCGAGATCACCGCACGCGTCACCGCAGCCCTGCCGTTTGCGCTGACCGAAGGCCAGCAGCTCGCCGTTGAACAGATTCGCGACGACCTCGCCGCCCCCACCCGCATGTCGCGGCTGCTGCAGGGCGATGTTGGCGCTGGCAAGACCGTCGTGGCGCTGATGGCAATGGCGGCGATGGCCGAGAGCGGCGCACAGTCAGCGCTGATGTCGCCGACGGAGCTGCTGGCGGCGCAGCATTACCGAACGCTGGCGCCGTTGGCCGACGCCGCCGGCCTCGGCATCGCGCTGCTCACCGGCAAGCAGTCGGCGGCCGAACGCCGTTCCATCCTCGAGGGTATCGCCTCGGGCGCCACCAATATCGTCGTCGGCACCCATGCGCTGTTCCAGTCCGGCGTCGAATTCCGCAATTTGGGCCTCACGGTGGTCGATGAGCAGCATCGCTTCGGCGTCGCACAGCGGCTGGCGCTGAGCGACAAGGGCAAGTATGCCGACCTGCTGGTGATGACCGCGACGCCGATCCCCCGCACCCTGGTGCTCACGCATTTCGGCGACATGGCCGTCTCGACGCTGCGCGAAAAGCCGCGCGGGCGGCAGCCGATCGATACCGCAGTGCTGTCGATCGCCGAGTACCCGCGCGTCATCGAGCGGCTGAAAGCCCGCATCGATGAGGGCGCGCAGGCCTTCTGGGTCACGCCGCTGGTCGAAGAGAGCGAGACGCTCGACGTCGTCTCGGCCGAGGATCGCTTCGCCGAGCTCAAGAAGGTATTCGGCGACCACGTCGCGCTCGTTCACGGTCGGATGTCGGCGGCCGCCAAGCAGGAGGTCATAGACCGCTTTCAGCGCAACGACACCAAGATCCTCGTCGCCACCACAGTGATTGAGGTCGGCGTCGATGTGCCCAACGCCACCATCATGATCATCGAGCACGCCGAGCGCTTCGGCCTCGCGCAGCTGCACCAGCTGCGCGGCCGCGTCGGTCGCGGCTCGCAGCGCTCGGCCTGCCTGCTGCTCTACAAGGAGCCGCTGTCGGAGACGGCCAAGGCGCGGCTCGAAACCATCAAATCCACCGAGGACGGCTTTGAGATCGCCGAACGCGACCTCGACCTCCGCGGCCAGGGCGATTTGCTCGGCACCCGCCAGTCCGGCATGCCCGGCTACCACCTTGCCGTCCCCGACGTACACCGCCATCTGCTCGAATGGGCGCATCGCGACGCCCGCGACGTGCTGAAACGCAATCCGGGCCTGACCGGCGACGAAGGCGAGGCGCTGCGGACGCTGCTGTATCTGTTCCGCAAGGATCTGGCGCTGCCGCTGATCCGGGCCGGCTAGTGTGCCCGCGCCTCGGCCAAGGCCTTCAAATCCGCCGGCTTCAGCGTCACGCTCTCGCCACAGCCGCATTCGCCGGTCTGGTTCGGGTTCTTGAAGGTGAAGCCGGATTTGAGGATATCGGTCTCGAAATCCATCACGGTGCCAAGCAGGAACAGCGTCGCCTTGGGCTCGATGAAGACGTGGACGCCCTTGTCCATCACATGGTCGTCGCCTTTGACCGGCTCGGCCACGTAATCGAGCGTATAGGCCATGCCCGCGCAGCCGGCATTCTTGACGCCGACGCGGACGCCCATCACCGGGGCGTCGCTGTCCTCGATGATCTCGGTGATGCGCTCCACGGCGGCATCGGTGAGGCTCATGATCTGCAAAGGCATGTCGTCAAACTCTATCGTCGATTGCCGATATATACGCCGAACGCTTGAGGATTACCACCAGTTCAGCGCAACCTGCGCTTCTTCCGACATGCGGCTCTGGTCCCAGGGCGGATCGTAGACCATGTTCACGGTCACCCCCTGGATCCCCTCGACGCCGAGCGCCGCGTTTTCGACCCAGCCCGGCATTTCGCCGGCCACCGGGCAGCCCGGGGCGGTCAACGTCATGTCGATGGTGAGGTTGCGGTTGTCGTCGAGGTCGACCTTGTAGACGAGGCCGAGCTCGTAGATGTCGACCGGGATTTCCGGGTCGTAGACGGTCTTCAGCGCCCCGATCAAATCGGCGGTGATGCGCGCCACCTCGTCGGCGGGAATCGCGTCCGAAACGCTGGGCACGATCCGGTTGCCCTCGGTGGTTTCCACCGCGGATGCCGTTTCGGCGGGTTTTTCAGCCGGTTCGTCGGTCATGCAAAAAACTTCTGTGCTTTCTCGATGCCGTCCACAAGCGCATCAACGTCATCCTTGCCCGAATATAGGGCGAGCGAGGCCCGGCAGGTAGAGGTGACGCCAAATCGCTTGAGCAGCGGCATGGCGCAATGCGTGCCGGCGCGGACGGCGATGCCGTAGC
>CAZNAE010000039.1:0-10964 GCA_964570695.1 uncultured Devosia sp.
TACGACCGACTGGCCTTATCTCGACCAGACCGCAGACTTCACCTATTGCCGGCTGCAGGGTGCGCCGGGGGCCGAACACTACGAGCCCACCGATCTCGACGCGTGGGCCAAACGGTTCAAGGCCCTCGCGGATGGCAAAGAACTGACGGACGGCACGTTCATCACGCCGATGACGGGGCCGCAGCCGGAGCGCGACGTGTTTGCGTATTTCGTTTCGACCGACAAGCCCAACGCGCCCAACAACGCCCGCGGCATCATGCAGCGGCTGAAACTGACGCCCGAAACGGACTAAACTCGGAGGCTTCGGAGGCCTCACATCGGCGCGAGAGACCTTGCTTTCGACCAAGGATCGGCCTCATTCCCGCGTCAAAACCGCATGGACCAGATGATGACCAGCACCGCCGTCAACACCAGCGCGCCGCGCACCCTCCCCGCCGACAAGATCCTTGTCGGCATTGCCTTTGTCGTGGCCCTGGCGGTGATTGCCGGTGCCTGGGGCAGCCAGATCTTCGGCGGCCTCGTGCCATGCGAACTCTGCCTCGCGCAGCGCCAGGCCTATTATTGGGGCCTGCCGGTGCTGGCACTGGTGCTCATCTTCTGGAACCGGTTGCCGCTGGTCGTGTGGTACGTGGCCGTGCTGATCGCCGCCGCGATCTTCGTGTGGTCGGCCTATATGGGCAGCTATCATGCGGGCGTCGAATGGGGGTTCTGGCCCGGCCCGAGCGCCTGCACGGGGAGCGGCACCGCCAGCGGCGGCGCGCTCGACTTCAACCAGCTCACGACCGGCAATATCGAGAAGGTCGTCCCCTGCGACGTCGTGCAGTGGCGCGACCCGATCATCAAGCTCAGCCTCGCGGGATACAATGCTCTGCTGTCGGCGGGGGTGGCTGTGCTGCTATTGGCCGCGGTAGTGGTCCAGATGCGGCGGCGGAAGGCTTAGTCGTCGGGGAAGAGCAGGCGGACATAGTCGCGGGCGTGTGGACGATACGAACGATCTGCAGTTCGTCGCCCTCGACGGCGTAGAAAATCAAGTAGCGGTTGTAGGGCAGCGTCTGACTTCGCGCCTGTCCGCGCGGCTGACGATTGGATAGCGGGCGGAATATTCCGCCAACCCATAGCAGCGATCCAGCAGCTCAAGCACAAACCCATCTGCACGACTCGGATTGTCCTCGGCGATGAAGTTGCCGATTTCCTCAAGGTCGGCTTCAGCGGCATCCGAGATATCGACGCGCATCAGGCGCGCTTCTTCGCCATGGCGCGATATTTGGCGCTCAACCTGTTGACGACCTCTTCCAGCGGCTTCGTGCGTCCGGCGTCGATGTCAGCCAGCCCCACTTCAAGCACCGCGTGCAGCTTCGCCAGCGCTGCCTCCCGCTCCTGCACCAGCCGGACGCCTTCGCGGAGCACTTCGCTTTTGGAATTGTAGCGGCCATTGGCGACGAGGTCGTTGACCACGGCTTCGAGCTTTTCGCCGAGTTCTGCACTGATCGCCATGTGGGCCTCCGTTGGTTGAAGGTCCAATAATAGTTATGGGTGACGGAAAAGTCGAGCTTACGGCTCGAGCTCGATGTCCCAGTAGAGGTAGTCGAGCCAGCTCTGGTGCAGATGGTTGGGTGGGAAGGCCCGGCCGTTGTTGTGGAGGTCATGCACCGTCGGCTGGAACGGCGACTGCATCGGGAACATCTTGATTTCCCTGGGCAGCCGGTTGGCCTTCTTGAGATTGCAGGGCGCACAGGCGGCGACGACGTTTTCCCAGGTCGTCCGCCCGCCCTTCGAGCGCGGGATGACGTGGTCGAAGGTCAGATCGTCACGCGAGCCGCAATACTGGCACTGGAAGCGGTCGCGCAGGAAGACGTTGAAGCGGGTGAATGCCGGGTGCCGCGCCGGCTTCACATATTCCTTGAGCGACACGACGCTCGGAATGAACATCTCGAAGCTGGGCGACTTGACGATGCGGTCGTAGCTCGAAACGATTTGCACGCGGTCGAGGCACACAGCCTTGATCGCGTCCTGCCAGGACCACAGGGACAAAGGATAATAACTGAGCGGCCGGTAGTCGGCGTTCAGGACAAGCGCGGGACACGACTCGGGCGACACATGCACGGTCACCGGAGACCCCCGGTGTGGGAATCGGCAGCACGCATATTGCCCGTATACTATATGCAGTGTGACGCGGCTGTGAAGCGTCAAATCGCCAGCGTTTCTAAGCCTTGGCAGCCATTTGAGCGAGCAGGAACGTGGTCGCGAAATCGAGGCCGTCCGGCGCGATGCCGTGGCCGACACCGGGCGAAATGTGCAGCCGGACATCGAAACCGCGGGCCGTCAGCATGTTTGCCGCGTCCCGGCTGAACTGCACCGGCACGACGCCATCCATGTCGCCGTGAATGAGCGCGACCAGCGGCCTGGCGCCCTCGCCAGCCTCGAACGACGCGGATGGGATGAAGGCGCCCGAGAAGGCGACGACCGCACGAACCTGGTCGGGAATCGACGTTGCGACATTGAGCGCCATCATGGCGCCCTGGCTGAAGCCGCAGAGGATAGTGTCGGCGGCGGTGAGACCGGTCTGTGCCCAGAGATCGGCAAGGAAGCCGACGATCACCGGACGGGCGAGATCGGCGCCCTCGCGGCGATAGTCGGAGGCGGGCTCGTTGCTGAGCGGAAACCACTCGTAGCCGGATGGATTGCGGGCGCAGACCGTCGGCGCATTGGGCGCGACGAACAGCATGTTCGGGAACAATGAGCGCCATTCGCGGCCGAGGCCGATGAGGTCTGCGCCGTCGGCGCCGTAGCCGTGAAGGATCACCATCAGCTGTTTGGACGCGCCAGAGAGCGGCGCCAGCATCGGACCGGAGAGTTTTGCCGTCACAGCGCGATCCCCTCGGCCTTGCGGAGCACGGTCGCGTAGTAGCGCCAGAACAGCAGCGCCGCGGCATGCCTGTAAGGGGTCCAGGCTTCGGCGATGCCGATCAGTTCCTTGGCCGTCGGCACGTGGTTCATGCCGAAAGCGTGGCCCACCGCCTTCTGCAGCGCAAGGTCGCCGGACGGGAAAACGTCGGGCTGGCCGGAGCAGAACATCAGGTAGATTTCAGCTGTCCACGGCCCGATACCCTTGTGCGCCGTGAGGTAGGCGGTCGCCTCGTCGGACGGCAGGCGCTCGACAAGATCGAAATCGAGCGCGCCGCTGACCACCGCCTGGGCGATGACCCGGACGGTGCGATATTTGCCGGCCGAGAAGCCGACGCCGCGCACGGTTTCCTCCGGCAGCGTCAGATAGGTTGCCGGATCAAGCGCGCCCGGCAATTGCGCGAACCGCCCCCAGATGGCGCGAGCACTGGCGACGGACAATTGCTGGCCGGTGATGACGCGCACGAGGCCGGCGAAGCCGCCCGGCGTCAGCCGGATCTCGAACGGCCCGGCGGCCTTGGCGACGGCGCGCAGCCGCGGGTCGCGGCGCAGCAGCGCCTTGAGCTGGCGGTTGAGCGCCGCGGCGGAATTCAGCCGGTCTGGGAGAGCTTTGGCGGGCATGCTAGAGCGGGCAAATGCCCGGGACCATCCTTCGATTTGCACCAAGCCCGAACGGACATCTGCATCTGGGCCATGCCTATTCGGCGCTATTCACTGAGTTTTGGGCTCGGCGGCTTGGCGGGCAATTTCTGCTCCGCCTCGAAGACACGGATATCGAACGCTGTAAACCCGAATTTGCCGACGCGATCTATGAGGACCTGCACTGGCTGGGTCTCGACTGGCCCGAGCCGGTGATGGTGCAATCGGAGCGGTTCGCGATTTACAGCGCAGCCGCCCGCCGGTTAGGCGAGCTCGATCTGCTCTACCCCTGCGACTGCACGCGGCAGGAAATCATGGCGCGCTCGCCCGGGACCGACCCGGATGGAGCGCCGTTCTATGACGGCAAGTGCCGGCTGCATGGTCCGGTGGGCGGACGGCCGGTGCAGATGCGGCTCGACCTCCAGCGCGCCATGGCGCTGACCGGTCCGCTGAGCTTCACACAGGCGCAACCGACGCCGCTCGACCGGCCACAGATCCGTTATGCCCGGCCATCGCTCTGGGGCGATGTGGTGTTGCAGCGCAAGGCGACGCCGACGAGCTATCATCTGAGTGTCGTGGTCGACGATGCGGCGCAGGGCATCACGCACGTCACGCGCGGCCGCGACATGGAACCCTCGACCGATATCCACGTGCTGCTGCAGATGCTCCTTGGGCTGCCGCAGCCGATCTATACCTTCCACAAGCTGATCCTCGATGCGGATGGGCAGAAGCTGAGCAAGTCGAAGACCTCGCCCAGCCTCCGCGATCTCCGTGCAGCAGGCCGGACGCCCGAAAGCATCCGGACCGAGCTCGGATTCTGATCAGGCACGTGCCGGTCGCGGCAGGCCGGCGGGGACGCCGGGCTGAGCCTCGAAGAACGGGCGGACCGTCGCGGCCACGGCGGTCTCGAACGGCGTGCCGAAATCCGGGCCGAGGAGGTTATCGAGGCGACGATCCTGCAGCTGCATCGGGTTGCGCCACAGATACTGCATCTTGGCGACCTCGCGCATGATCGGGTCGACCAGCCCAAGCAGGCGGAGCAGCAGCAGCGAAACCTGGCCGATCTTGACCGGGACCGGCGCGGCCTTGGCGATGGCGACGCCCATCTCTGCGGGCGTAACGAAATTGCCGGCGAAGTGGAAATGCTCGACCGCGTCGAGGCTGGAGCGCAGCGCCGCGAGCGCCACGAAGGCTCGCGCGAGGTCGGGCAGATAGGCCCAGCTATGGCCCACGCCGCGGACACCCATCGGGCTGACCTTGCCCTTGCCGACCTCGCGCATCACTGCCTGGTCGAACCAGTCCATGCTGGTGCGCGGGCCGTAGAAGTCGCCGGCGCGGAGAATGATCGCCTGGATATCGCCACGCGCGGCGGCGGCATCGAACATCTGCTCGACGCGGACCCGGATCGCGCCGCGCGGCGTCTCCGGCTGCTGGACGAGGTCGGGCGTGACGTCGCGATCAGTGGCGGCGAAGTTATAGATATTGCCGGGAAACAGCATAGTCTTGCCGGTGGTGCCGAGCGCCTCGAGCACGCGGCCCATCTGGGCTTCCATGCGGCCATTGTCCCAATTGTGGTAGGGCAGGTTCAGCGCGTTGACGACCACCTCGGTGTCGCCGATGGCGCGGCGCATGTCCTCGACCGAATCCGAGTCGCCGCGCACGAATTTCACGCCGGGACTGTGGTGCTTGTCGGTGCGGGCCATGCCGGTCACGTCCCAGCCGGCCTCGACAAATGCCTCCGCGACGGCACGACCAATGTGCCCGTTGACCCCGAGAACCACGATCTTTGCCCTGCTCATTTTCCTGTTCCTTTCGTTGGATGACAGGAAGATCGACTATTCACAGGCGCTGCGAAATTGGCGATGACTGAAGAATAGCCATTCAAGGATGCATAGGCGCGTGGCGCGTTCCGAACCCGACTGGGCGCTTTGGCGGAGTTTTGCCGCGGTAGTGGCTGATGGCTCGCTGTCGGCGGCGGCGCGGCGCATCGGCTACAGCCAGCCGACGCTGGGACGTCACATCGAAACACTGGAGCAGCAGCTCGGCGTCAATTTGTTCGACCGCACGCTACAGGGGCTGAAGCCGACCGAGACAGCGCTGCGGCTCTATCAGTCGGTGTCTGCCGCCGAAGCCAAGCTGGCCGAGGCCAACCTCATCGCCGAAGGCCAGACCGGCGCGCTCGAAGGGACGGTGCGGATTACCGCGAGCAGCATTGTGTCGCATTACGTGCTGCCGCCGATCCTCCGCGCGATCCGCGACGAATTCCCGGCGGTCGCCATCGAGCTGGTGCCGTCCGACTCGGTCGAGAACTTGCTGCTGCGCGAATCCGACATCGCGGTGCGGATGTTCCGGCCGACGCAACTGGAATTGATCGCCAAGCGGCTGGGCGAATTCCAGATCGTCGCCTGCGCCCATGCGAGCTACCTCGGCGCCCACGGCACGCCGACGCGGCCAGACGAGCTGATGGCGCACACGCTCATCGGCTTCGACCGCGACGACCAGATGCTGCGCGCCGCCAAAACCCTCGGATTCGACCTCAAACGGGCCGATTTCGCGCTTCGCACCGACAGCCAGACCGGCATGTGGGAGATGCTGAAAGCCGGGCTCGGCATCGGCTTCGCCCAGCAGGGGTTGGTGCGGGAATCACCCGGAATGCGCGAGATCCTGCCGATGCTGCGGCCGGCGTTGCTGGAGATGTGGCTGACCACCCATCGGGAACTGTTTCTCAGCCCAAGAATTCGTGCCATCTATGACCGCCTCGCGACGGGCCTCGTGGGCTACATCACCCGCACCAGCCCGCGCGCCGAAACACCGGATCTGCCATGAACGTCACCGCCATCGTCAGTGTCATCGCCGTCGCCGTCGTCGCGATCATCCTGTTCATGGGGCTCTGGAACATGTTCAAGGGCGGCGACGCCAACCGCAGCCAGATGCTGATGCGGGCTCGCGTCGTGGCGCAGTTCGTGGCGCTGGTGGTGATCCTCGGCGCCCTCTATTTCTTCGGTCGCGGTAACGGCGGCTGATGGTCAAACTCAATAAGATCTACACCAAGACCGGCGACGACGGCACGACCGGGCTGGTCCGCGGTCCGCGACGGCTGAAGTACGATTTGCGGGTCAACTGCTTCGGCGCCATCGACGAGGCCAATGCGGCGATCGGCGTGGCCCGGCTGTCCTCGACCTCGATGCCCAAGATCGACTCGATGCTGAGCCGCATCCAGAACGACCTGTTCGACCTCGGCTCTGACCTCGCGACGCCGGGTGTCGATCCGGCCGGCACGACGCCGTCGCTCCGCATCACGCCGGCGCAGACGCAGTGGCTCGAACAGCAGATCGACCACTACAACGAGGGCCTTGCACCGCTGACGAGCTTCGTGCTGCCCGGCGGCACGGCGCTGGCGGCGGCCCTGCATGTGGCGCGAACAGTGGTGCGGCGAGCCGAACGGCAGGTGGTCGAGCTGGCGCTGACCGAGCAGTCGGTCAACGCTGAAACGATGATCTACCTCAACCGGCTGTCCGACCTGCTGTTCGTGCTGGGCCGCGTCGCCAACTCGAACGGCCGCGACGACGTGCTGTGGAAGCCCGGCCGCTACGGGCACGACACATAGACACTGGCGGCGGGTTGCGAGAGCCATCACAAGGTTTCGTTTACCCCGGCGCCCTAGACTTGCCGGATGAACAGCGATCTCACCTCGCTTTTGATGACGATGCAGCAGAGCCGGACGCAGCAGTCGGCGCAGATTGCGGTCATTCGCAAGAGCAACGAGATGGACATGGCGCTCGCCGACATGATCGACGACACCGTGAAAAGCGCGCCCGCGCCAGCGCCGCAGGGCCAGGGCCGCGTCGTCGACAAGCGCGCCTGATGGACATCGACACCGCCATTCGCAACCTCGCGATTTCGGAGTCAAAGACCGGCGGCGAAGCCTTGATCATGATCGCCAAGCATCGCGCCGAGCTGGCGCAGGCGATGAGCGAAGCCCAGTCGGAGGGCAAAGGCGAGCCGATCGAGGCGAAGACCACCCAATTTGTCGACACTGCGCGCCTCAATGCGGCCAAGACGCACGCCCCACACGTCGTCGACAAATCCGCCTAGTAAAGCGGCGGGATCATCGCAGCCGGTACGAGCCCGGCAAACACCAGACCCGCCGCAATCCGCACATTCTGCGTGTACGAGCCGTCGGCTGCCTGGCCGCCGACGATCAGCCCCTTGTACTGGTCCGGGATGGCGCTGCCGAAGCGCTCGACGAGACCCTTCGAATTGAGCTTGAGCTGCCCTTGCAGGCGCCCCTGATCGTCGAGACCGAGATTGCCGGTGGCGTCGAAATGCGTATCGCCGTCATCGCCCTTGAAGTCGGACAGCGTGAATTGTCCGCCGGCGGCCTGCCAGCGCCTAAGCAGGGTGGGATCGCTGTATGTTCGAACATCGTCGGGCAATTTGCTGATCTCACCCTGGAACGTTGTTTTACCTGACGTCACCTGGAAGCCCGGAGCATCGAGCGCATCGATCTCGGCATATTGCGCCAGCGAGGCGAGGCCGGCGGCCGCGTCGTGCTGGGCCGGGATATCGAGCAGATGCGCCTCGAGATGATCGGCCTTGGCGATCAGCCGGTCGTCCATCACGGTGTCGTTCCATACCGGCTTCTCGACGATCAGCGAGATCCGCCCGATGCGCCAGCCGTCGAGCCGGGCGCTGGCTTCAGCCGAGTCGAAATCAATCCGGCTCTGGCTGCCGGTGAACGCGTCGGCGATCGCGATCGGCGACTGCGCGAACAGCAGGATGTGGGTGGGGTTGTAGACCTCGGCGGAGGCCTGGAGGCCGTTCACCGTGACGGTGGTATCGGCCATCGTGATGGTGGCCTTGGCGCAGGTCATATCGAAGCCGAACGGGAAGCCGCCGATGCCGAAGCTGCCGCAGACGACTTTCGGCGTCGTCACCCCATCGGCATCGGCGAGGCCTTTGACGTAGCCGCCCGCGAGGCCCGAGGCCCAGATCCAGGCGGCGCTCCAGACGATGACGACCAGCGCCGCCACCGCGCCGAGAATGAGAACTTTGCGTGTCATGCCGACCTTCTAGCTGCCGCATACGAGCCCGTCATCCACGATGCTTGCGGCGCATCGCGGCGCAGCC
Organism: uncultured Devosia sp.; assembly: GCA_964570695.1. Lineage (GTDB taxonomy): Bacteria > Pseudomonadota > Alphaproteobacteria > Rhizobiales > Devosiaceae > Devosia_A. The sequence goes on from CAZNAE010000039.1 coordinate 8,674, forward strand.
TACCAACAGACGGAACCTGTCGCTTGTGAGGCGTGGCGTGGCGGACGGCAATCCGTGGGTTTTCGGCTATGGCTCGCTGATCTGGAACCCGGGCTTTGCGTTCCTGCGGTCGGAAAAGGCCCTGTTGCGCGGCGCCCACCGCTCGCTCTCGATCTATTCGCACCGGCATCGCGGCACGGCTGAGCGGCCCGGGCTGGTGTTCGGGCTGAGCCGCGGCGGCTCGTGTCTCGGTGTCGCTTTTGAGGTCGAGGCGGCCCGCTGGCCCGGGATTTTCGATTATCTGCAGGCGCGCGAACAGGATCGAGGCGTCTATCGGGAAGCCTGGCGAAATGTGCTGCTGGGAACGGGCGAGACGGTCAAGGCGCTGGCCTATCTGGTCAATGAGGATCACCCGCAATTCGCCGGCCGGCTAAGCGTCGCCGAACAGGTGAAGCTGGTTGCCGCCGGCACCGGCGAGTCGGGCCGCAACACGGACTATGTCCGCAACACCGCCCGGCATTTGCTGGCGCTCGGCATTCGCGACAAGGCGCTGCTGGAGATCGTCAACGCGCTCAACGCCGAGGCCCCGCTGCTCGCTGAGAGCGCCTAGGCGGCGCTCAGCCCGGTTACCGGCTCGGCCCCTTCGAGGTCCCAAACCGTCGTCATCAGACTGACCTCGTCGCCTTCCGTCTCAACCGCAAAGGCCCTGTCGGCGGCTTCCAAGGCAAGCCGAAAACGCGAGCGGCTGGCGGCATCGTTGATCACGTCATGGGCGGAGCCAACCCACATCGGCACGGTGCCGCGGGCGAGCAGATAGAGGCCGTCGGTGGCAAGCGCGAAGCTGTCGAAACGCTCCGGCGTCAGCGCGTAAAAGCGGCCCGAGCGACCGCGCCAATTGACCTGCCGAGGCCGCGCCGGACCACCGATTCGCCGTTCAGCTAGTGACGCCATGACCCGCATTCCCCCGACCCCGAAAGGGAACAAAAGTGGAACAAATGTCCGCTAAAGTCAACGAAAATCTGTCCCAACCCCTATATCTATGGGCTGCTTCGCGACGCGCGTCAATATGTAGTAGGTCTAGCGCGGAGCGACCCCAGCCGCTTGCGTCGCGGCCGCAAGCCGCGCGCGGAACTCAGGCGACAGCGGCCGCGAGAGTCCGGCGGCCACCGCTTCGGCAACCAGTCGCGTCGTTTCGGTCTCGATCCGGCTCTCGAGCTCGCGCGCAAAGGCCTCGGCGGTGAGCCCCGGCAGGATCGGCGGCAGGAAGTGCGCGCGTGCCGTGCCGGGCCACATCACGAGGCTGTTGCGACCCCAATAGAGGCCCGAGTTCAGCGCCACCGGAATGACCGTCACGTCGAGCTCGGCGTACATGCGGGCGATGCCCTGCCGGTAGTCGGGCGCGGCCAGCGGCGCTTTGCGGGTGCCCTCGGGGAAAATGATGATGCGGCAACCCCGGCCAAGGGCGGCGCGGGCGTCCGCCATCATCCGGGGGATCGCCTCGGCACCCAGCTTGCGGTCGATCGAGATGGTGTCGATCGAGCGCGCCGCCCAGCCGAAGAACGGAATGTCCATCAGCTCGCGCTTGGCGATGAAAGCGGGTTTCTCATCGGTGTAGGGCAGGATGGCGAAGATGTCCCAGTCGCTCTGATGCTTGCTGGCAATGATCGCCGAGCCGGGCGGGATGTTCTCCACGCCGTCGACCGCCGTGCCGATGCCGACGATCCAGCGCAGCAGGAACTGATTGGATCGCCCCCAATACTGGCCGAGCGCCCAGCTGAACGCGGTGCGCCGCCGCCAGATGATGGCGACGGTGCCGACGACGATGGCGAGGATGACGGTCTGGCCGAGAAAGAGCAGGTAGAACAGCGCCGTGCGGACGGCCTGGAGCGCGAGCCTCACGAGGTCTGGCTGAGGAAGCGCCGCACCGTCAAGCGTGAGGTGATGGCGGTGAGTGAGGCGATCACTGGCACCACCGCGGCGATGCCGAGAATGCCGTCGAAGCCGAGCGAGAAGCGGCCGAACAGAAAGCCGAGCTGCGCCGTCGCCTGCTCGGGCACGATCGAGCCGGTCGCGCCGGCGACGAGGAAGAAGAACAGCACCGCGCCAAGCCCGCCGACCACGCCGCCGCGGAAGCCGAGGGCCAGAAACCGGCCCTGGAATTCGCCGGCGATGAAGCTGTTGGAGGCGCCGATGAAGTGCAGCACATCGACGATCTCGCGGTTCGACGCCATCGTGCCGCGCGTCGCAAAGATCACCGCCAGCACCGTGGCGAGAACGATCAGCGCCAGCACCAGGACGCCAGACAGCACCAG
>CAZNAE010000039.1:11064-17803 GCA_964570695.1 uncultured Devosia sp.
TCGGCGAGCGAGATGGCGGTGCGGATATTGCTGTCCATCACCTCACCCTCCATCGGGCGGATCTGGATGGTGACCTCGCGGCCGACATCGGACGACCAGGCGATCGCCGATTTCTGCACCAGCACCACGCCGCCCAGCGTCACGCCGCTGAGAAAGGTCATGATGGCGATGAGCAGCACCAGCGTGCGGCCGGCGACCGAGCGCTCGGGCACGATCGGCGCGGTGCGCGCCTGCCCTCGCCGCTTGGCGACGATCTCGGCCGGAGCATCGAGCGCTGCGTCAGCCATCGATGACCACCTGACCATCGCGCAGCGCCATATGCGGAAAGTCGAATGCATCGAGCAGCGGCAGTTCGTGCGTCGCGAGGATGATGGTGGTGCCGAGCTTGTTGAGCTCGGCAAAGAGCCGCACGAGCCGCAGCGACAGATCGGGATCGACGTTGCCGGTCGGCTCGTCGGCGAGGAGGATATCGGGCCGGCCGATCACCGCACGGGCGATGGCAGCGCGCTGTTTCTCGCCGCCCGAGAGGAGCGGCGGCAGCGCTTCCATGCGCTCGCCGAGGCCGACCCATTCGAGTAGCTCGGTCACATTACTGCGATATTGCGATTCCGGTTCGCCGCGCACCCGCAGCGGCAGCGCCACGTTCTCGAACGTCGTCAGATGGTCGAGCAGGCGGAATTCCTGAAACACGATGCCGATGTGACGGCGCATGTCGAGCAGCGCATCCTGGTCGAGATTGCCGACATCGCGCCCGAACATCCGGACCGTGCCGCGCGTCGGCTTCAGCGACAAGAGCAGCAGGCGCAGCAGCGAGGTCTTGCCCGACCCCGACGGTCCGGTGAGGAAATGAAACGAACCCGGCTCGATGTGAAAGCTGAGGTCCCGAAGGATTTCGGGACCATGGCCGTAGCGCAAACCGACATTGGTGAACTCGATCACTCGGGCGTGTGTCTCCGAATCAGCCGGCGCGATCATAGCAGCCGAACCCCAAGCGGGCTTCCTACGGCCTAACATGGGCAAGTTTGAGGAAACTTAACCGTGCCCGGCCTAGGTTCGGCCATGTCTTCACCGGACCTCGCAACGGTCGTTATCGCTTGCCCGAATTGCGGCACGCGCTACCAGGTTCCCTACGCCACGATCGGCGCGGCGGGACGCGAGGTCCAATGCGCGCAATGCAGTCAGCCCTGGCACGCCATGGCTGACGAGCCGGCACCCGAGCCCGTCGAGGCCGATCGCCTGTTCACCCCGGCGGACGAGGCCGCACTCGACGCCGCTTTCGAGGCCGAGGCGCACGGCGCCACGCCCCCGGCCCTGCCGGCGGCCGTGCCGATCGACGCCGACCACCAGCGCATGCTCGACGAAATCCGTGCCGCGATCGCTCCGAAGCGCAAGGCCGGCACGGTCAATGCGCTCGATCCGGCGCTGCTCAAAAAATCCCGCCGCGACTTCGACCAGCGGCAGCAAAAGATCTTCAAGCGCTTGCCGATGGCGCGGATGCGCCGCACCGCGCGGCTTGGCGCGCTGGTGGCGCTGCTGTCCTTGCTGCTGCTCGGCTTCTCGCTGCGCTCGGACCTGGTGCGCTGGTTCCCCTCGCTCGCGGGGCTCTATGCAACGCTCGGGCTGCCGGTAAACATCGTCGGCCTCGAATTCGAGAACACCAAGACCCTGACAACGCTGCGCGACGGCAAGCCGGTGATGCAAGTCACCGCCAAGATCCGCTCGATCTCGTCGCAGCCGGTGCAGGTGCCGCCAGTGCTGGTCAGCCTACTCGATGCGCACGACATGCCGGTCTACGAATGGACCGTAACGCCACAGGCCGGCGAGATGGACCCCGGCGACGTGCTCGACTTCACCACCGAGGTGAATGCGCCGCCCGACGCCGCCACCACGGTCCGGCTGAGCTTTACCGATCCCCATGGCGGCACCAATTCCGCCCCAACTCCCGTAAAGGCCCCCTGATGGCGCGCATTCTGGTTGCGGAAGACGATGACAATGTGCGGGCCTTCGTGACCCGGGCGCTGGCCCATATGGGCCACGAGGTGACCGAGGCCGAAGATGGCGGCATCGCCGCGGAAATCTGCGCCGAAAACAACGGCGCGTTCGACCTCTTGCTCTCCGACATCAAGATGCCGGTGATGGACGGCATCGGGCTGGCGCTGACCGTCGCCGCGCAATACCCCGACCTCACGATCCTCTTGATGACCGGCTTCGCCGACCAGCGCGAGCGCGCCCACGGACTTGAGGCGCTGATCTATGACGTGGTGCCGAAGCCGTTCTCGCTGCAGGTGCTGCTCGACAAGGTGAACGACGCGCTAAGCGGCAAGCCGATCGAACTGCCGTCGCTCACGAAAGCGGCGATCGGCTAGGCAATCACCACCTCGTGCGTCGCGGCGTCGTCCTCCATAAACTGCACAAATGCACGGCCCTCGGTTTCGATCTCCCGGATCTCCCGCTTTGACAGCTTGCGGAACAGCGTAACGGTCAGCGTCGCAGCATCCTTCCTGCGCGCGATCGACCAGCTTGCAGAAACCGTGCCATCGACGAGCACGGCGCGGAAGGAGCGGCTAGCGGCGACGAGGCGCTTGCTGGTCTCGTCGCTCATCATGCGGGAGCGGTCGGCATAGCCCAATAGAACATTGTCGTAGTCGGGCAAGAAGCGGGCCGGCGCCGGCGTGTCCTCGTCAGGTCGCGGTGCGTCGGGCAGATCGTAGAGCACGCGGCCGTCCTCGGCGTCGAACACCTGAAGCTGATCGGCGACAGCCGTGAATGACTCGCCAAGCCGCGTCATGCCACTCCACGCCTGCATGTCGGCGACACTCGCGGGCCCAAACGCGCGGAGGTAGCGCAGCACGAGGTCTCCGCGTTTCATGGCTGGCCGTCGCGCCTTCGGCACCCAGTTTTCGGCACGAGTCTGGATCGGCGCGTGACCGGAGCCCCAGATGCGGGTGGGCGGAATCTGGATCAGGATTTCCTTGACCTGCAGCAGCACCGATTTGGCCAGCGCCTCGCCGTCAGGGAATTTCTCCTGCAGCGCGGCGCCGAGCTGGCCACCGGTCAGCGGCTCCTTGTCGAGCAGTTTCACCCCCGCCCGATGCACCGCGCGAACATCGTTGCCACCGAACCGCTTGTTGCCGAAGGCGCTCTGCCACATGCGGTCGAGCACGGGCTGCACCAAGGGCCGCAGCCCAAGCAGGTCGCCGACGGTCTGGAGATGCAACGTCGCGCGGAGGCTCGTCGCGCGAACCAGTATGCGGTCGACAATCAGCGCCGTCAGGTCCTCGTGACGGAAGCCGGTAAGGCGCGACCAAAGAGCTTGATATGGCCCTTCGCTGACTTGCCCCTGGAGGCCGATAAGGAAAGCAACCGCCTCGACCAGCCCCATATCAGAGCGGTTGAGGAGCATCTGGCGGGCAAGGGTGGCACGGTTGAGGGCGCGGTTGGACAGCATCATTTCGGGCTCCAGTCTGGCACGTCTGATGCTTGCGCGCAGCCTGCTGACACACCCTGTCAGGAGGCTCGGCGCAAGGTCTTTTCACCGGCGGATGGGCCGCCCGATGGAGACCGAAATGACCAAGCACGTTGCGCCGACCGCCTCCGAACTCGCCGCCGCCACGATCCCTATGGTGCTCTATGGCCACCCCGGCTCGGGCTGCACTCAGAGGGTGCTGGCGATGCTGGCCGAAAAGGGCGCCGAAGCCGAGATCGTCTTGATCGACATGTCGACTGGCCAGCACAAGCAGCCGGAACATCTGGTTCGGCAACCCTTCGGCGTCATCCCGGCGCTGGAGATCGACGGCTTCACGATGTATGAGAGCCGCGGCATCGCCCGCTATCTCGACGACCGGCTGCCAGGCCCGAGCTTTGTGCCGACGGACCGCAAGGCGCGGGCGCTGATGGAGCAGTGGCTTTCGGTGGAGTACAGCTACTTCACGCCCGGGCAGTCCAAGATCTTCATGAACCGTGTCGTCTATCCGATGATGGGCGCGCCGGTCGACGAGGCGGCGATCAGCCGGGGCCACGAGCAGGTGCGCGAGGTCCTTGCGGTGTTCGAACGGCACCTGAGCGACAATGTCTATCTCGCCGGTGACGCCTACTCGCTCGCCGACATGATGTTCCTGCCCGGCCTGTTTGCCTTGCAGATCTCAGGCGCGAGCGAACTGATTGCCGAATTCCCCAATGTCGCCGAATGGGCCGACCTGATCACCAACCGCCCGGCATGGAAGAAGGTGCTCGGCATGCTGCCGAAATGGTGAGCGTCAGAGCCAGTCGGGGATACTGTCGAGTGCGATCAGGGCGTCGATGGATGGCCGCGGACGGATGACGTGCCAGCGGTCGCCGTCGACGAGGACTTCGGGGATCAGCGGGCGCGAATTGTAGGTGGAGGCCATCACAGCGCCATAGGCGCCGGCGGTCATGATCGAGAGCAGATCGCCTTCCTTGACGCCCGGCATGCGCCGGCCGAGAGCAAGGTAGTCGCCGGTCTCGCAGACGGGGCCAACGACATCGGCGGTGATCGGCGGCAGGTTGGAATGCACCACCGGCTGGATGTCGTGATGCGCCTCGTAGAGAGTCGGGCGGATCAGGTCGTTCATCGCCGCATCGACGATGACGAAACTCTTCTCGCCGGTCTTCACATACTCGACGCGGGTGACGAGGATGCCGGCATTGCCGACGATCAGCCGGCCCGGCTCGAGCACCAGCTCGACGCCGAGCGGCGCGACATGCTTCAGGACGATCGCCGCATATTCAGAGGGAAGCGGTGGGGCGGCCTCATCGAGGTGATAGGGGATGCCGAGACCACCCCCCACATCGACGTGGTGGATATTATGGCCGTCGGCGCGCAGATCGCGGACCAGGGTCGCCAGCAGCGCATAGGCGTTGTCGAACGGCCGCATATCGGTGATCTGGCTGCCGATATGCATGTCGACGCCGACCGCCTCGACGCCGGGAAGCGCCGCAATCCGCGCGTAGACCTCGCGAGCGCGGGCATAGGGGATGCCGAACTTGTTTTCCTTCCTGCCGGTCGAAATCTTGGCGTGGGTGCCGGCATCGACGTCCGGATTGATGCGCACCGAAACCGGCGCGACCTTGCCCATCGCGGCGGCGATCTCGCTCAAGCGCTCGAGCTCGGGCTCGCTCTCGAGGTTGAAACACTTGATGCCGAGGGCCAGCCCACGCCGCATCTCGGCGACAGTCTTGCCGACGCCGGAAAACACGATCTTGTTCGGCGGTATCCTTGCCGCGATCGCCCGCTCCAGTTCGCCGCCGGAAACCACATCGGCGCCAGCCCCCTCCCCGGCGATAACCTTCAGCACGGCCTGGTTGGAATTGGCCTTCATCGCATAGGCGACCAGCGTCGGCAGGTCGGCGAAGGCCTCGCGCATCACCCGTACATGGCGGCGCAGCGTTGCCGCCGAGTACACATAGAACGGAGTTCCGACCTTGCCGGCGAGCGCCGTCACGTCGACGTCTTCGGCATAGAGGGCGCCGTCGCGATACTGGAAGTAATGCACCTAACGCTCCGTGGGGTACGCGGCGTCGATCCGCTCGGCGACCAGCTCCTGGAGCCGCCACAAATGATGGTCGTGAATGCCGAGGTCCTCGAGGTGACGGACGGTGGCGTGGAGATATTCGGCCATGGAACCGCGATGGCCCGTGGCTTTCGCCAAAACATCTGCCACCTGTTCCTCGGTCAGGCCGGTGATGTAGCGCGGCGAGCGGCGGTCGATGCAGAAGGTGATGGCGCGAACTGGGCCATCGGCGCTTTCGACGGTGACCCAGCGGGGCGGAAAGGCCGAAGGTTTGAGGCTCATCTCGCGTTCGAGGAGCTTGCGCAGATTGGCCGAGATGGCGTCCGGCGGCAGGCGGTAAAGCACGCCCTTGCAGGAGCCGCCGTGATCGAGCGCCAGCATCAGCCCCGGTGTCTCGTCGGAACCGCGGAAACGGGTGTTCCAGCCGAGGCAGAAGGCGCGATGCCAGGCCCGCAAGATGCCGGTCCGCATTTCGACGAACTCGCAAGCCGGCTTCCAGATCAGCGAGCCATAGGCGAAGATCCACATCGTGGCGCCTTCGGGCATGCCGCCGATGAGCTCGGCCATGACACGGGCGTAGTCGTCCTCGGTCATCTTGTCGTAGCCGGGCATAGGGCCGGGATCGGGCAACTCGCGCTTCATCAGCGCGACATGCCGGTCCGTCAATCGCATCTGCCGATCTGTCGATCTTGTGCGCAAGGCCAGGGCCCCCTCACCCCTCGCTTCGCTCGGACCTCTCCCCGACGGGGAAAGGAAGCCCGACTGCGCCGCGTGCACCTCTTTCCTCTCCCCGTCGGGGAGAGGTCGGCGCCCAGCGCCCGGTGAGGAGGCCCTGTGCGATGATCATTCAATTCCACCATCGCCGTGGCCACCGCCGAGCTTCACCACAGGCTTACGCGGTGCAACCTCAGTGCCGGTGAGCAACGACTTCCAGCGCGCCGTCTGTGCCAGCACATTTTCCGGTGCCGTGCCGCCATAGGAGCGGCGCGAGCGCACGGACGCCTCGACGCTGAGCACCTTGTGGATGCGGCTGTCTATCCGATGGTCGATCAGCTTGAAGTCTTCAATGGTCAGGCCGTCGAGTGGAATTCCCTTGTCTTCGGCGAGCTTGACGATGTGGCCGGTGATCTCGTGCGCGTCGCGGAATGGGATGTTGGCCTGCCGCACCAGCCAGTCGGCGACGTCGGTGGCGGTCGAGAACCCCATCG
>CAZNAE010000039.1:17903-26242 GCA_964570695.1 uncultured Devosia sp.
TTGGCCTGCCGCACCAGCCAGTCGGCGACGTCGGTGGCGGTCGAGAACCCCATCGAGGCGGCCGCGCGCATCCGTTCGCGGTTGACCTGGAGATCACCCACCATGCCGGTCATCGCAGCAAGGCTGAGCGACAGCGCGTCGAGCGCGTCGAATGCCACTTCCTTGTCTTCCTGCATGTCCTTGGAGTAGGCGAGCGGCAGGCCCTTCATGACGATCATCAACGAGGTCAGCGCGCCTATCACGCGGCCGACCTTGGCGCGCACCAGCTCGGCGGCGTCGGGATTGCGCTTCTGCGGCATGATCGAGGAGCCGGTGGTGAATCTGTCGGAAAGCCGGATGAAATTGAACTGCGCCGAGCTCCAGATCACCAGCTCTTCGGCGAAACGGGAAAGATGCATCGCCGTCAGCGCCGCGGCGCTCAGCGTCTCGATGATGAAGTCGCGGTCGGACACCGCATCGAGCGAATTGGCCGTCGGCCGGTCGAAGCCGAGCGCCGTCGCGGTCATCTGCCGGTCGATCGGATAGGGCGTACCGGCGAGCGCCGCCGAGCCGAGCGGGCTCTCGTTGAGGCGCTTGCGCGCATCGGCCAGCCGGCCGCTGTCGCGCCCGAGCATCTCGACATAAGCGAGCAGGTGATGGCCGAACGTCACCGGCTGCGCCGATTGCAGATGCGTGAAGCCCGGCATGATGGTTTCGGCTTCAGCATCGGCGCGCTCGACCAGCGCCAGCTGCAGCACCTTGATCTGCGCCAGGAGCGTGTCGATGGCATCGCGCACATAGAGCCGGAAGTCGGTCGCCACCTGGTCGTTGCGCGAGCGCGCCGTGTGCAGCCGCCCCGCTGCGTCGCCGATCAGCTCGCGCAGCCGGGACTCGACGTTCATGTGGATGTCTTCGAGCGAACGCGAAAAGTTGAACTTCTGCGATTCGATTTCGGCCAGCACGGCCTCTAGACCGGTGACGATCGCGTCGCGGTCCTCGTGCGTCAGGATGCCCGCCTCGGCGAGCATGCGGGCATGAGCAATTGACCCGGCTATGTCCTGCTTATAGAGCCGGTGATCGAAGCCGATCGAGGCGTTGATCTCTTCCATGATGGCGTCGGGGCCGGACGAAAACCGGCCGCCCCACATGCGATTGCTCATCGATTGATCCTTTGGAGTTGAGAGTGTCCCAACCCGCCCGAGAGCGCCCGAAATTCAGCCCGCGCGTCGTGCTTGCCGCCGCCCTGCTGTGCGCGGCGCTAGCTATAGCGATTACGTTTTGGGTGGGCAATGCCGGGAGTCTCAAGGCCTCCGACTGCGTGCCACAGCCGGCGGCCGCCAAGACAATCGACGATGCGGCGACCGGCGAGCTTGCCGCGCTCAATGGCACCGGCACCGGGCGCGGCTACTCGGCGATGGCCTTCACCGACGCCGCCGGCAAAGCCGTCACCCTCAAGGATTTTGCTGGCAAGACGCTGCTGATCAATTTCTGGGCGAGCTGGTGCATTCCCTGCCGGGCGGAAATGCCGGCGCTCGACAAGCTCGCTGCGGCCGAGAACGGCGATAATTTCATGGTGCTGCCGATCAACCTCGATTTGGGCAGTGGCGGCCTCGACAAGGCAAAGAAATTCCTCGCCGACGGCGGCTGGACGCATCTGCCGCTCTATGCCGACCCCACCATGGACGCGTTCAAGCAGTTGCAGGTAGCCGCCGTCGCAACCGGCCTCCCCTCCTCGCTGCTGCTCGACAAGAACGGTTGTGAGATCGGCGTGCTGCAGGGACCGGCCGCCTGGGACAGTCCTGATGGCAGCCGGGTCATCGACGCGCTGAAGTCGATATGACCGGCACGGTGCTCTGCGTTGGTGCGCTGAGCCTCGATACTATCTTCCGCCTCGACAGCCTGCCGGCCGGACCCGGCAAGTTCCTGCCGGCCGAGGCGATCGAGGTGGCGCAGGGCATGGCGACGGCGCAGGCGGCCACCATCGTCCGGCTCGGCGGCAAGGCCCGCCTTTGGGCCTCCTGCGGCGACGATCCCGCCGGTGATCGCATCGTCGAGCAACTAACCGCAGCCGCCGTCGACCTGACGGTGCTGCGCCGCGTGCCGGGCGCCCGCTCGGGCTTCTCGTCGATCTTCATGGACCGGGCAGGCGAGCGGATCATCGTGCCGTTCTATGACGCGGCCATTCGCAGCGCGCCGCTGACGTTGCCGTCATTCGCAGACGTCGCGATGGTCAGTGTCGACGTGCGATGGCCCGATGCCGCCGCAATGGCGCTGGGCGCGGCGCACGATAAGGGTATTCCGCGGCTGCTCGATCTCGAGCAGGCACCGATGGACGTGCTGCAGCGCCTCGCGCCGCTGGCCTCACACATCATCGCCTCAGAACACGGCATCGCGCACTTCACCGGCGTCGCCGAGCCAGCGCAGGCGGTGATCGCCCTCGCGGCGGCGCATCCGGGATTCATCGCGGCCACCGCCGGCGAAAAGGGCTGCTGGTGGTTCGACCGAGCGGCCAGCAAGCCGCGCCACATCGCCGCCCGCCCGGTGAAGGCCGTCGACACGCTGGCGGCTGGGGATGTGTTCCACGGAGCGTTCGCGCTGCGGCTGACCGAAGGCGCGGAGCTGGAGGACGCGATGCGTTTCGCGTCTGTGGCGGCTGCGCTGAAGTGTACGCGGTTTGGCGGGAGGCTGGGGGCCCCGACGCGGGCGGAGGTGGAGGCCGTTCTCTAAATGTGCAGTCAGGACTACCTTCTCCCGTTCGCGGGGGAGGATCCCGACTGATATCGCGGGCGATCGCCGCCTAAGCGTCGTCGCCGCCGCCGTGTTCGCGCACCGGTCGTGCGACCTCGACATTGACGTCGACCACCGGCACTGGCGCGCTGGTCACTTCGGCGGTGCCTGACGGCCCCGACAGCACCCTTGCTTCGCCGTGCGGGCGGCCGAAGTCGGCGGCGGCGGTTTCCTGGCCGGCAGTGATGATTGAGCGGCGGATTTTTCGGGTGCGGGTGAAGAGCTCTTCCAGGCCCGGCCCGTCGCCGGACTCGACCATCTTCTGCAAGGCGCCAAGATCAGTGAGAAAGCGCCCGAGCATTTCGAGCACGGCGTCGCGATTGGTGAGGAACACGTCGCGCCACATCACCGGGTCGCTCGCCGCAATGCGGGTGAAATCGCGGAAGCCCGACGCCGAGAATTTGATGACCTCGGACTGTGTCGCGGTCTCGAGATCGGCGACGGTGCCGACGATGTTGTAGGCGACGAGGTGCGGAATGTGGCTGGTGATCGCCAGGACCATGTCGTGATGCGCCGGGTCCATCGTCTCGACATTCGAGCCGAGCGCCGACCAGAACGCGGTGAGTTTCGCCACCGCCTTGGGGTCGGCGTCTTTGGCCGGCGTCAGCACGCACCAGCGATTGGTGAAGAGCTCGGGGAAGCCGGAGGACGGACCGGAATGCTCGGTGCCGGCGATCGGGTGGCCGGGGATAAGACTCACGCCCTTGGGCACGAACGGCGCCATCTCCCTGATGACGTGCTGCTTGACCGAGCCGACATCGGAGAGGATCGCGCCGACCTCGAGATAGGGGCCGATCTGCTGCATCACCGCGCCATAGGACTGCACCGGGATGCAGAGGATGACGAGGTCGGCGTGCGCCACGGCGGCGATCGGATCGAGCGAATAGCTGTCGCCGAGCCCCAGCGCCCGCGCTTCGTCGAGTGTTTCCTGCCGGCGGGTCGAGATGGCGATAGTCTTGGCCAAGCCCTTGAGCCGCACGCCGCGGGCGATGGATGAGCCGATAAGGCCGATACCGATCAGCGCCAGTTTTTCAAACATCAGTCCTTTGCCCCCGGCGCTCCAAACGCCTTCAAGATCTCGACGAGCCGACGCATCGCCGGCTCCGGCCCGATGGAAATCCGTAGCCCGTTGTCGATGCCGTAGACGCCGATCTCGCGCACGATCAGGCCCTCCGCGAACAGCGCTTGGAACGCCGCTCTGCTGGTTTCGGCATCGTCGAACAGCGCCAGGATGAAATTGCCTTCGCTCGGGATGACGCGGATGGCGTTGCCGTCGAGCGCGCGGCTCAGCCAGTCGCGCCAGCGCTTGTTGTAGGCCCTGAGCTTGACAGTGAAGTCGATATCGCGCGCCGCTGCCGCACCGGCGAACTGCGCCGGACGGTTGACATTGAACGGCCCACGGATGCGGTTGACCACGTCGACCACATGCGCCGGCGCATACATCCAGCCGATCCGCGAGGCCGCGAGCCCCATCTTCGAGAAGGTGCGCACCATGACGACGTTCTCATTGGCGTTCACCAGATCGATGCCGACGTCGTAGTCCTCGGCCGTCACATATTCCGCATAGGCGCTGTCGAGGACGAACAGGATGTCGGGCCTGAGCCGCGCCTGCAGCCGCTCGAGCTCGGCGCCGCCCAGATAGGTCCCGGTCGGGTTGTTGGGGTTGGCGAGGAACAGCATCCGGGTGTTGGGCGTGACGGCCTTGAGCAGCGCGTCAACATCAGCGCGGTAGTCGCGCTCCGGCGCCATGATAATCTCGGCTGAGGCCCCCATGGTGATGATCGGATAGACGTTGAAGCCGTGCCGGCTCATCACGGCGCTGTCGCGCTCGCCGAGATAGCATTGCGCCAAGAGGTGGAGCAGATCGTCCGACCCATTGCCGCAGACGATCCGCTCGGGATCGAGCCTATGCACTTCGCCCAGCGCTTCGCGGAGGATGCGCGACGTGCCCTCGGGATAGATTTCGGGGCTACGGTCGGCCTCCTGCAGCGCCGCAAGCGCCGCCGGCGACGCCCCCAGCGGGGATTCATTGGCCGAAAGCTTGATCGCCGTCACCCCCGGCGCCGCCTGGGATTTCCCCGGCGTATAGGGGGCGATCTTGAGGATGCCGGGCTGCGGAACGGGACGGTCGGACATGATGCTCGGAAGGGGTCGAAAGCCGCGCGGACCATAGAGAAGCGGGCTTCCAAAGGAAAGCACCGCCTATCGGCGATCGAACCCCTCCATGGCCGTCTGCGGGGACAGCGACGGCACACGGACATAGCGTTCGAGCTTCTTGCGCCGCGGCACTGCGGGGAACAGTTCTTTTTTCGCCGAAACCACCAGGACACCGGCGAACAGCGGCCCGAACAAGCGGCCGAAGCGTTCGAGGAAACGCGCCGACTTGATCAGCAGCTTGTGGTTCGAGGGCGGCAGATAGAGGGCCTCCCGCCAGGCTTCCGGTACGAAGGAATGATCGCGCAGCAGCCTGTCGACCTGCGTGCGGCTGAAGGGAATGCCGTCGCCGAACGGCGTATTGTCGGCTGCCGCCCACATGCCGCGGCGGCGCGGCACGACCATGACCAGCCGGGCGTTCGGCGCCGAAACCCGCCAGATTTCGCGCATCAGCTCCTCGGCATCAGCGACATGCTCGAAGGCATGGACGGCGATGATCACGTCGACAGCGGCGTCGGTCAGGGGCATTTCGAGCGGGTCGCAAAGCACGGTGTGCGACGGGCCCTCGCGCGGCCAGGCCGACGAGCCCTGTCGGGCTGGCATGAAGGCCAGCACCCGCTCGGCCTTCTCGAGGGTAAAGCGCAGATAGGGCGTGGCAAATCCGAGCCCCAGCACTCGGCGCTTATCGATCGAACCCGCCAGCCGGACGATTTCTTCGCGCACGAGCGCCCGCGAAATCTTACCTAACGGTGATTTGTAGAAGCCGATCAGGCGCTTGACGTCTGGGGTCATGGCAAAAGCATCGAACTGTGACTAGAACTCTGTAGCGCGTTGCGCCGAGGGAACAAAATCATCGTGGGCGTCCTGATCGACACTTTCATGTGCCGGACCGACAATTACGGCTATCTCGTGCACGACATCGAGACCCGCAAGACGGCGGCAATCGACGCGCCGGACGCCGGCGCCATCAAGGTGGCGCTGAACAACCGCGGCTGGACGCTGACGGATCTGCTGATCACCCACCACCACCGCGACCACGTCGAAGGCATCCCGGTGCTGAAGTCGGAGTTCGACCTGACGGTCACCGGCCCGCGGCTCGAAGCGGAAAAGATCATGGGCCTCGACGTCACCGTCGGACCCGGCGACATCGTCACGCTCGGCGCCACGGCGTTCATGATCATCGGCACGCCCGGCCACACGCTCGGGCAGATCGCCTATTACAACGCCATCGACCGGCACGTTTTCACCGCCGATGCCCTGTTTTCGCTCGGCTGCGGCCGGATGTTCGAGGGCAAGCCGGGGCCGATGTGGGAGGGGCTGAAGCAGCTCCGCGCCCTGCCCGACGACACGCTGATGTTCTGCGGCCACGAGTACACCGAGGAAAATGCCCGCTTTGCGCAGAGCGTCGATCCGCGCAACGCCGCCCTCAACATCCGCGCCGCCGAAATCCGCCGCATGCGGGCGGAGGGCAAGTTCACGATCCCGGTGAGCATGGGCATGGAAAAGGCCACCAACCCGTTCCTGCGCGCCGACCAGGCGGTGCTGGCGAGAGCCATGGGGCTCGAGCCTGGCCTCGATCCGTCGGCGGTTTTCGCGGCCCTGCGGCAGGCCAAGGACAATTTCAAATAAATTGTCGCGCCGATTGCGGGCGACTGCGTAGAGCCTTTTGGGCTCTCGCGCGTTAACCTCGACCGCGAAGTCGCCGCAAAACTATTAACAAATCCTTGCGACATGGCACGCCGATTGCGACGTTGCTGTCAAATAAGAGCGCAAACCGTCCCAATTCAGGACAAACGCGCCAGCTTGACACAGGGAAGCTTGGTTATGCGCCAGTTCGATACGCTCAGAGGGACATTGCCCGTCGCCAGCGGCAGCGGAGCGCGCTTTTCCTCGTTCCGCGGCGCACCCAAGGCGGCATTTCTCAGCCAGTTGATCGCCGAGCGCTATCACTTGGCGACACAGCGCCAGAAACGGCAGGCGCCGGTGGCCGAGGTGCTGCGCACCTACGATGCAGGCGGCAAGATCAGCGTCCGGCGCATGCCCGCGGGCTATCGCATGAGCATCGACGCCTGAGGCCTGGGCCTTACTCCATCGTCACGTCGCGGCCAGCGCCGGTGATCGAGATCGAGAAGCCCGCGACGACGTCGACGAGGCTCATCACCATCAAGAGGAAGAACACCGAGCTCGCCACCGCGCCGACGAGCAGGAACTCGACCAGGAACACCACGAACAGCGCCGTCGAGAGCATATGCTCAACGATTGAGCTGCGTCCGGTATTGGTGGATTTCAGCACTTCGAAGAAGAGACAGACGAGGCCGACCACGAGGAGCAGGTCGCCCCAGGTGAGCTGCCAGAGCACGCCCGACACCATGGTGACGTGGAACACCTCGCCCGACCAGCCGTCCGGTTTGCCGCCGAAGAGCGTGAACGCCATGATGTTGAACACCAGGAACGGGATGACCAGCAGCGGCGGAATGAATGGTCCGCGGCGGCGGCGCAGGCCGCCAGCGGGCGGCATGATCACGGTCTCGGTCATCTGAAAGCTCCTCGGCAGATCTTGCGGCGACAATGGCAAAGCGGCGCCATATTCGCCAGCCCTCACTTGCGCGGCGGTTTTGGGGGTACAATATCCTCGTCAGCCACAGGAGGGCCCGATGTCCGATCCGAACGCCAGCAGCTCGACGACCAGCAATGAGAACAGTTCCGGTCCAAGCGGCAATTGGCGCGACCAGCGCCGGGCGGAGCGCGACGCGCGCCGCGGTGCGCGCCACGAGATGATGGGCCGCAGCTGGGGCGGCTTGCCGATTGGCGGCCTCATCGTCATCGCGATCGGGGTGATTTTCCTGCTCGGCAATTTCGGCTTCCACCTGCCGCCGCACTGGTGGGCGATCCTGCTTCTGGTTCCGGCAGTCGGCCTCCTCGTCACCGCGATCCGGTTCTACCGCCTCGACAACACCATGGGCGGCCGGGTTATGGGTCCGGCCATCGGCGGGGTCGTGCTGCTGGTAATGGCGCTGGCGATCTTCTTCGGCCTCAACTGGGGCCTGTTCTGGCCGATCGTGCTGATCGTCGTTGGCGCCGGGATCATCGCGCGGCGCGGCTGGCGGATGTAGGCGAACGCTAGATCTTCAGCGTGCCAACCATGTTCTCGGGCTTCACTTCGGCGTCGAATTCCGCGCCGCTAAGGAGCCCCAGTTCGATCGCCGATTCGCGTAGTGTCGTCCCCTTCTTGTGGGCGTTCTTGGCGATCTTGGCGGCGTTGTCGTAGCCGATCTTGCGGTTAAGCGCGGTGACCAGCATCAGCGACTTGTCGACAAGTTCCTTGATCCGAGCCCGGTCGGGCTCGATGCCGATGGCGCAATGATCGTTGAAGCTCTTGGCCGCGTCAGCCAGCAGCCGGACCGACTGTAGGAAATTGT
>CAZNAE010000040.1:0-21206 GCA_964570695.1 uncultured Devosia sp.
ATCGACAAGGAACTGGTGCCGGCGATCGCCCGGGCGCGGAGCCAAGGCTAACAGTTGGTCACCCTGGCCCTTGCGGGAGGGTAGCGCCGCTCGGAGCGAGCGACGTAGCAGAGCTAGGGAGGGGGGCGAGGCAGTCTCAGTGCCGACTGCTTCCCCCTCGGGCTCGATAACGGACTTAGCGAGGGGCTAAGTCCAATCTCGCTTCCTTCCCCGCAAGGGGGAGGTGACCGACTGCGAGCCCGCGCGGGGAACAACCAACCCCGCTGCTCGTTTCCTCCCGACCCAAAAGGAGGATCCCATGCAAACCCTGCCCCGCGACATTCACATCGGCATGAAAGTCTATGACGTCAGCCGCAAGCAGATCGGCAAGATCGACGACTTCAAGTTCTCTGAGAACGAGGAGGAGCCCGATGTCGAGCCGGCCGACATCGACGGCACCGACCGCCGCAATCGGCGCGAAACAATTCTCGGCGCGGTCGCCGAGGCCTTCGGCAAGGAGGAGATCCCCGAAGTGCTGCGCGACCGGCTGTTGCGCGAGGGCTATATCCGGCTCGACACCAAAGGCCTGATGGCCAAGGACCGCTTCATCCTGCCGAGCCAGATCGCATCGGCGGCCGGCGACGAGGTGACGCTCAACGTCGACAAGGATGCGCTGATCAAGCGGCCCTAGTCTTTCTTGTAGGCTCCGAGGCCGGGGCGGTAGGTTTTGTCGTCGAGGAACTGCTTCAGCCCCTCGTCCCGGCCATGCGAATTATCGAGCAGCAACATCTGCTCGAGCTTGGCGTAGATGTAGTCGTCCGACGCATCCCACGGCATGTTGCGGACGCGTTTGAAGGTGTCCTTGGCGGCCTTGAGGGTCACGGGGTTCTTCTCCAGCAGCACATCGGCAATGGCACGCACCCGGGCCGGCAGATCGACCAGCGGCACGGCCTCGTTGACCAGCCCCATCGCGGCCGCCTTGCGGCCGTCGAACACTTCGCCGGTCATGATGTAATAGAGCGCATCGCGGTGGCGCATCACCTCCGCGACGGCGCGGGTGACGTTACCGCCGGGCAGGATACCCCAATTGATCTCGCTCAGCCCGAACTTCGCCTCCTCGGCGGCGATCGCCAGATCGCACGCAACCAGCGGCGTGAAGGCGCCGCCGAAGCACCAGCCGTTGACCATCGCGATGGTGGGCTTTTCGAAATACATCAGCCGGCCCCACCAGCCGCCCGACTGGCGGCGCGCCTTGAGCGTCGCGGCGCGGCCCTTGCCGTCATTGTCGCGAAAATACTCCTTGAGATCCATGCCGGCCGACCAGGATTCGCCGGCACCGGTGAGCACCACGACGCCCACATCGTCGCGGCCCTCGAGTTCATCGAGCACAGCCAGCATGCGGACATTGAGCGCCGGGTTCATGGCGTTGCGCTTCTGCGGACGGTTGAAGGTGACGGTCGCGACCCGCCGGTCAATGGCGACCAGCACCAGCTCGTCGGTCTCGCTCATGGGTGCTCTCCTTGGCTGAGCCGATCGCGCAGGGCCGGCTTCAGGATCTTGCCGGAGGCGCTGCGCGGGATCGCTGCCGCCTCGATGTAGCGGGTCGGGCATTTATAGCGGGCGAGCCGCGTCGACACGTGCGCGGTGAGCTTGTCGCGGTCGAACGCCGTTCCAGCACGCGGCACGATGAAGGCGACACCGACCTCGCCCCAGTGCGGATCGGGCGCGCCGATCACCGCGGCATCGGCCACATCGGGATGCGAGGACAGCACCCGCTCGACTTCGGCCGGATAGACGTTCTCGCCACCCGACACATACATGTCCTTGAGCCGGTCGACGATGCGGTATTGCCCGTTGGTTTCGTGCCGGGCGAGGTCGCCGGTGCGGTACCAGCCATCGACGAAGGCGGCGGCGGTTTCGGTGGGGCGGTTCCAGTAGCCGGGCGTGACAGAAGGGCCGCGGAGCCAGATTTCGCCGGTGACGCCGTCGACCACGTCGTGCCGATCGCTCATCAGCCGCACCTCGACATGTGGCGCGAGGAAACCAACCGAGCCTGGATTGGCGCGCACTGCATCGCGATCGATCGGCATGTGCATGACAGTGCCGGCTTCGCTCATCCCGTAGCCATTGACCAGCGCCACGCCATAGCCGAGGAACCGGCCGATCAGCGCCGGCACCAGCGGCGCGCCGCCGACGAACACCGCATGCAGCCGGCTCAGCACCGACGGGGCAAAGGTGGGCTCTTTTTCCAGTAATTCGATCATCACGGGAACGGCGAAGTAGTGCGTGATGCCGAGGCTCGCATCGGCGAGCGCTGCGAGGGTCCGGGGCGGGGTAAAGCGGTCGGTCAGCACCAGCGTACCGCCCTGCATCAGCGTCGTCCGCGCTACCGCGATGAGGCCGATGGTATGGAACATCGGCAAGTCGGAGAAGGTGACTGCGTCGAGTCCGACTTCACCGACAAGGCTGAAATTGAGCGCCGCTGCATGGGCATTGGCGGCGGTGACGATGACGCCCTTCGGCTGGCCGGTGGTGCCCGAGGTATAGAGCAGGATCGCCGGGCGATGCGGGTCCAGCGGCCGCCGGACGGCAGGTGCGCGGTGCCGAATCTGGGCGAGGAGATCGGCACCCGACAGGGCGCCGGGCGCGGCGGCGGCGAACCGCTCATCGGCGACCACCAGGACGGGCGTGCAATCGGCAATGAGCGCCGCGAGCTCGGGCGCGGCGAGCCGCCAGTTGAGCGGCACGAAGATCGCGCCGACGCGCTCGCAGCCGAGCGCCAGCACAAGGAGTTCGACGCTGTTGCGGCCCAGGAAAGCGATACGCTGGCCGGCGGGATCGCCGAGCCGCGAGATGAGCCAGGCCGCGACGCGCGACGCTAGATCGTCGAGCGCCGCATAGGTCAGCCGCTCACCGGTGCCCAGCGTGATGACGGCGGTCTTGGTCGGCCGCGTTTGCGTCTGCCAGGCCAGCGGATCGGTGATGAAGTTCACGTCCGTCAACCGCCCCTCCGCGATTGTGGTCTCATCAATTGTATGTCACACATACAAAGTGTGTTGAACGAAAGCAAGGACCATGGCGGAGACATTGGCCACTACGGACTCCTCGCTCGGCTTCGGCCGGCTCGACGGCCTGCTCGGCTTTCACCTTCGCATGGCGAGCGCCGCCGTGGCGCGTGATTTTGCTGCCGCGATGGACGAGCTGGGACTGACGCAGAAGCAGTGCGCCGTGCTCGAGCTGATCGACGCCAACCCCGAGGTGTCGCAGATTGACCTGGCCGCAGCACTCGGCACCGACCGCGCCACCATGATGGCGCTGGTCGACCGGCTCGAGGCGCGGGAGCTGCTGATCCGCCGCCGCTCGCAACGCGACCGGCGGCGGCAGGAACTGGCGCTCACCACGGAGGGTGATGCGATCCTGCGCGAAGCCCGATTGCGGATTGCGGCGCACGAAAAAAGCTTCCGCCGCAAGCTTGGCGCCGCGCAGACGGCCGAGTTGCTCGGCCTGTTGCGTCGGGTCTACGCCTAGGGCAGCGGATCGATCGGGGTCACGGCCTCGATCGGCTTCACCGGCTCGGGCGCATATTTGGTCAGCACCGGCAGCTGGAACGCGGCGAAGATGATGGTCAGCGGCATCGTCGCCCAGACCTTGAAGGCGACCCAGAAGTCAGTGCTCTGAGTGCGCCAGACGAGCTCGTTGAGGACGGCGAGCGCGAAGAAGAACAGCCCCCAGCGCAGCGTCAGGATGGTCCAGCCCTGGGGCTTCAGCTTGTAGACGTCGCCGAAGACATATTTGAGCAGCGACTGGCCGAACAGCATGCCGCCCAGCAGCACCGCGCCGAACAGGCTGTCGACGATGGTCGGCTTCATCTTGATAAAGGTGTCGTCGTGGAGCCAAAGCGTCAGCCCGCCGAAGATCAGCACCACCACGCCGGTGACCAGCGGCATCAGCGCGACGCGCTTCAAGAGCAGCCAGCTCAGGATCAGCGACAGCACCATGGCGGCCATGAACCAGGCGGTGCCGACGAAGATGTCGGCACGGCTGTTGACGATGAAGAACACCACCAGCGGCCCGAGCTCGAGCGCCATCTTGATGAGCTGCGGACGGAGTTCCGTCCAGTTCAGCTCGGGTTCCTTGACGTCGTCAGCCATCAGACCTCACCTACGATCGCCCGCGCGAAATCCGCCGCAGCGAACGGCTCGAGATTGTCGACGCCCTCGCCCACTCCGATGAAGTGGACGGGCATGCCGTATTTCTTCGCGATCGCCACCAGAATGCCTCCGCGGGCCGTTCCGTCCAGCTTGGTCATCACCAGGCCGGTCACCCCCGCTCGTTTGCCGAAGATATCGACCTGATTGAGGGCATTCTGTCCAGTCGTCGCATCGAGCGTCAGAAGTGTGGCGTGCGGAGCGGTCGGATCGACCTTCTTGATCACCCGGATGATCTTTTCGAGCTCGCCCATCAGCTCGTCGCGGTTCTGCAGCCGCCCGGCGGTGTCGATGATGAGGATGTCCTTGCCCTCGGCTGCCGCCTCGGTCATCGCGTCGAAGGCGAGCCCTGAGGCATCGGACCCGGCGGCGCGGGCGACGACGGGCGCGCCGGTGCGCTGGCCCCAGACCTGCAATTGCTCGATGGCGGCAGCGCGAAACGTGTCGCCGGCGGCGAGGATCACCGACTTACCGGCGGCGCCGTACAGGCTCGCGAGCTTGCCGATGGTGGTGGTCTTGCCCGAGCCGTTGACTCCGACCATCAGGATGACGAAGGGCTTCTTGCTGGGATCGATCACGAGAGATTGCGCGACCGGGGCGAGGACTTTTTCGACCTCGGCAGCAAGCACCGCGCGCACTTCATCCGGTGCGATATCACGGTCGAAGCGGTCACGGCGCAGCGCCTCGGTGACTGTGGTCGCCATGTCGAGGCCGAAATCGGCCTGGATCAGGATGTCCTCGAGCTCGTCCAGCATCGCCTGGTCGAGGCGTTTCTTCGTGAAGACGGCGGTGATGCCGCCGGTGAGCTGGTCGGACGAGCGCTTGAGGCCGGAGGCAAGGCGCTGCAGCCAACTCTGCTTGGGGGCAGGCGCAGCGGAGGGCGGCGCCATTTCCGGTGGCCCGGGATTTTCCGGGACGGA
This sequence comes from uncultured Devosia sp., assembly GCA_964570695.1. Classification (GTDB taxonomy): domain Bacteria; phylum Pseudomonadota; class Alphaproteobacteria; order Rhizobiales; family Devosiaceae; genus Devosia_A. The sequence continues at coordinate 5,108 of CAZNAE010000040.1, forward strand.
GTCGGCCGCAATGCCCGCCGGCACCTCGCCGCCGAAGAGCCGCTTGAACAGGCCGGGTTTTTGGTCAGCCATCAGGCAGCGGTCCGAATCGGCTCGCCGATCAGGCCATCGGCGCTTAGGCTGGTGACGCGGACCGGCGCGATTTCCCCCGGCCCGTGGCCCGGGACGGCGATTGGCACGAACTGCTCGGTGCGGCCGAGGCCGTCATGCTCGACCAGCACGTTCTCGATCTCGCCCACGCGGGTCGCAATGAACCTGTTATATTGCTGTTCGCCGAGAGCCCTCAGCTTCGCCGCCCGCTCCTTGCCGACCCGCCGCGACACCTGCGGCATGCGCGCTGCCGGCGTGCCCTCGCGCGGGCTGAACGGGAAGACGTGAAGATAGGTCAGGTCCGCCTCCCCGACGATCTTCAGCGAGTTCTCGAACATCTCGTCGGTTTCGGTCGGGAAACCGGCAATGAGGTCGGCGCCGAACACCATATCGGGCCGCAGCGCCCGGACTTTGGCCACGAACTCCAGCGTATCGGCGCGCAAATGCCGGCGCTTCATGCGCTTGAGGATCAGATCGTCGCCGGACTGGAGGCTGAGATGCAGATGCGGCATCAGCCGACGGTCTGATGCTATGGCGTCATACAAAGCCTGATCGGCCTCGATCGAGTCGATCGACGAGATGCGCAGCCGCGGCAGGTCCGGGATATGGCGAAGGATCGACTGCACCAGCCTGCCGAGACTCGGCTGACCCGGCAGATCGGCGCCATACGATGTTATGTCGACGCCGGTGAGCACCAGCTCGCGGTAGCCGTTGCCGACCAGCCGCTTCATCTGCTCGACCACGGCGCCCATCGGCACTGAGCGGCTTGGACCGCGGCCATAGGGGATGATGCAGAAGGTGCAGCGGTGGTCGCAGCCGTTCTGCACCTGAACGAACGCCCGCGCCCGCCCGTCCATACCATCGATCAGATGGCCGGCGGTTTCCCGCACCGACATGATGTCGTTGACCTGCACCTTGTCGTTGAGCGGCAGCCCGAAGGCGATCGGCGCATAGCTCTCGGCCTTCATCTTATCGGCATTGCCGATGACGAGATCGACCTCGACCATGTCGCCAAACGCCCGCGCATCGGTCTGCGCCGCGCAGCCGGTGACGATGATCTGCCGCGCCGGATTGTCGCGTTTGGCCTTGCGGATGGCCTGCTTCGCCTGCCGCACGGCTTCCGCCGTCACCGCGCAGGTGTTGACGATCAGCGCACCCGAGAGACCCGCCTTTTCGGCCTCGGCCCGCATCACCTCGGATTCATAGGCATTGAGCCTGCAGCCGAAGGTCAGCGTTTCGACGCTCACTTAGGCGACCTGCTTGTCGCGGGCCCAAGCGCCGGACATCGGGTCAAAACTGCCGGAGAACTCGTACTCCGCCGGCCCGGTCAACATAACATGGTCATCCGCCCGCCATTCAATGACGAGATCGCCACCCGGCAGCGTCAACGTCGCCTTGCGGCCGGTGCGCTTGGTACGCGCCGCGTTGACCAGCGCCGCGCAGGCCGCCGTGCCGCAGGCGCGAGTCAGCCCGGCGCCGCGCTCCCAGGTGCGAAGGATAATGTGGTCGGGCGACACCACCTGCGCGATCGAGATATTGCAGCGCTCGGGGAACAGCGGATGGTTCTCGAGCAGCGGCCCGAAGCGGTCGAGCGCGTAATTCCAGACGTCCTCCTCGACCCAGAACGTCACATGCGGATTTCCCATGGAGACGGCCGACGGGGTGTGCAGCACCGGCGCGTCGATCGGCCCGATCTGCAGCTCGATGCCGGTGGTGTCATAAAATTCCTCGGCGAGCGGGATGTCCTGCCAGCCCAGGCGCGGCTTGCCCATGTCGACGGTAATCGAGCCGTCGGCATGCTCGTCCCCGGTCAGGATGCCGGCCATCGTCTCGAACACGAAGCTCTTTTCGCCGGTTTCGGCACTCAGCGCCTGGACCACGCAGCGCATGCCGTTACCGCAGGCTTCCGCCAGGCTGCCGTCGGAATTGAGGATCTCGATATAGCTGAAGGTGCCGGGCGTCCGCGGATCGTGGATCGCCATGATCTGGTCGAACTTGGTCGCCGGATCGGCATTGATCCTGACCGCCGCCGCCGGCGTCACCCGGTCGGCACGCCCCCGCATATCGGCAACGATGATCTCGTTGCCGAGCCCGTTCATCTTGAGGAAAGGGGCGTTGGACATGGCTTAGCCGGGGCAGTTTCGCGGGTGTATATGGCGGAACTGGCGGCGAATTGCCAGTCATTGCCCAGGCCGTTCATCTTCAAATACGCCACGCCGCTCATTTCAGCCGAAATATGCCTTTAGGGGACGCGTTGCGGGCACTATACGGCGGACGTCCTGACGAATTGCCAGTAAGAGGCCCCCTGCCAGAGGAAACCGAGACAGTGATCATTTTACTCAATGGCTCGTTTGGCATCGGCAAGACGACAACTGCCTCATTGCTCCGATCGGCGATCGAGGGAAGTGCCGTCTTCGATCCAGAAAAGATCGGCATTTTTTTGTGGCGGTTACCGGGCTGGGTACCTCTCGATGGCCGGGATACCGACGACTTCCAGGACATGAAGGCGTGGCGGCAATGGACCGTCAGGGGTATCCGGTCGATTCGCCTGCTTCATCATACGGTTATCGTGCCGATGGCCTTTTCCAACCTCGACTACCTCGCTGAAATACGGTCGGGCCTGGAGCGCTTCGATCACGATATCCGCCATTTCTGCCTCGTCGCGCCGCTGGACGTCATTCAGGAACGCCTGATTGGGCGCGGCGCCGATCCCGTCACACCGGGGGGCAAGTGGACGTTTCGCCGTGCCGCGGAATGCTGTGCCGCCCACGCTGATGCCGCCTTCGGCGATCCTGTGCCGACCGCACACCGTTTGCCGACCGAGATCGCGGCGGACGTTGTCGCGCGCCTTGGGTGGCGCGCTTTGGCTTGAACCGAGTGTTCGTCGGGCAGTGGGCATTTCTTGACTCCGCTGCCCTTCCCCTCTATCCACCAGCGCAAATCCATCAGGCTCAAACACCTGAACCGCCGACCGGGACCCGCGAAGGTCTAAAGAGTTCCCGGAGGCAAACACCCGACAGCGCGATGCGCCCTCGGGTGTGTTTGGCGTTTGGCTTGGCGAAACCTATCTCCGGTGCCGCACCTAGAGCGGAACCAAAGGACCAAAGATGTTCGAGAGCCTAAGCGACCGGCTTGGCAAAATCTTCGAAGGGCTCACGGGCCGCGGCGCGCTGAGCGAGGCGGACGTCGATGCAGCGCTGCGCGAGGTTCGCCGCGCGCTGCTCGAGGCCGACGTGTCGCTCGAAGTGGTGAAAGCCTTCGTCGAGCAGGTGCGCGAGCGCGCCGTCGGCGCCGAGGTTACCCGCTCGGTGAAACCCGGCCAGCAGGTCATCAAGATCGTCCATGACGAGCTGGTGAAGGTCTTAGGCGACATCGCCGTGCCGCTCGATTTCAACGCCGTGGCGCCGGTGCCGATCCTGATGGTCGGCCTGCAGGGCTCTGGCAAGACCACCACCACCGCCAAGATCGCCAAGCGCCTGACCGAACGTCAGAGCAAGAAGGTGCTGCTCGCCTCGCTCGACACGCGCCGCCCGGCCGCCATGGAGCAGCTGCGCGTGCTCGGCGAGCAGATCGGCGTCGCGACGCTGCCGATCGTCACCACCGAAACGCCGGTCCAGATCGCGCGGCGCGCCCTCAGTGAAGCCCGCCTCGGCGGCTACGATGTGCTGATGCTCGATACCGCCGGCCGCACCCACATCGACGAAGAACTGATGGCCGAGACGGCCGAGATCAAGGCGATCACCAATCCGCACGAGATCCTGCTCGTCGCCGACGCGCTGACCGGCCAGGACGCCGTCAACCTCGCGCGCTCGTTCGACCAGCGCGTTGACATTACCGGCATCGTCCTGACCCGCATCGACGGCGACGGCCGCGGCGGCGCGGCGCTCTCGATGCGCGCCGTCACCGGCAAGCCGATCAAGCTGATGGCGACGGGCGAAAAGCTCGACGCGCTCGAGGACTTCCATCCGAGCCGCGTCGCCGACCGCATCCTCGGCATGGGCGACATCGTCAGCCTGGTCGAGAAGGCCGCGCAATCGGTCAATGCCGAAGACGCCGCCAAGATGGCCAAGCGGATGAAGAAGGGGTCGTTCGATCTCGACGACCTCCGCGGCCAGCTGCTGCAGATGAAGAAGATGGGCGGCATGGGTGCCCTGATGGGCATGATGCCCGGCATGGGCCAGATCAAAAAGCAGATGGCCGGCAGCAATCTCGACGACAAGGTGTTCGACCGCCAGATCGCCGTCATCAACTCGATGACCAAGGCCGAGCGGGCCAACCCTGACGTACTCAACGCCAAGCGCCGCATCCGCATCGCCAACGGCTCGGGCACCAAGGTCGAGGACGTCAACAAGGTGGTGAAGCAGCACCGCCAGATGGCCGACATGATGAAGAAGGTCAGTAAAGGCGGCATGGGCTCGCTCGCCGGCATGTTCGGCGGCAAGCTCGGCAACATGATGCCAGGGATCGGCCAGATGCCGGACCCGGCCAGCATGGACCCCAAGCAGCTCGAGGCGATGGCACGGCAGATGGGGATCGACCCCGCCTCGCTGCCGGCCCAGGCGCCCAAGGACATTTCGCAGAAACTGCCGGCCGATGTCGGCCAGCTATTGAAATCGGGATCGGGCCTGCCCGGTCTTGGCGGCGCGTCGCGCTTCCCGGGCCTTCCCGGCCTCGGCGGCGGCTTCGTGCCGAAGAAGAAATAGAACAGAACTCCAGCAATCAACCAAGGACTGACCAATGAGCCTCAAACTTCGCCTCGCCCGCGCCGGCACCAAAAAGCGCCCCTACTACCACATCGTCCTCGCCGACGCCCGCTCGCCGCGCGACGGCCGCTTCATCGAAAAGATCGGCAACTATGATCCGATGCTGGCCGACGAGAGCAAGCGCGTGAACATCGACGCCGAGCGCGCAAAGCATTGGCTGAGCGTCGGCGCCCAGCCGACCGACCGCGTGCTGCGCTTCCTCGACGCCGCCGGCGTGCTGAAGCGCGAGCCGCGCAGCAACCCGGAACGCGCCAAGCCTGGCAAGAAGGCCACCGAGCGCGTCGAAGCCCGCGCCAAGGCCGCTGCCGACAAGGCCGCCGCTGCTGCTGCTCCGGCCGCCGAGTAAATTGCGCCAGACGCACCCCCTCCCCAACCCTCCCCACAAGGGGGAGGGTGCTGCCCGGTGGGCCTGGCACGATCGTGCCACGCACCACCTGCCCCCTTGTGGGGGAGGACGGGAGGGGGATTGCGATGGCTGAGCAATCAAAGAAACTCCTGATGGGCCGCATCGGGGCGGCCCATGGCATCAGGGGTGAGGTGCGCATCCAGTCCTTCACCGAGGAGCCGCTGGCACTGGCGGGGTACGGACCGCTGACCACCAACAAGCCCGGCCTCGTCGTCGAGATCGAAAAGGCCCGCGCCACCACCAATGTGCTGGTGGCCAAGCTCAAGGGCGTTAGCGACCGCACCACGGCCGAGAAGCTCAACGGCGTGGAGCTCTATGTGGATCGCGACAAGCTGCCGCCGCCGGCCGAGGACGACGATTTCTATCACGCCGATCTGATAGGGCTGGCCGCCCGCCTCGGCGACGGCACGGAATTGGGCAGGGTCACCGCCATCCCCAATTTCGGCGCCGGCGACCTGCTCGAGGTGACCGACGCGCGCACGGGCGATACTTATCTTTACCCATTCACCAAAGCGGTCGTGCCCGAGATCCATGTCGCCGAAGGCTATTTGCTGATCGAGGTGCCGGTCGAAGCCGATCCGGGTGAGGAAGAACCCGATTGAGCTTTGCAGCGGACGTCATCACGCTGTTCCCCGAACTGTTTCCCGGTCCGCTCGGCGCCTCGGTGATCGGCCGCGGCGCGGCAACAGGGCATTGGTCGCTCAAGGTCACGCAGTTGCGCGATTTCGCAACCGACAAGCATCGGTCAATCGACGATACGCCGGCCGGCGGCGGCGCCGGCATGGTGCTGAGACCCGACGTGCTGGTAGCGGCGATCGATGCAGTGTCGCACCAGAACGATCCGCGGCCCCGCCTCCTCATGAGCCCACGAGGCAAGCCGCTGACACAGGCGCGGGCCCGCGCGCTCGCGGCAGGACCGGGTGTGGTGATCGTCTGCGGCCGCTTCGAGGGCGTCGACCAACGGGCCATCGAGGCGCGCGACCTCGATGAAGTCTCGATCGGCGATTATGTGCTGGCCGGCGGCGAAGTCGCCGCCATGGTGCTGCTCGAAGCGGTGGTGCGGCTCATTCCGGGCGTGCTTGGCAAGGACGAGAGCAATGCCGACGAGAGTTTCGAGAACGGCGTTCTCGAATATCCGCAGTACACAAGGCCGCAAAGTTTCGAGGGCCGCGAGATTCCGCCTGTGTTGATCTCGGGCGACCACGGCAAGGTGGAAAAGTGGCGACGCGAGGAGAGCCAGAAACTCACTCAGGTTCGCCGGCCCGATCTGCTGAAATAGTCAGACCGGATCGAAAGTTGCGAAGGCGCTGACCAGCGCAATGACGATGGCGCCGAGCACGATCTCGCCAGCCGTGCCGAAAGCCAGCGCACGCAAGGCGCGTGGCGCATCGAATGCAAGCCGCGGTGTCGTCACATAGCGGTTCACCAGCGCCAGGCCGGCCATCACGAGCACCAGCCCGATCTTGATCGCGAGAAGGAGCTGGTACGGCGAGCCCGGATCGAGCGGCAGATGGTGGAGCACGAGGGTAGTGTTGAGGAGCCCAGTGACAAGTGCCAGCGCCACGGCGACATGACCGAGCCCCGAGAAGCGCCGGAGCGCCGTTCCAGAATCGGCACGGCTCGAAGCGCCTCGTAACTGCATAAGACAAACCAGCAGCGGCACGAGGCAGCCCACCCAGAAGCCGGACGACAGCAGGTGCAGCATGTCGTTCAGCCGGTGCAGCATGCCGATGGCGCCATCCTGCATCGCCGCGTGACCGACGAGCCCGAGGCTTGCCAGCACTAGCACGGAGGCAACGAGAGCCGCCCAGCGGCGTGCGTTGCCGCGCACGCCAAGTCCGATCAGCAACACCGCCACGCAGGCCAGATGCCAGATCCAGGCTTGCCCGAACGCCGTTTCGACGGCGAGCGCCGCAAGCGTGTCCGGACTGACCGCATCGGCCCAACCATTGCCGGCCTCGGCCGCCTCAAGCATGAACCAGCCGACGGCGGTCAGCGCGATCACCAGCGCCAGCATCGCACTCACCCGGCCGGTGAGCACGCCGAAACGGTCGCGCAGCCCGTCCGGCGCGATAAAACCCGCAAAGGCGGCGATGCCGAAGATCAGCATCGCCGCCCCGTATTGCAGGAACCGGCAGAGGATGAGGGCGGTGTCCACCCGTTACTGCACGGTGAAGGCGTAGGTGCCCGTCGTCTTGTGGCCGTCGGTCGAGAGCGCATGCCAGGCAACGCTATAGCTGCCGGCCGGCAGCGGCGCATCGAGTGGCAGGCTCAGCGTTGTGCCCGCGGCGTCGAGCGTCGCAGCGCCGGGCGTCACCGGGCCGGAAGGACCCGCTAGGGTGACGCCAGTGAACTTGAGCGAGACGCCTTCGGAGAAGGTCAGGATCAGCACGGACGGCGCGGCGGTGACGGTGGCGCCGTCGGCGGGCTGCTCGCTCATCAAATGCGCATGCGCGAAAGCCGGCGATGCCAGGAACAGGATGAAGGCTGCGGTGAGAAGAGCTTTTTTCATGGTCGGAAACTCGGATGCGGTTTTCATGGCGGCGACCTCTACTGGCTCATCGACATGCCGGACATGTCCATGCCGCCGGATGATTTGACCGGAACGCCGCCGCTTGTCGGTGCCGCGTCCTGCGCCACCCCGCCGATATTGAGCAGCACCGGCAGGTCGCCGGCCTTGGCGAAGTGCAGCGTCAGCGCCACGCAGGCGCCTTGGGTGAACGGCTTGGGCATGCCGGTCATCATCAGGTGGAAACCGTCGGGCGTCAGCGCCACCGAACCGCCGGGCGGGATCGGCAGGCCGCCCTCGACGGCGGACATCTCCATCACCTGGCCATTCATCTTCATCTGGTGGATGCCGATATCGGGCGCCGCGGCGCTGCTGGCCCCGGTCAGCGTATCGGCATCGGGGCCGGCATTGGCGATGGCGAAATAGCCGCCGGCCGATTGGGCGTGCGGCAGCATGGCGCGGGTGAAGGCGCCGGTGACAGTGATGCCGCCTTGCGTGAAGACGGCCCCGGCCGGGCAGCCGGCGGGAACGAGCCCGTCATCGGCGAGAGCGAACGACGGCAGGGCGACGAGCAACATGGCCGCGAGCGCGGCAGGACGAAGAAATGTCATGATCTGACCTCGAAGGGAAAACGACGCTGAGGATCGAAGATCAGACGGCAGGCGGCGCGCGCGGGCTTCCCACAAACCACAGGTTGGGCGCGAACTGCGAGACTGCGGAGACGGTGTAGACCACCGGAGTAACCGCGAAGCTCACCGGCTCGACTGCGCAGGGCGCCGGCGGCAGGTCGGCGGCGGTGCCGACGCGGCAGGCGTGACAGACGATATGGTCGGTCTCACCCGGCGTCAGCGGATCGCCGCAGAGCGACGTGTCGGCGGTGAGCCTGTATTCGCCACCGACGCTCAGCGAGCCGTGGCCGAAATTGAGAAAGGCGAGCGCCAGCACGAGCAACGCCAGAAGCGTCTCGCGGAACAGACTGCGCTGGAGGGAGCCCGGTCGCATGCGCGAATGACTAGCCCGGCCGCGACGGCCGGGCAATGCTCGAAAGGTCGCGCCGGCTATTGCGGCGTCGCCAGGTCGTCGTAGCGGTTGGCGCGATAGATCAGCGTCGAGATGAGCCAACTGAGGAGGAACACCCCGACAACTGCGTAGCCAAAATTGGTAAGGTTGCCGTTGAGGTTGCCGATCACGTCCCAGATGCCGCCCGTGAGCGACAGTCTGTCCGACAGCAGCCCCAGCGCCTCGATACCACCGACAAAGATCGCCACGGCGACCGAGGCGGCGGTGATGGTGAGGTTGTACCAGAGCTTGCGGATCGGATTGACGAACGCCCAGCCATAGGCGCCCACCATCGCCACGCTGTCGGTGGTGTCGACCAGTGCCATGCCGGCGGTGAACAGCGCCGGGAACACCATGATCGACCAGAAGCTCATGCCGGACGCGGCCTGCGTCGCGGAGATGCCGAGGAGCCCGATCTCGGTGGCTGTGTCGAAGCCGAGCCCGAACAGGAAGCCGACCGGGTACATGTGCCATGAGCGGCGCACGACGCCGAAGACGCGGCGGAAGATGCGGGCGAGGAAACCGCGGTTGGCGAGCATCGCGTCGAGATCCTCGTCGAGGATCTTCTCGCCGCGCTTGGCGCGCGCGAAGGCGGCCCAGATACCGCGGAGGACCAGCAGATTGGCGAGGCCGATGGCGAGCAGGAAGAACGCCGACACGAGCGTGCCGACGACGCCGCCGACCTCGTGCAACGCGTCGAGCTGGCCCTGCAGCGCCGCCGCGCTGGCCGCGATGATCGCCGAGGCAATGATGACGATCGAGGAGTGGCCGAGCGAGAACCAGAAGCCGACGGTGAGCGGCTTCCGCCCCTCCTGCATGAGCTTGCGCACGACATTGTCGATGGCGGCGATGTGATCGGCATCGAAGGCATGGCGCAGACCGAACACATAGGCGAGGAACGCGGTGCCGATCAGGATCGGCTGGCTCGAAAACGCCACGAACGCCCAGGCCCAGGCAACGATGTTGAAACCGACGAGACCGGTATAGATGAATACCAGCCGCGTCCGCGTGCGCGCGTCCCCGAAAAGGCTGCCGAGGAAGGAGGGTTCAGTCATCAAAGCAGCCCCGTTGCATCGTCTCGAAAGCTAGTCAGGTGATGCAATGGTGTCAAAGCGGCGCTGATGGCGCGAGACGCAACCGGCGCGGGCCGGCAAGACGCGCCAAGCCCTAGACTCGCGGGCGGTCTTGCTCTATACGCGCGCTCGCTTAGGGCTTCGGCCCGGCCAATAACGTCACATAACTCCGTGCAAACAAGACCGGGCGGCTGAGGGCATCCTCTGGCGAAACGCCCCATTGAAAAGATCAGAACGGATCATCGCATGCCCGATATCATTGCCCAGCTCGACAAAGAGCAGCACGACGCCCTCGCGGCGCGCTCCAACCACCCCGATTTCACCCATGGCGATACCGTCAAGGTCTGGGTGAAGGTGCGCGAAGGCGAGAAGGAACGCCTCCAGGCTTACGAGGGTGTGGTCATCGCCCGTCTCGGCCACGGCCTCAATGAGAGCTTCACGGTCCGCAAGATTTCCTACGGCGAAGGCGTCGAGCGCGTCTTCCCGGTGCTGAGCCCCAACATCGACCGCATCGAAGTGCTGAAGCGCGGCAAGGTGCGGCGCGCCAAGCTGTACTATCTGCGTGATCGTCGTGGTAAATCGGCGCGTATCTTCGAATCGACGAACGCCCGCACCAAGAAGATCGAAGCCGGCGAGCGCGATGCCGCGCTCGAGGCCAAGAACGCCCGCGAGGCCGAGAAGGTCGCGGCCGCCGAGGCACTCGCCCGCGAGCTCGCCGAAAAGGATGCCGCCGAGGCGGCAGCCGCTCCCAAGGCCGAATAGGCCGTGTCGGCGACCTGACAGTTTGAAGAACCCGGCCTCGCAAAAAGGCCGGGTTTTTTGTTGAATGCCCCGCCAAGAGGGTCGAGGAAGATGCCCAGTCCGTCCGAAGCGCGAGCCGAGACGGCCAAGTCGCTGCGCGACGAGGCGCGGGGGCTCCTGGCCGACACTGGACTTTTCGCGCTGCTCCAGGACCGCTTCGGCGAGCCGACCGTCACCGGTAGCGCCGGCTACGATCTGATGGTCTGGCGCGACATCGACATCGACCTCGCGGTCGACGCCGACCGCTGGGCGGACTGGATGGCGTTCGGCGGGGCCCTCGTGGCGCAACTCGATGCCGTTGGCCTCACGCTCCATCGCGCGACGTTCCGCAACGAATATGTCGAGCCCGGTCCGCTCGGCCACGGCTTTAGCTGGAGCCTCGAATTCCGTGATTTCGCCGGCTATCCGTGGGAGGTCGCCATCCGGGGCTGGGACCCGTTCGACTATGCCGTGCGGCAGGCCCGCGACTTCTCGCTCCGCACCGATCTTCAGGCCTCCGACCGCGATCTGATCCTCCGCCTCAAGACCGAAGCCCGGCAGCGCACAAATTACTATGGCACCATAGTGACCAGCTGGGACATCTATCAGTTCTGCATCGCCAAGGCCGGCGACAGCCTCAGCGCGCTGGAGATGTGGAAGCGAAAGCAATAGCCTGCCGGCTGGCTTGGAGATTGCTATGCCCTCATACATTTGCACCACCTGCGGCGTCGGCTACCTCGAAACCGACGTGCCGCGCGACACGTGCCTGATCTGCGCCGACGACCGGCAATATGTGAATGGCAATGGCCAGCACTGGACCACGCTCGACGAGTTGCGGACCCGGCACACCAATGAGATTCGCGAACTCGAGCCCGGGCTCATCGGGCTTGGCTCGACCCCGCAGATCGCCATCGGCGAGCGGGCGCTGATCGTCACCCGGGCCGACGGTGGGGTGATGTGGGACTGCACGCCGCTCATCACCGACGCAGCGCTCGAGGCGATCGCCGCCAAGGGCGGCGTCAAGGCGATCGCCATCTCGCACCCTCACTTCTATGCCACCATGGTCGACTGGAGCCGCGAACTGGGCGGCGTGCCGATCTATCTGCACGAAGACAACCGCGACTGGGTGATGCGGCCGGACTCCTCGATCGAGTTCTGGTCGGGCGAGAGCCGGCCGGTGATCGACGGCATCACGCTGGTCCGCACCGGCGGACATTTTCCGGGCTCGACCGTGCTGCATTGGGCGGCGGGCGCCGGCGGCAAAGGGGCGCTCCTCACTGGCGATTCGATCATGGTGGTGCCGGACCGGCGCTGGGTGAGCTTCATGTACTCGTTCCCCAACCTCGTGCCGCTGAATGCCAGGTCGGTCGAACGCATCGTCAAATCCATCCGCGCTTACCCGTTCGACCGGATTTATGCCGGCTGGTGGGACCGGGTGCTGGACCACGACGCGAAGGCGGCGGTGCAACGAAGCGCGGAAAGATATATCGCGGCGATACGGTAGGGCGGCTGGGCCTAGCAGTCGGGATCCTCCCTATTCACCAAGGAGGGAAAGTATGCGGAGCATGGTGGAAGGCGTCGGCCTGGGCTCCCGTGGATTGTCCCGTCGCCTCCGGCACGTCCCGCAAAGATATATCTTACGTACTATCTTGACGCCTGTCCGGCCTGGGTCTATCTCTGGACTATCGTAAGATATATCGGAGACAAAAATGACCCGTTTTGACGAAGAGCATGCCGAGCGGCATCGCCAGCATCTCTGGCGCAAGTTCGAGGCCATGGGGCGTCGTGGCTGGGGTGGCTGGGGCGGTGGTCCCGGGCGCTTCGGACCCGGCGGTCCGGGTGGCGCTGCAGGTCGCGGTGGCTGGGGCGACTGGGGCGACAGCTTCCGCATCGGCCGGATGCTGGCCTCAGGGGATCTGCGCCTCGTGGCCCTTTATTTCATCGAGCAGCAGCCGCGCCACGGCTACGATCTCATCAAGGCCATCGAGGAAAAGACCGGCGGTCTGTACGTGCCGAGCCCGGGCGTCGTCTACCCGGCGCTGACCTTCCTCGAGGAAGCCAACTACGTGACCTCGGTGGCCGAGGGCAACAAGCGGCTCTACACCATCACCGAGGAAGGCAAGACCTACCTCAGCGACAACCGCGCCGCGGTTGAAGGGACGCTCGCCCATCTGAGCCGGATCGGCGAGCAGTTCGCGAAAGTCCGGGAGAAGTGGGACGAGGCGGAGCAGAAGTTCCGCGAGGCCCCGCCGCGTCCCGACCGCGACATGGACGACGTCGCCCCCGAGGTGAACGACGCCCGCCGCGATCTCAAGGACGCCATCAAGCAGGCGGTGCGCGAGCGTGATCCGGAGAACAATCGGCGGCTGGCGGACATCCTCCGCCGCGCCGCCAACGAGATCCGCCGCGGGCCGGCGCAGCCGCGCCCCGACGACGATGTCGATATCTGATCGCGCCGACGCGAGGCTGACGATGTGGTGGTACGCCGACCTCCCCGCTGCCCTAGCCAACCTCGCGCAAACGCGCAAAACTCCCCCTGGGCCAGTCGTTCAGGGGGAGATTTCCGATGCCGCAGCATTCCGACCGCGACAAACAACTGGGCATGGACCGGCCGATCAGCCGCCGGGACTTTCTCAACGGAGTGGCGCTGACGGCGGGGACGATCGCGCTCTCCGCGATGCCGAGCTTCAGCCTCTCCGCGACGCCGCAAACTGGTGATCCCGCGAAACTGACCGGACTGCGCGGCCACTCGCTCGACGCCATGAACATCATGCATGCCGTGCGCGACGGCAGCTTCTGGGCCAACGCTCCGGCCCCGGAGCCAACCGCCGAAAGCTACGACCTCGTGGTGGTCGGTGGCGGCATTTCGGGCTTGGCAGCGGCCCTGCTCTACCGGCAGCAGAAGCCCGACGCCAAAATCCTGATCCTCGAGAACAACGACGAGTTCGGCGGCCACGCGCGCCGCAACGAATTCACCTCGGCGAGCGGCAAGCTGCTGATCGGCTATGGCGGCTCGCAGAGCCTGCAGACGCCGAGCCAGTTCTCCGACCTCGTCAAGCAGGTGCTGATCGATGTTGGCATCGCCACCGAGCGCTTCAAGGACTTCTACGACCAGAAATGGTGGGACAATCACGGGCTGAGCGACGCGCATTTCTTCCGCAAGGAAGATTTCGGCATCGACGCGCTGGTGGTCGAGACCGACAGCGCCGCCGACTGGGTGCCGCTGACGCCGCTCAATGAAACCGCCAAGGCCAATTTGATCGAGCTCATCGACTCGCCGCAGGATTACCTCGACGGCAAAAGCCTCGAGGAAAAGTTCGAGCTCCTGAGCAAGACCACCTATGACGATTTCCTGACCCAGATCTGCGGCTACGACCCGCAGCTCGTCACCTATTTCAAGAACGCCACCGAGGAATATCTCGGCATGGGCATCGAGGGCACCACGGCGCTCGACGCCTGGGGCATCGGCGTGCCCGGGTTCGACGGCATGAACCTCGGCGACAAGCCGTACAAGACCATGTCGCCCTCCGGCCGGCTCGAGAAGATCGACCAGGACGACTACATCTACCATTTCCCCGACGGCAACGCGGGCGTCGCGCGGGCGTTGGTGCGCAAGCTCATCCCGGCGGCGCTGCCCGGCGCCAGCATGGAGGAGCTGGTCAACAATGTCGTCGACTACACCAAACTCGATCTGCCCGAGAACCCGGTGCGGCTGCGGCTCGAAGCCTCGGTCGTGCGGGTCAAGCACGAAGGCGACCCGGCGAGCGCGAAATCGGTGACGCTGACCTATGTCGAAGCCGGCAAGCTCAAATCGCTCAGCGCTTCGCAGGTCATCCTCGCCTGCTGGAACCGCATCCTGCCGCACATCACCGACGAATTGAGCCCGGCTCAGATCGACGGGCTAAACGACCAGATCAAGGTGCCGTTGATCTATGGCACCGTGCTGATCAAGGACTGGACGGCATTCGACAAGCTCAAGATCGACGGTTTTACCGCGCCAAATGCCTTCTGGCGCGCCGTGTACACCGACGATCCGGTGTCGGTGGGCGATTACAAATTCACCGCCGATCCGTCCGAGCCGATGCTGCTTCACCTCTGGGCCATGCCGCTGCCCGGCACCAAGGGCATGAACGCCCGCGACCAGGCGCAGGCCGGCCGGCAGACGCTGACCACCATCAGCTTCGACGACATGGAGCGCGAATTGCGCGACCTGCTCAACCGGGCGCTCAAGGATGGCGGGTTCGACGCGGCGCGCGACATCGAGGCGATCACCCTCAATCGCTGGAGCCACGGCTACGCGCTCGAATATATGAAGCCGTGGGACGCCTTCTGGCCCGACGGCCCGCTGCCGATCGAGGCGGCGCGCAAGGGCTGGGGCCGTATCGCCATCGCCAATTCGGATTCAGGCGCCTACGCCTACGCCCACTCCGCCATCGACCAGGCTGGCCGCGCCGTCAACGAGCTGGTCGGCGGGGTCACGGGCTTTGCGACATTCCCGGGCCCGGCGCTGGGGCCGGACGATCTGGTGAGCTAGCCGCGCGACCAATGGCCGACTCCCGCTCGCCGGCAAATCGGCCTAGCGTGCCGGCGCGAATGGAGGACGACGCGTGAACCAGATGGCGCCGATCAGCGTGGACCGCAAAGCGGCAGCTTCGGGCGTGGCGGCGCGTCTCAAAGGCGTCATCGCCGGCAAGTGGCTGATGACCGATCCGCTGATGACCTACGCCTATGCGGGCGACGCCAGCCAGTATCGGCTGGAGCCGGCGATTGTCGTGGTCATCAACTCCGAGGACGAGGTCCGCGCGGTGATCGCGGCCGCCCGCGCCGAGCGGCTGCCGCTGACCTTTCGGGCCGCCGGTACCTCGCTCAGCGGCCAGTCCAATTCCGACGGTGTGCTGGCCGTGCTGGGCGACGGCTTCAAGAAAATGCAGGTGCTCGACGGCGGCGAGCGCATCACGCTCGGGCCGGCGATCATCGTGGCGCAGGCCAACAAAGTGCTGAAGCCGCTCAACAAGAAGCTCGGGCCCGATCCGGCGAGCCAGGCCACCTGCAAGATCGGTGGCGTGGTCAACAACAATTCATCCGGCATGTGCTGCGGCGTCGCCTACAACACCTATCACACGCTGCAGCGGCTGCGCGTCATGCTGGTCGATGGAACGGTGCTCGACTCGGGCGATCCGGCCTCGGTCGCGGCGTTCCGCCGGAGCCACGCAGAGCTGCTCGAGGGCCTGCACCGGCTGCACCACGAGGTGATGGCCAACGCCGAACTGGTGCAGCTCATCCGCCACAAATACCGGATCAAGAACACCGTCGGCTATTCGATCAACGCGCTGGTCGATTTCCACGACCCGATCGACATCCTTGTCCATTTGATCGTCGGCTCGGAGGGGACGCTCGGCTTCGTCTCCGAGGTCACCTA
>CAZNAE010000040.1:21306-26193 GCA_964570695.1 uncultured Devosia sp.
ACCGATATCGACTTCCAGCCCGGCGACGAGCCGCGCGCGGTGGCGCTGTGGGACATGCGCAAGGGCTTCTTCGCCTCGGGCGGCGCGGCGCGGCCGAAAGGCACCTCGATGATGACCGAGGACGTGGCGGCGCCGATCGACCGGCTCGCCGATTTCGTCATCGACATGCGCAAGCTCCTCGACGAGCACGGTTACGAGGACGCCATCATCTTCGGCCACGCGCTCGCTGGAAACCTTCACTTCCAGATGAGCGACAATTTCATGGAGGAAGGATCGGCGGAGAAGTTCGACCGTTTCTCCAAGGATCTGAGCGAGCTCGTGTCGATCCGCTATGGCGGCAGCCTCAAGGCCGAGCACGGCACCGGCCGCGCCATCGCGCCCTTCGTCGAACGCGAATGGGGGAGTGCCGCCTATCGCATCATGCAGCGCATCAAGCCGCTATTCGACCCGGAGGACCTGCTCAACCCCGGCGTGCTGATCACCGCCAACAAGACGGTCCATATCGAGCATCTGAAGCTGATGCCGCTTGCCGATCCGATCGTCGACCTCTGCATCGAATGCGGCTTCTGCGAGCCGGCCTGCCCGAGCGCACAACTGACGCTCAGCCCGCGCCAGCGCATCGTCACGACGCGCGAGATGGCGCGGCTGCGCCAGACCGGCGAGGACCCTGCGCGCCTCGCCGCGATGAGCGACAGCTTCGACTATGCCGGCCTTTTCACCTGCGCCGCCGGCAATGTCTGCGCCGGCCGCTGCCCTGTGGGCATCGAGACCGGCACAATGGTGATCGGCGAACGCGCCAAGCGCCGCACCGACAGCGAACGTCGGGTGGCGCATCGGGTCGCCGATCATACGCGGGCGGTCGAGACCGGGCTGAAGCTCGGCGTCGGCGTGCAGACGCTGAGCCGCACGATCATCGGCAATAGGGCAACCGACGCCATCGCGGGCGCGATGCGTAAGGTGGCCGGCACGCCGCGCGTCAGCCGCGCGCTGCGGCCGGGGCCGGGCGCGCCGAAGGCGCGGGCCGGCACCAATCTGCGCGACAACCCCAAGGTGACGGGCTTTCCCGTGCCGATCGCGACGCAGCCGGACCGGCGCGTGGTATATTTCCCAGCCTGCCCGACCCGCATGTTCGGCACGCCGAAGACCCCCTACGATTTGCTGCCAGCGACGGACGCCATGCTGGCGCTGCTCGAGCGTGCGGGGTTCGACGTCATCGTGCCCGACGGGCTCGGCGGCCGGTGCTGCGGCCAGCCCTTCCTCAGCAAGGGGTTCCCGGAGGAAGCCGAGCGCGTCGGCGCGCGGCTGGCGGAAAAGCTCGCGGCCTCAGGTGCGCGCGTCCTGACCGACGCCTCGACTTGCGCCAAGCATCTCAAGGAACACCAGTCGGCGCTGACGGTCGCCGACAGCGCCGAGTTCCTGCTGGCGGAGGTGCTGCCCAAGCTCACCATCGACCGGCCGATTCCGGCCGTCGCGGTGCACTACAATTGCTCGGCGCAGCGGATGAAGGAACAATCGGCGATCATGGCGGTTGCCGCCGCCTGCGCCAAAACGGTTGCGCCGCTCAACAGCGTGTCCTGCTGCGGGTATGCGGGGGACAAGGGGCTGTTCGCGCCCGAACTCAACGAATGGGCGACGCGTTTCGTGAAGAACGATATTCCACAAAACTGCGGGCTCGGCGTCTCGACCGTCTCAACCTGCGCCAGCGGCCTCAGCGAGCGCGCCGGCATCCCCTTCGTGTCGCTGGCGAGCCTGCTCGAATACGTCTCGCGGCCAGCGGTCTGATGCCAATTGTCAGCATTTCGGCCCTGGGCGACCGGGGCGACGGCATTGCCCATGCCGAAACCGGCACCCTGTTCGTGCCCTTCGCGCTACCCGGCGAGACGGCGGAGGTGGACGCCGAGGGCGACCGCGGCACGATCCGCGCGCTGCTGACGAGCAGTCCGAACCGGATCGAGCCGTTCTGCCCGTATTTCACCACTTGCGGCGGTTGCACGCTGCAACATCTGGGGCCGACGCTCTACGAAGGCTTCAAGCGCGGGCTGGTCGAGTCGGCGCTGGTACAGGCCGGGATCACGGTCGCGGTCGAGCCGCTGATCGAGGCGCATGGCGAGGGGAGACGGCGGGCGACGCTGCATGTGCGCGACCGCGAGGCCGGCTATATGCGGGCGCGCAGCCACGACCTGCTGAACATTGAAACCTGCCCGATCCTGGTGCCGTCGCTGGCCAAAGCTGCGCCGACCATCGCCCGGCAGATCGGCGGCACGGTGGGCGATTGCGATGTATCGTTCACGGCGACCGCGACGGGCCTCGACGTCGCCATCAAGACCGAAAAACGCATGGGCCTGCAGCGGCTGGTGCCGCTGGCGCAGCGGCTGCAACTGGCCCGGCTCTCGCTCAACGGCGAGCCGGTGCTGCAGACGCGCCCGCCGGCAGTCCGGATGGGCAAGGCCACTGTGGAACTCTCGATCGGCGGTTTCCTCCAGGCGACGGAGGCGGCCGAGCAGGCGCTGGCGAGACTGGTGCTCGATGGGGTCGGTGCAGCGAAATCGGTGGCCGACCTGTTCTGCGGCACCGGCCCCTTCGCGCTGCGACTGGCGGAGAAGGCAAAAGTCTTCGCGGCCGATTCCGACAAGCCGGCGATCGCCGCGCTGCAAGCTGCCGTGCGGCACACACAGGGGCTGAAGCCGTTGACGGCTGCGAGCCGCGACCTGTTCCGCGAGCCCGTCGTGCCCTTCGAGCTCACCGGTTATGACGCCGTGGTGTTCGATCCGCCACGTGCCGGCGCTGAAGCGCAGGCGCGCGAGCTGGCGAAATCGAAGGTCAAAACCGTCGTCGCCGTGTCGTGCGAACCCAAAACCTTCGCCCGTGACGCCGCGATCCTCATCGCCGGTGGCTACCGACTGGAGACGGTGACGCCCGTCGACCAGTTCGCCTGGTCGACGCATGTGGAGATGGTCGGGGTGTTCCGGCGCTAGCGCCGGTGCCAGCGCCCTCGTGGTTCGGCAAGCTCACCATGAGGGCTTGGAAAATTGAGGGCCTCATCCTGAGCTTGTCGAAGGACGAGGTCCGGGCTACCGAACGGCATGGTCCTGCGCCCCGCCAAATCTCACGCCGCGCTCGGCGCCGAATTCTTCGACCCGGTGCAGCCGGCTGAGTTTCCGAAGCTCACCCTGCGCTATCGCAATCAGCGGGCGGCCGAGAGCATCGGGCTCGACACGCTGACCGATGACCAATGGCTCGAGCATTTCGGCCGCTTCGTGCCGATCCCCGGCAGTTTCGAGCAGCCGCTGGCGCTCCGCTATCACGGCCACCAGTTCCAGACCTACAATCCCGGCCTCGGCGACGGCCGCGGCTTCCTCTTTGCGCAGCTTTACGACGAGGCCGGCCGGCTGCTCGACCTCGGCACCAAGGGCTCCGGGCGGACGCCCTGGTCGCGCAATGCAGATGGCCGGCTGACGCTGAAGGGCGGGGTACGCGAGGTACTGGCGACAGCGATGCTCGAGGCGCTTGGCGTCGATACCTCGAAGAGCCTCAGCCTGATCGAAACCGGCGAGGAGCTGGAGCGGCACGACGAGCCCTCGCCCACCCGCGCCTCCGTGCTGGTGCGACTGAGCCACGGCCACATCCGCATCGGCAGCTTCCAGCGCCTGAGCTATCTCAAGGACACCGAGCATCTGTCGCGACTGCTCGATTATTCGCTCGCGACCTATATGCCGGACGTGGCGCCACCCGGCGACAATGCGCGGGCGGAAAACTTCATGGCCGAGGTGGCGCGCCGCGTCGCGGCGACGGGCGCCAACTGGATCGCCGCCGGCTTCGTGCACGGCGTACTCAACACCGACAACATCAACATCACCGGCGAGAGTTTTGACTACGGCCCGTGGCGGTTCCTCCCCACCTACGATCCGAATTTCACCGCCGCCTATTTCGACGAGACCGGGCTCTACGCTTTTGGCCGCCAGCCCGACGCGCTGGCCTGGAATCTGACGCGGCTCGCCGAATGCCTGCTGCCGCTCGGCGAGCACACCGGCATCGAGGCCGCGCTCAACGGCTTCTGGCCGGCCTTCCAACGCGGCATCTGGAGCGCGGTTCTACGGCGACTCGGTCTCAACTCCCGCGGCGAGGAGCCGGATGCCGAACTGGCACTCGCCATCTTCGCGTTCCTGCACCAGAGCCAGATCGGCTATGAGCAGTTCTGGTTCGACTGGCGCGGCGGTCTGCTGAGCAGTTTGCGGGCGGTACAGAGCCCAGTCGCATCGGCCTACGCGACCGAGGCGTTCGCGCCGGTCCGGGCAGCGCTCGAAGCATACGAGGCGGCTCTCTCGGTCAATCTGGACCATCCGTACTTCGCCCGCACCATCCCGCGCACTATGCTGATCGACGAGATGGAAGCGCTGTGGGCGCCGGTCGCCGAAAGCGACGACTGGTCAGCGTTCCACGCTGTGCTCGCCGAGATCGAGCAGATGCGGCAGGCTTACGCGGGCGACATGAAGTCCGAGATCCGGCCGGGCAGCAGCTCGTAGAACCGCGCGAGCGCCGGCGTGACCGCCGTGGCGCGGGCCTTGCACAACGCCAGCGCTTCGCCGCCGGTGCCGTGCTGCAGCGCTTCGACCAGCGCGGTATGCGCACTGCGTAACTCGACGAAGGCCGGCGACTGCGCCAGCGCCACATCGCCGACGAGGATATGCACCGGCAGCCGTTGCGACTTGCCTTTGAGCTGCACTGTACCGGCTTCGAGCCAGGCGAGATCGGGCACCGCGAGCCGCGTCGCTTCGGCGGCGACGATATCGAAACCGACGATCTTGCTCTCGCCCTCGACCCGCGACGCGACATTGACGCTGTCGCCGAAAGCCGAATAGTCGAAGCGGCTTTCGAGTCCCATATTGC
>CAZNAE010000041.1:0-1421 GCA_964570695.1 uncultured Devosia sp.
GCGAACGGGTCGCGGTCGTCGATGAAGATGGTGTTGATGCCAGTCTGGCGTGCCCAGCCGGCGATGGAGGGGACGACGCCCTCGTAGTTGCCGACGGTGACGGCCTTTTCGACCCGGCCCTTGAAGATCGAGCCGATGATCGATTCGTGGATGAAGGCGTCGCCGACCTTGAGCTTGCCGCGCGCCGCCCACTGCGCCATGCGGGCCGACGTGCCGGTGCCGCAGGGCGAGCGGTCGATCGCCTTGTCGCCGTAGAACACGGCATTGCGGGCAGTCGAGCCCGGCTTCTGCGGCTTGCCGGTCCACATGACGTGGGTGCAGCGGTTGATATTGGGATTCTCGGGATGAACGAAGCTGTAGCGCTCGTTCATCGCCGTGCGTAGAGCGGGACTCCAGCGCAGCAGGTCGCCGACGCTGACGTCGGCGAGGTCGGAGAAGTTCTGCTGTGGATCGACAATGCAATAGAAATTGCCGCCATAGGCAACATCGACGGTGAGCTTGCCGAGCCCCGGGCAATCGATCTCGAGATCGCGCGAATGAAGGAAGCTCGGCACGTTGGTGATCCGCACCTCGTCGACGTACTCGCCATTCATCGCGTATTCGGCGACGACCTTGCCGGCGGGCACGTCGAGGTTGAGCACACCCGGCGTCTTCGGCGTGACGAGGCCGTTCTCGATCGCCATCGTGACCGTACCGATGGTGCCGTGGCCGCACATATAGAGGCACCCCGACGTTTCGATGAACAGCACCGCGATGTCGCAATCCTCGCGCGTCGGCGGATAGAGGATCGAGCCCGACATCATGTCGTGGCCGCGCGGCTCGAACATCAACCCTTTGCGGATCCAGTCGTGGTTGGCGAGGAAATCGGCCCGCCGCTCCATCATGTTGGCGCCCTTGAGCAGCGGCCCGCCGCCGGCGACGAGGCGCACCGGATTGCCGCAGGTGTGGCCGTCGATACAGGAGAAGGTGTGGCGTGACATGGTCGGGTCCTAGAAGCGTTGCGGCGAGAACGGCGCGAGGTCGAGCGAAGGCGGCGCGCCGGTGATGAGCTCGGCGACCAGCCGGCCCGTGCCCGCCGATTGCGTGAGGCCGAGATGGCCGTGGCCGAAAGCATAGACGATATGGGGCGAGGCGCGCGAGCGGCCGATCGCGGGGAGACTATCGGGCAGTGATGGCCGAAAGCCCATCCATTGCTTGCCGCCGATGGTCTTGAGGCCCGGCATCATCATCGCCGCCTTTTGCAGCATGGCACGAGCACGCGCGAAATTGGGCCGCAGGTTGAGACCACCGAGTTCCACCGCACCGCCGACGCGGATGCCGGTGGCGAGCGGGGTGACGACGAAGCCGTGGCCGCCGAAGACCAGCTGCCGGCGGAGATCGAACGCGCCGGGCGGCAGCGTGGTGTTGTAGCCGCGCTCGGT
>CAZNAE010000041.1:1521-10871 GCA_964570695.1 uncultured Devosia sp.
GAGCTCCCTGCCGGCGGCACGCAGCTCCGCCTCGCTCTCATAGAGCTCGAGCACGCCGTCGGAGCAGACCATGGCGCCGAGCCCGGCGCTCGCCACCAGCGCATCCATTTCCCGCCGCGCCACCCGCATCAGCGCCGCCTGCGCCCTGATGCCGGCCTCGACGCGGTCCGGCCAGCCGGCGCGCCAGAAGCGCAGCAGCCACGGCGTGATCTGCGGCAGATATTCCGGACGGATGGTCAACGGGCCGAGCGGGTCGCTGAGCCAGCGCGGCAGTTTTGCGAGCATGTCGCGGGTCGCGAGCGGCATGATGTCGGAGAACGCAAAAGCGCCGGCGTTGCCGCGCGAAGTTTCCTCGGCAATGCCCTTGCGGTCGATCAGCACGACGCTGCGGCCGGCCTCGAGCAGCTTATAGGCTGTCGCGACGCCGACGATTCCGGCTCCGACGATGGCGACGTCCGCGTCCAAGATATCAGGCGACCAGCTTGAGCTGCGGACGGGTGTCGACGGCGTGCTGGATGATGGCGGAGATGCGCTTGCGCTCCTCGCCCTCGAGCGTCAGGCGCGGGGCGCGCACCCATTCGCTGCCCTCGCCGGTCATCTGATTGGCAAGCTTGATGTACTGCACCAGCTTGGTCGCCACATCGAGATGCAGCAGCGGCATGAACCAGCGGTAGAGAGCGAGCGCTTCGCCGACCTGGCCGGCCTTGGCCAGCTTGAACAGCTGCACCGCTTCGCGCGGGAAGGAATTGGCGAGGCCCGAGACCCAGCCGGTGGCGCCGAACAGCGCATTCTCGAGGAACAGGTCGTCGACGCCGCTGACGATGGCGAAGCGGTCGCCAAGACGATTGATCATGTCGGTGATGCGGCGGCTGTCATGGCTCGATTCCTTGACCGCAACGATGTTCTTCTCGCTCGCGAGATCGGCGAAATCCTCGGGCTTGAGGTCGACCTTGTAGGCCACATGGTTGTTGTAGATCATGATCGGCAGGTCGATGTTGCGCGCCAGCGTGCGAAAGTGATTGATGCTCTCCCGCGCGTCGGTCTGGTAGACCATGGTTGGCAGCGCCATGATGCCGGTCGCACCAGCCGCACCCATCCGGTTGGCGGCGGCGATGGCGAGCCTGGTGGTGTATTCGGCAACGCCGGCGATCACCGGCACGCGGTCCTTTGCAGCCTTCACGGCGGCGGCAACGACTGCCTCCTTCTCCTCAAGCGCCAGCGAGGAATTCTCGCCGAGCGTGCCGAGCATCACGAAACCTTCGCAGCCGGCGCTGAGGCAGGAGTCGATGTGCCGCGCGGTGGCCTCGAGGTCGAGGTCACCGTTCTGTTTCATTTCGGTCATCAATGCGGGGATGACGCCGCGCCAGGTGAGTGTCATATCGAGGTCCTTCAGTCAGATTGTGGAGTTGAGGGAATGCGGATCGGGTTCATCGGCACGGGGACGATCTCGGCGGCCGTGATCGAGGGGCTGCAATCGCTGCCCGATGCGCCGGAGATCGTCGTTTCGCCGCGCTCGGAGGCGATGTCGCTGGCGCTGGCCGCGAAGTTCGCAAAGGTCAGCCGCGCAGC
Organism: uncultured Devosia sp.; assembly: GCA_964570695.1. Classification (GTDB taxonomy): domain Bacteria; phylum Pseudomonadota; class Alphaproteobacteria; order Rhizobiales; family Devosiaceae; genus Devosia_A. The sequence goes on from CAZNAE010000041.1 coordinate 3,091, forward strand.
GAGCAACGCCGAGGTCGCAAAGGCCGATATCGTCTTCCTCGGCATGCGGCCAATGCATCTCGATGAGGCGATGGCCGGCGTCGAATTCGGCGCGGGCCAGATCCTCGCCAGCATGGTGGCGGGATTTTCGCTCGCCGACATCCGCAAGCGCTGGCCCAAAGCGACGGTCTGCCGCTTTATCCCTCTGCCCGGCATTGCGCGCGGTACCGGCCCGATGGCCACGTACCCGGCAGTACCCCAGATCGTGAAACTGATGGCGCCGCTCGGCGATCTGTTCGTCGCCAGCAACGAGAGCAAGCTGCATTTCGGGGGGCTCAACGCCTTCATGTCGAGCTATTTCGAACTGCAGCGGGCGCTGATCGATGTCGGTACCGGCGCGGGGCTCAGCGAGCCCGATGCGCGCGGCTTCGTCGTGTCGCTGCTGGGCATGCTCGCCGACACCGCGAAGCACACGCCAGCGGAGGCGTTCGGCGGGCTGGTCGAGGAGCACCAGACCAAAGGCGGGCTGAACGAGCGCGTGCGCGCGGCGCTGCTGGCGAGCGGCTGGTTCGATGCGCCGGCCGCGACGCTGACCGAGACCACGACTCTCAACTACAAGAAGCTGGGGTAGCTCACGCGCCAAGATAGGCCTCGACGATGGAGTTGCTGGCGCCCAGCGTGTCGGCATCGCTGTCCATGCGGATGCTGCCGGCTTCGAGCACGTAGCCATAGTCTGCGAGCTTGAGGGCCAGCCTGGCATTCTGCTCGACCAGGAGGATGGTGACACCGGCCTGGTTGAGATCGCGGATGATGCGGAAAGTCTCGAGCACCAGCTTGGGAGCGAGGCCCATCGAGGGTTCGTCGAGCAAGAGCACCTTTGGGCCATGCATCAGGGCGCGGCCAATGGCGAGCATCTGCTGCTCGCCGCCCGAGAGCAGCGATCCATCCTGATGCTGGCGCTCTCTCAGGATGGGAAACAGCGTGAAGGCCCGCTCGAGCCGCTCGCGTCGCAGGCGCGGGTCGGACACGGTGAAGCCGCCAAGCTCGAGGTTCTCGCGCACGCTCAACCCGCGCAGCACATGCCGGCCTTCGGGCACATGAACCACGCCCAGGCGGGCGATATCGCTTGCCTTGCGGCCGACCAGTTCCGTGCCTTCGAACAACACTGAACCGGCCGTGGCGCGAACGAGGCCGGAAATGGTCTTGAGGGTCGTGGTCTTGCCCGCTCCATTGGCGCCGAGCAGCGCCACGATCTCGCCCGCGCGCACTTCGAGGTCGATGCCGTGCAACGCCCGAATGCGGCCATAGCCGGCCTCGACGCCATTGAGCGACAGAACGACCGGAGCCTCAGAGCGCAAGGGCCGCCTCCGCGTCTTCGCTGCCGAGATAGGCTTCGATCACCTTGGGGTCGGACTGGATCTGCTTGGGCGTCCCCTCGGCGATCATGACACCGTGGTCGAGCACGCTGACGCGCTCGGAGATGGACATCACGAGGCCGGTGTCGTGCTCGATCAGCAGCACGGCGATGCCGCGCTCGTCGCGGATGCGCCCGATCAGCCCGATCAGCTCCTGCTTTTCGCTGCGCGTCAGGCCGGCCGCCGGCTCATCGAGCAGCAACAGGCGCGGCTTGGTGGCCAGCGCCCGGGCGATCTCGACACGCCGCTGATGGCCATAGGCCAGCGTCGTCGCCTCGCGCGGCCACTCGTCTTCGGCGATGCCGACAAAGCGCAGGCAATCCGCGGCAACATCGTGAATCTCGCGCTCCTCGCGGCGCTGCGACGGCAGGCCGAGGATCGCGCCGACGGCACCGGAGCTGGTGCGGCAATGCTGCCCCGACATGACGTTTTCGAGCACCGACATTTGCCGGAACAGCCGGACGTTCTGGAAGGTGCGGGCGATGCCGGCGCGGGTGACCTGGAACGGCTTCAGCGGCAGCAGCGCCGTGCCCTCGAACGCAATGTTCCCAGCTCGGGGCTTGTAGAAGCCGGTGATGCAGTTGAAGAGCGAGGTCTTGCCCGCCCCGTTGGGGCCGATAAGGCTCACAATGCTGTTTGGGGCGACGGCAAAGTCGACGCTCTGCAACACAGTGTTGCCGGCAAAGCCGAGTGTCACGCCGGAGAGGATGAGCGAAGGCCCGGTCATTTGGCGCTCCGCACCGGCCAGATGCCGCTCGGCCGATAGAGCATGATGAGGAGCAGCCCGACGGCAAAGATCAGATAGCGGAAACTGCCGAGATCGCGCAGCAGTTCAGGCGCCAGCACGACAATGAAGGCGCCGAGGATGACACCCGGAATCTTGCCCATGCCGCCGAGGATCACCGCCATCAGGAACAGCGTCGATTGCTTGAACGAAAAGCTCTCAGGCGAGATGGCGGTGAAATTGACGGCGAAGAACGCCCCGCCGATCGAGCCGTAGATCGCGCCGATTACATAAGCGGCGAGCTTCACCCGCACGCGGTTGATGCCCATCGCCTCGGCGGCATCCTCGTCGTGCCGGACATAGAGCCAGGCGCGGCCGAGACGCGAATTGCTGAGCCGGACGGAGACCAGGATACCGATGATCGTCAGCGCCAGGAACACATAGTAGAAGTCCGTCGGCGTCGCGATGTGCCAGCCGAACAGCCAGGGCTGCTCGATGCCGGTGATGCCGCTTGCCGAGCCGGTGATCTTGAGGTTGCGCGCCGCGATGCGGACGATCTCGCCGAAGCCGAGGGTGACGATGGCAAGATAGTCGGAGCGGAGCCGCAGCGTGGGCGTTCCGATGATCACGCCGGCGACGGCCGCCGCGACGATGGCGACGGGGATGGTCGCCCAGAAATTCCAGCCGAAAGTGGTGGTGAGGATGCCCACCGAATAGGCGCCCACGGCAAAGAAGGCGGCATAGCCGAGATCGAGCAGGCCGGCATAACCGACCACGACGTTCAGACCGAGCGCGAGGATGGTGTACAGCAGCGCATTGGTTAGGATCACCGTGGCATACGGCCCGAAGGCCATCGGCGCGACCGCCATGACGATCAGGATCAGTCCGATCGCAGCACCGCGCTTGGCGGGCGTGTCGAGCACGCGGTTGAGCCCACCCCAGGCGCTCGGACGCGGCTCGACCGGCGGTGCGACGGGACCCGCCATCACATGCGTTCCTGTTCGGATTTGCCGAGGAGGCCAGTGGGCTTGAACACCAGCACCAGGATCAGCACACCGAAGGAGAAGACATCCTTCCATTCGCTGCCGATGCCGGGAATCTGTGTGCCGAAGCTTTCGAGCAGACCAAGAATCAGCCCGCCGAGCATCGCGCCGGGGATCGAACCGATGCCGCCGATCACCGCCGCAGTGAAGGCCTTGAGTCCGATGAGAAAGCCCATGAAGTACCAGATCGAGCCGTAATACGCGCCCGCCATAGTGCCGGCCGCAGCGGCGAGCGCCGAGCCGGCAAAGAAGGTGACGGCGATGACGCGGTTGACGTCGATGCCCATCAGCTCCGACATGTCTTTGTCGACCGACACGGCGCGCATGGCGCGGCCATATTGGGTGCGGCTGATGAACATCTCGAGGCCGAGCATCAGGATGGCGGCGGTGCCGGCGAGCGCCATCTGCTTGTAGTTGATGAACACCCCGCCGAGGTTGATCCCGGCAAAGCCGAGTTTCGGACTGAACGCGATGATCTGTCCGTTGGTCAGCGTCAGAACGCCGTTCTGCAGCACCAGCGAAACGGCGAGCGCGGTGATCAGGATCGACAGCCGCGGCGCCTTCAGCATCGGCGCATAGGCGATGCGTTCGATGACGACGCCGAGGAAACCGACGGCCAACATCGAGAGCAGGATCGCGACGGCAACGCCGAGCCAGCCAATGCCGACCACGCCGGCCACCAGCGACAGCGCCAGAAAGCCCGCAAAGGCGCCGACCATGTAGATGTCGCCATGGGCGAAATTGAGGAGCTTCACCACGCCGAAGACCATGGTGTAGCCGAGCGCGACAAGAGCATAGAACGAGCCGAGCACCAGGCCGTTCACCAATTGCTGCGCGAGCAGGGTCGTCAGCGTCATTGTCGAGCTGCCCCAGTTCGATGCCGCCTCTGCTGGGCGGCTTGGCTCGGAGGAAAAAGGTGGAGAGGCCCCGGCCTCTCCACCGGTGGCTTAAAGCCGATCAGTACTGGGCGAGCGTCCAGGCGCCACCCTTGCCCTCGAGCACGACGAAGTTCGAGCGAGCGAGAGTGTGGTCGGGCCGGAAGCTGATCTCGCCGGCGATGCCGTCCTTGTAGTCGGCCTTCGACAGCGCATCGATGACCTTGGCGCTGTCGGTGCCGCCGGCCGCGGTGATGGCGGAGGCGAGCAGCTTCATGCCGTCATAGGTGAGCGGGGCATAGGGGCCGGGATCGGCGCTGTACTTGGCCTTGTAGGTATCGGAGAACGCCTTGGCCGCCGGCAGGAAGTCGGCAATCGGGCTCGAGAAGGCGAGCACGCCCTCGGCCGCGTCGCCGGCGAGCTTGAAGAGGTTCGCCGAGGTCGAGCCGTCACCGACGATAATCGTGCCCTGGTAGCCGCCCTCGCGGAGCTGCTTGATGAACGGCCCGCCGTCATCGTCATAAGCCGTCCAGAACACGGCGTCGGGAGCCGCTGCCTTGATCTTGGTGACCACGGCCGAGAAGTCCTGCTCGCCTTTGTTGACGGTCTCGAAGTCCGGCACAGTCCCGCCCGCAGCGGTGAAGCTGGTCTGGGCGAGGGTCGCAAGATCCTGGCTGTAGGCGTCGCCTTCGTTGACGATGGCGAGCGACTTGAAGGCCTTGGCCTTGAACACTTCCATGGCCTTGGCGACCTGGTCGTTGCCGGTTGAGTTGATCATGAACGCATTGCCCGGATTGGCCGGGATCAGCTTAGTCGAGTTGGCGGCGGTAATCACCATCGGCAGCTTGGCGTCGCCGAAAATCTTGAGCGTTGGAATCGTCGCGCCCGAGCAATAGCCGCCGATCACGGCCGCGATGCCCGAGGAGGCGAGTTTGGTCGCCGCATTCACCGCCTGCTGCGGATCGCAGCCGTCGTCGCCGACGACTTCGCTGTAAGTGTTGCCGCCGCCCGCCTTATTGAGTTCGTCCATGGCGATCTGCACGGCGTTGGCCATGTCCTGGCCGTAGGTCGCCTGACCGCCGGTGGTCGGCACCAGAACGCCGATCTTGATATCGGCGGCGTAAGTCGCGGTGCCCAGCGTGAGCGTCAGCGCCAATGCGGCCAAAGCCGCCTTCAGTGATGTTTTCATTGTTCGTCTCTCCCTGTTTCAGTTCATCCACATTCGCCGCGGCGGACTCGTCAGGATCGAGAGCACGTCAGCGGCGTCGTTCCGTGTATGCACCTTGTCGACAGATTGCACACAGCGAAGTTTCGTGTCAATACTGCCGGACTTTCGAGCAGGCGCGCGATGAACACCCGATCCGGCAGCAAGACAGAGTTGGCGCCCGAGCGGCCGGTTCGCGGCTCGGGCGTGCAGCGCGTTTACGAGCAGTTGCGGCAGGCGATCGTCGATCTTGACCTGCCGCCGGGCAGTCCGCTCGACGAGGTGCGGCTGTCGCAGCAATTCGCCCTGTCGCGCACTCCGGTGCGCGAGGCGCTGGTGCGGCTCGCGGCGGATGGGCTGGTGCTGACGCTCCCCAACCGCAACACCATCGTGGCGCCAATCGATTTCGAGAAGCTGCCAGTCTATTTCGAGGCGCTGACGCTGATGTACCGCGTCACGACGCGGGCGGCAGCGCTGCGCCGGACGACAGATGATCTGGCAAGCATCAGCCGACACCAGAAGGCCTATGCCGAGGCCGTGACGCGCAGCGACGCCAAGGCGATGATCGGCACCAACCGCGACTTCCACATCGCCATCGCTGAGGCGGGCGGCAATTCCTATTTCACGTCGCTGTTTGGCCGGCTGCTCGACGAGGGCCGCCGGCTGCTCCGGCTTTATTACTACGCGCCACTCGACGACCATCTGCCGCGCAAATATGTCGACGAGCATGAGGCGATGATCAAGGCGATCGAAACGGGCGACGCCGAGCTTTGCGACGACCTCGCCGCCGCGCATGCGGGCCAGATCGTGCGGCAGATCCAGAGCTATCTCGCCCGCGACGTGACGGCCGCGATGCGCCTCGACGATCGAAGCAGCGGGCCGGCCCGTCGGTCGCGCGCCTAGGTTCACTCAGTTCTCCCGGAGCGCCATCAGACTGGCATTGCCGCCGGCTGCCGCAGTGTTGACGCTGACCGACACCTCGTGGACCAGGAGATCAAGATTGAGATCAGCCATGCCCTGCACCGGCACGATCTTAGCGTCGCGGTTCGCGAAGGCGAGGCGAACTTCGATCTGACGCGCCGCGTCGCCTTCGACGAGCACACCATCGACCGCGACCTCGGTGGTCCAATCGGTGACAATCCGGATGCGCGCGGCGATGGATGGTGGGAGGCCGGCTAGGAGCGAAGCGGGCAACACACCGAGCACGATCGCGGCGCGATTGCCGGTGGCGACCACGGCGGCGAGTTGCGCGAAGAGGCCATCGTCGCTCAGCGCCAGCAGCAGAATCTCGCCACGTGGTACGCAGCGATAAACATTGCGTTCACCGACCGGACCGGGCAGCTCCGCCGCATAGCCGACAGGCGACGACGTCAGCATGGTTTCGAACGCAATGGCGGCGTCCGGATGGTCCTTGGCGGAAAGCCAGGACGAGAAGCTGTCGGCATCGGTCGGGCGATCGCCGGCGATCTCTGGAGCCCCCCGATGGGCCAACAGACGGCGCAGATAGAGCGGGCCGCCGGCCTTGGGACCGGTACCCGAGAGCCCCTGCCCGCCGAAGGGTTGCACACCCACCACGGCGCCGATGATGTTGCGGTTGACGTAGACGTTGCCGGCGGCGATGCGCGAGGTGATGCGCGCTATGGTTTCGTCGAGGCGCGTATGGAGGCCGAAGGTGAGGCCGTAGCCGCGCCCGTTGATGGCGTCGACGGTCCGCTCAAGATCGTCGCTGGCATAGCGGACCACATGCAGTACCGGACCGAAGATCTCGCGCTCGAGCTGGTCGATAGCGTCGAGTTCGATGATGGTCGGCGCCACGAACGTGCCGCGCGCCGTGTCGGGGCCAAGCGGCAGTTCGGTGACCGCGTGCCCCGCTTTTCGCATCGCCGCGATATGGGCGCGGATGCGGTCGGCGGCCTCGGCGGTGATCACTGGGCCGACATCGGTCGAGAGCTTGTCGGGATTACCGATGCGGAGTTCGGCCGCAGCTCCCTTCAGCATCTCAAGCGTCCGCTCGGCAATGTCATCCTGCAGGCAGAGCAATCGCAGCGCGGAGCAGCGCTGGCCGGCACTGTCGAAGGCCGAGGCGAGCACGTCGCCAACCACCTGCTCGGTAAGCGCCGAGGAGTCGACGATCATCGCATTGAGCCCGCCGGTCTCAGCGATCAGCGGCACCGGCGCTCCATCCGCCAGCAGCCGGCCGGCGAGCTGCCTCTCGATCAGCCGCGCCACCTCCATCGAGCCGGTGAAGACGACACCAGCCACATCCGGATGGCCGCAAAGCGCCGCCCCGATATCGCCCGCGCCGGGCAGGAACTGCAGCGCAGCGCGAGGGATACCGACGGCGTGGAGGATATCGATCATTGCCGCGGCAGTAAGCGGTGTCTCTTCGGCGGGCTTCGCCAGCACCGCGTTGCCAGCGGCGAGCGAAGCGGCGATCTGGCCGGTGAAGATCGACAGCGGAAAATTCCACGGACTGATGCAGACGATCTTACCAAGCGGCGTGGCGGCGGCGTAGAGATGCATCGCATCGGCGGCATAATA
>CAZNAE010000041.1:10971-17514 GCA_964570695.1 uncultured Devosia sp.
CCCGACGAATTAACCCGCGGCCCGAGGATCGCGCGGGGCAGCGCGATCTGCGGATGCGGCGCACCGACTGGGACGATCGCGGCGGCGATCCGCACCGGATCGGCGACCAGCTCGTCGACGCTCACGGCCGGGTCGGCGATGCGGTTGACGAAGGAACTGTTGGCGCCGTTTTCGAGCAGCCGCCGGACCAGATAGGCGAGCAGCGTGCCATGCGTGCCGACCGGCGCATAGATGCGGCACGGCCGGTCGAGATTGTCCTTGCCAACCACCGACGAATAGAGCGCCTCGCCCATGCCGTGGAGGCACTGGAACTCGTATTGGCCGGGCCGGAAGTCGCGGCCGGCCATTTCATACACAGCGGCCAGCGTCTGGGCGTTGTGGGTGGCGAATTGCGGAAAGATTTCGGCGGGTGCCGCGAGCAGCTTTTTCGCCGACGCCAGATACGAGACGTCCGAATGCACCTTGCGGGTGAACACCGGGTAGTCGTCGAGGCCGTCGATCTGCGCCTGCTTGATCTCACTGTCCCAATAGGCGCCCTTGACCAGCCGCACCATCAGCCGGTGGCCGCTGCGATGGCCGAGATCGATCAGCCAGTCGGCGACTGCCGTGCAGCGCTTGCCATAGGCCTGGATGACGAAGCCGATGCCGTCCCAACCGCGGAGATCGGGATCGAGGGCCAACGCCTCGAGCAGATCGAGCGAGATGTCGAGCCGGTCCGCCTCCTCGGCATCGATGTTGAGGCCGATATTGTGCTGCTTGGCGAGCAGCGCGAGGCCCTTAAGCCGCGGCAGCAATTCATCCCTGACCCGATCAACCTGGGAGCGGCGATAACGCGGATGGAGCGCGGAGAGCTTGATGGAAATGCCAGGACCGAACAGGGGGCCGCGGCGGGCAGAGGCGGTGCCGATCGCCTCGATCGCCATGCGGTAAGACTCTAGGTAGCGCTCGGCGTCCGCAGCAGTGGTCGCCGCCTCGCCCAGCATGTCGTAGGAATAAAGGAAGCCGCGGCGCTCCATCGGCCGGCTGTTGTCGAGCGCCTCGCCGATAGTCTGGCCGGTGACGAACTGCTCGCCCATCAGCCGCATCGCCATGTTGAGGCCGGCGCGAATGATCGGCTCGCCGCTCCGCGCGATCAGGCGGTTGAGCGCGGCCGCCAACCCCTCCTCCGGGATCGACGAGGTCAGCCGGCCGGTGACCATCAGCCCCCAGGTGGCGGCGTTGACGAAGAGCGAACGCTCGGCGCCGAGATGCGCCTTCCAGTTGCCGCGCGAAACCTTGTCACGGATTAGCGCGTCGCGCGTGCCAGTGTCGGGGATGCGCAACAGCGCCTCGGCGAGACACATCAGGGCCACCCCCTCCTCGCTCGACAGCGAATATTCGTGGATCAGGCTCTCGACGCCGCCCCTGCCGCGATGCGCCCGGGTGCGCTCGACCAGCCGCCGAGCGACCTTGGCGACGCGCGCCGACACCTCATCGGGCAGGAGCGCGGTGGCGATCAGCGGCGGCAGGCACTCGGGCTCGGGGCGGCGATGGGCGGCGCGGATCGCGGCCCGCAAGGGCGTGGCCGGCTGTAGCGCGCCGGCGAATCCGGAAAACGGCCCGTCACCGTCCTCTTGGACCGCCCGGCCCTCGCCGATCGCCAATGCCATGTGCTCTCCCGCGCTGAAGACACTCTAGCGGCGAAATGCCGTAGCTCCATTGCGATCTTTGCAATGTGAGCGTAGCTTTCACGGAATTTTGCCTGTATTTTCGCAGTGATGGCAGAACTCGATCCAATCGACCGGCGCATCCTCGGCGAACTGCAGCGCGATGGCCGCGTCACCAACGCGGAACTGGCACAACGCGTCGGCCTGCCGCCGACTTCGATGAGCGACCGCTTCCGCCGGCTGATCCGGCAGGGGTACATCGCGGGATTCGGCGCCCGGCTCAATCCGCATGCCTTGGGATTGGGCCTGCTAGCCTTCGTCGAAGTCTCGCTCGACAAAACCACACCCGACATCTTCGAGCGCTTCGCCGAAGCGGTGCGCCGCGCGCCCGAAGTGCTCGAATGCCACATGGTGGCGGGCGGCTTCGATTATCTGATCAAGGCGCGACTGGCCGACATGGCGGCCTACCGCCGGTTCCTCGGCGAGACCCTGCTAGCCCTGCCGGGGGTGCGCGAAACGCGCACCTACGCGGTAATGGAAGAGGTCAAGAACGACGGTCCCCTGCCGCTCTGACCCGCCGTTCAGTCGGTGGCGGTGAGGCGCCAGACGAGACCGATGAGCTGCGCTAGATTGTCGACGCCCAGCCGTTCCATGATGCGGGCCCGGTGCGACTCCACCGTGCGCGGCGAAATGCCGAGCTCAAGAGCCGCTTCCTTGTTGGCCTTGCCGCTGAAGATCAGCTTCAGCACGTCGAGTTCGCGCGGTGTCAGCGAGAACGGCACCTCGAGCAGCCGGTCGAACGCAAAACTCGACTCGCCCGGTTTGTCGCTCAACGCCGCCCGCATGCGCAGCACAGTCGGCCGGCGTTCGCGTTCCGACGCCAGAATGCGCTGGATGATGCCACGCTCGGTCGATGAAAGCGCCGGAAGCTGCTCCAGCAGGCCATCGATGTCAGCTGATTCAGTCATGATGCTTCTCCAAATGCCGCTGGAGAAGGCGTGACATGCCTGCCGTTATTGCAGCGTTATCGGCTCCGCCCGCTTGGCCCAGAACCGCGACTGCGCGAATTGCCAGTCGTTCGGCGGCTCGGCGCGGCAGTCGGGCAATTCCGAGACCGCGGCGATCAGTGCTTCCGCGTCACGCGACTTGAGATCGATGTGATGGCGCCTGTAGTGGTCGGCGAGGCGCGACACCGGCGAGCCCGTATCGAACATGGCTTCGACAGTCCGGTGCCAGAAAAAGATCGAGCGGGCATAGCTCGAAAGCGCGCGCACTTCGGTCGCGCTGGCGATACCGAGCGACCCGAGCCGGGCGGCGGTTGCATCGACATTGACCATCGGCTCAGTGAGGGCCGCGAAGGCCAGTTCCTCGGGCGCATTGAGCAGCGCCACATCACCATCGTCGCAAATCTCGCCGGAGCAATAACGCCGCGCAATCGAGCCGACCGGGACCATTCCGAAAGCCTCGCATTCGGCGGCACGGAGCGCCCCCATCGAAGCGGCACCAAGCACCTGCACGCCTTCGGATAGCGCGAACAGAATCTCCTTGTGCCAGACCGATGCAACCTGACCGAAGTGGCCGTCGATGATGCCGATAACATTGGCGTCGTCGGCCACCGCCTGCGCGATGTCGCCGTATTGAGCGGGACGGCGGAACACGATTCCATCCATCGGCAGACGAATGTCGGCGATCGAAGGACCGGCGAAAACGACTTTCATGCTGCCACCAGGATTTCCGTTGCGCGCCAGCCCGGACGCCAGTTGGTGTTGGCGTCGCGGTCTTCGAGATCGGCCGACAACACCTTGGCGACCGCAAACGGCAGACCCGGCGGCGAAATGTCGACGACCGTGACATGACAGCCGCGTGCTGCGAGTGCAGTCAGCAGATTGCTGTTGAGCTCGGCCAGCGACGTGCCGCGGCGAAGGCCTATTGGAGCGGACGCACGAGGCTGCGCCGTGACCTGCGCCACCAGTTCGTCGTTGGCTTCGGTCTCGAACGCCTGCTCGCTGATGTCGTCGCGCGACGATGCGATCGAGGTGACGCGCGATTGTGCGGCTTCGGTGATGGCGCGAATCGCGGCCCGAGCCGGCACCGGGTGCGAACCCCAGCCCGCCGAAATGTCGAGATAGCGAAGCGGCCCCGACTGGATCGGCGCCAGGACCGCCATGATCACCGGCACGCCGAGATCCGACGTCTGGTCGAAGAGGTTGATGCGGAAGCCCGCAGCCTCGATGGTCGCAACAAGGGCATCGACCGCCGGGTCGCCGAGATCGCTGGCCGCAAAGCAGGTTGCAAGCGCCGCGTCGAGAGGTAACAGCGAGGCGAGCGCCGTTCCATCGCGCTCGATCAGCTCGCAGAGCCCGTGGAAGATCGCTTCCTCGATGGTATTGCCGGAGGCAAGCCCGTTCGAGGTCTTGCAGATGCCTTTAAGGCGGCTGCGCTCGCCGTCCATGTCGACGGCATCGAGCGGCACCCAGATGCGTTCGCTGGTATGGAGATCACGCCCCGGTAGCCAGGTCATACGGATGGACGTGCCGTGCGTGGCATCGTCCTTGAGCAGCCGGCCGGGATCGTACCAACGCTGCCGGCGCGCCGTGAGGTCTTCGGCACTGCTGATGATTTTCATCGTCTGCGGGCGCTCGGCGACGGCCACTTCCGCCGCCTCCATGATGGCCGACGCGCAGGCCGCCGCATCGGTCAATCCCTTGCCTTGCGAGCCCGAGAGGCTTCGCGAATTGGGGCGGAACGCGGCCCAAACCGGCAAGCCGATGCGGTCGAGATCAGTTTGGCGCGCGACGCGGGTGATGCCGAGCGATGGTAGGTGCGGCCACATGGCGGCGACCGTTTCTTCGGGCGTCACCACCCGGTCGGAATAGTCCATGAAGTCGACGCCCGACAGGAGCACCGTTCGCCAATTCGGCAGCATCCTGGCGGGCGACGTTTGCATTCAGACCTCGAACGCGCTCACAACCCAGCCGGCCGGCCGGCGCCTATTGGGCGGTGCAACCACATTCTTGACGAGTTGCGGGAGAGGCGCGGTCGGTCTGCCAGACGGGGCGTTCATTCAGACCTCGAAGGCGCTGATGACCCAGCCCGATGGCCGGCGGGTATTGGGAATCACGGCGAGATGCTTGGTCGACTTGTCTCGCGGCTTCTCGCTCGGCTTGCTGGGAGAGAGTTGCCCAGACGGGTGGCTATTCAATTGCCCGTCAGGGCCCGGAAATACGATGCGCATGGTGACTTCTCCGCGGGGTTGAGAACCTGCGAAAAGTAGACCGTCATGTCTGCTGGAGGACGAGCAGAGCCACGCAATGGCAATACCGTCAGACGAAACCCGCGGCTCGGAGTCCCGCAAGGAGGTGCTCGCGATCGGTGCGACTACGGATGGGTATCATGTAGTCGTCGACGCGGAATTCCGGATGATCGGCAAGGTAAATGTCGCGATAACGACGCGCCTCGCGAAGATTTCCAGAAAGCGCTTCCGCCGCTGCGCCGATACGGGCTGCTGAGGCCGGCGTTTTCATCTGCCGGATGCTGGCCTTGGCGGCTTCGTAGTCGCCGAGCAGGAAATGCGAAGTCGAATCGATCCAGTGGTACAGATCTGGGGGCAGCGGATTGAGATCGAGCGCGCGGTCGAGAACCGGCCGCGCTTCGGCGACACGGCCGATATGCAGCAAGCCGTCGGCCAGATTGCAAAGCACGTCCGCGAAATGCGGCCCGTGATCGGCAGCCGTCTTCAGCATCTCCACGGCCTCATCAAGCCGGTCGAGATAGATCAGCGCGTGGCCGACTTCGCGGCGCACTACGGGGTCGATGGGATCGTCAAGGAGGGCCCGTTCGGCCTGTTCGAGGGCTGCCAGCAGCGGCGCCTTGTCCTCGCGGTCGAGCAGCACCCATTCGAGGCACATCGAGCGCGACAGCAGCGCCCGCGCCCGGGCAAAGCCCGGCGACAGCCTTGCCGCCTGGCGAAGATGGCTCTGGGCGCGACGCAGGCCCTGCAGGTGCACCGACTTGGCGTCTTCGACGCCGAGCAGATAATGCACATAAGCCGAGGCGGAGCCGGTCGAACGATAGGCCGCAAGCTCGCTCCGCTCGATGCTGCCAGCCAGGCGCGAGGCGAGCGCCGTCGCAAGGTTGTAGTGGTTGGGCCTGAGGTCCGAGGAGGCAAAGCGCATCTCATCGCTGAGCAGCACCTCATGCGTATGGATGCTGGCGATGGTCGCGGTCAGCCTGAGGCTGGCGCGCGGCCCGGCCAGCAGCGAGGTGGTGACCAGATAGTCGGCACCATAGGGATTACCGACGGGGAACGGCGCGACCGACAGCTGCCGGGCCGTGTGCGGGGCAAAGACCGCAAAGGTGCGGGCGCGACTCAGCGAATGCGTCACTTCATCAATCAGCGCCCCGCAGAGCAGGGCATCGCCGCCGGCGCCTGCCAGCTGATCCGGTGCGGGCGGCAGGATGAGCACGCGCGGAATACTCTTCGCCGAGACGGTGATTTCGACCGGCCGCAACGCGGAGACGATGGCGTGTTGCGGCAGCAGTTCCCGGATGAGCGCCACTGTCTTCGGCTCGGGCTCACCGCCGAGATCGATCTGCAGCCGTTCGACGAAGGCGTCGTAGAGGCGCTTGAGTGCAACGCCGTCGCGGCGGCGCGACGCCACCACCAGTTGCGCCCGCACCAGGGAATCGTCATAGGGCGCGTCTTGCGCCAGTCGCCTCAAGATGTCTTCAGCCAGTTGGCCGCCGACCCTGATGGCGCCCTCGGTCGCCAGCGCCCCGAACCGGTCGCGCAGAGCCGCGCGCTGCTCGGCCAGCCATATTGCTGCCTCGCCTTCGAGCCCGTCGATGGTTTCCAGCAGGTCGCCGCGGTACAGCTCGTCGAGCCGCTGCAGCTCTG
>CAZNAE010000041.1:17614-26013 GCA_964570695.1 uncultured Devosia sp.
CGCGACGGCAAGAGATCCAGCATGGCGGCGGCGACGAACGTCATCCGCTTCAGTTTCAGCCCGGGGTCGCCTGATACCCCGGGGGGTCCAAATACTCTGAGCATTTCCCGCAGATTTTAAGCGTTTCGCGCGGCCTGTACCAGCCGATTCGTCAGTGGTTCGGCCAATATCAGACTTCACTCCCGAGGCGACGAGTCTCCGAGGAGCTTGCTGGCCCGCTGGAGTGCACTTGCGACGCTGTCGAGGGCACGCAGCGTATCGAGAATGCGGCCATTGCCGGCGACCTCGGTCGGGAGCAACTGCATCTCGATTGCAACCCGCCGCCGCTGCTCTTCGACCGCCAGAATCAACGCCTCAGCCTCGGCGGCGTGGCTCGAGCTATGCTCACCATTGGCCTGGAGTCGCTCGCCGATGCCGAGCAGGCGCGCGGCACTGGCCTGCCAAGGACCAATCTGATGATGGATCGGTTGAACGAGTGTAAGAGCGGCACGCGCGTGACGGAAATCTTCACGCGGCGCCCGCCGACGAGGTTCATCGGGGACGTTGGTTTCGGGCGTGGTCATGCCGGCAGTTTAGAAAAGCTCGTCCCGCCACAACAATGCTCCGTCCGTTAACGAACAGTCAGCACTCGCCGAAGACCACAGTCACGGTGGTGGAGAAGCAGCGCATCACGATTGCGCTCCTAGCAGCCGCTCATACTCGCGTTCGGCGAAACCATACGCGCCGTTCGCCGCCGTGATC
Source organism: uncultured Devosia sp. (assembly GCA_964570695.1). Lineage (GTDB taxonomy): Bacteria > Pseudomonadota > Alphaproteobacteria > Rhizobiales > Devosiaceae > Devosia_A. The sequence goes on from CAZNAE010000041.1 coordinate 18,356, forward strand.
AGTCCGCCGCGGTCGAGGATCGAAATGCTGCCGCGCGTTGCCCGGATCAGCCCCTTACCCTCGAGCACCTGTACGGCCAGCGTTACGCCTGACCGGCGCACGGCCAGCATCACCGAAATGAACTCGTGCGTGATGTTGAAACTGGGCCCAATCCGGTCGCTGACCATCAGCAGCCAGCGGCAGAGCCGCTCATCAAGCGACGACCGGCCGTTGGCAAGTGCCGTGGTCGCTACCTGGATTGAGAAGGACCGCACGTAGCGCAGCAACAGACTCCGGACGCCGGATCGCTCAGCAATCGCGGCCTCCACGCGCTTTCGATCAAACCGATGGGCCATTCCCCCGGCCTGCATGAAGACCTGGAACGGCGTTCCGACATCGCCATAAACGACGCCGTGGCCGACAAAGCCCTCGCGCCCGACGACCCCGAGTTCGGCGACCGGTTTGCCGTCAGTCTCGACGACGACGGAGGCAATGCCGTCTTCAAGGAAGTAAATGTGGACTGCTCCCTCGCCCGAAGGCTCAAGCTGCTCGCGCAAGGAGAGCATCACAGGTTCGAACGAGCCGAGGCTGTCGAAGTCCTCGTTGCTCATTCGGCTCAAGAGCCTATTCTGGAACGTCTTTATGGGCACAGTGCTTTCCCGCAGAGGGCAAGAGCACTTTCATCTCCCAGCCGTCTGAGCCCGGCATGCGTTACAGACGATTCAGCAAATTGCCACCGCAAAGCGGCTTTTTGGCGGCCTCGGTATGCTATCGCACAGTCTTAGGGCGACTTTTTGTACATGGTGCAGAGAGTCGAACCTGCATCACCGGCCCTCCTCTACCGTCCGGACATCAATGCTGAGCGTCAGCCCCAGTGCCCGGAAGCGACAGGCCCGTTTCTGGAGTTAGGACCTCGTTAATATTTCGTGCATCAGCCCGAATGAAGCGACGCGCCATGGCGGGGTTCGGCCCTAGCGCGATCGAAGATGACATTGAGCCGGCGTGCCATCGCGGTCCGGCTTCAGGGTTCTGGGACATTCAGCCGGGCTTGACGGCTAGTGCGATCGGATTCTCAGTAACCAAACGAACACTTGGCACAGCTAGAATCACCTGACCGATCCGGGGACTGCCGTGCTGCCGACGCTTGCCGTCATCGTGCCATGCTTCAACGAGCAGGAATCCATCCGGCTCGCGGTCGAGACTTTGCTCGGCCAGCTCGACCGGATGGTGGCGGACACGCTGATTGCCCCGACCTCGTTCCTGTTCATCGTCGACGACGGCAGCCGCGATGCGACCTGGGCGCTGCTGAGCGCGGCGCGCGACAAGGACCCACGCGTCCGGGGCCTGAGGCTGTCGCGCAATTTCGGCCATCAGCCGGCGCTGCTGGCCGGCATTTCGTCGGTCTATGATGAAGCCGACATCTCGATCTCGATCGATGCCGATCTGCAGCAGGAGCCGGCGGCGATGCAGCGCTTCGTCGAAGCCTATCGCGATGGCGCCGATATCGTGCTCGGCGTCCGCCGCGACCGCGATACCGACGGCATGGGCAAGAAGGCGACGGCGAGCCTCTTCTACTGGCTGATGCGCAGCATGGGCGTCGACGTCGTGGCCAACCACGCCGACTACCGACTGCTCGACAAGCGCGCCATGCGGGCGCTGCTGTCGTTCCCCGAGACCAACCTGTTCGTACGCGGCATCTGCTCGCTGCTCGGCTTCGACACGCGGCAGGTGCTGTTCGACGTCAAGGAGCGGCAGTTCGGCGCAACCAAATATTCGTTCCGGCGCATGCTGCGCTTTGCCATTCACGCCATCACGTCGTTCAGCGTCGTACCGCTGCGGCTGATCTCGATTCTCGGGCTGCTGAGCTTTCTGGTCAGCCTGGGAATGGTAGCGTTCATCGCCTGGTCGAGCCTTATCGTCGGCGGCACGGTGCCGGGCTGGGCCTCGACCACGATCCCGATCTATTTCCTCGCCGGCATCCAACTCCTCTCGATCGGCGTCGTCGGCGAATACATCGGCAAGATCTACTCGACCGTGCAGCAGCGCCCGCGTTGGATCGAATGGGAGCGACTGGACGATCGTTCCAGTGCCGATCGTCGCGCCGGTTCCCGGCCGTGACCGAGCAAGGTCAGCGATCTGGCAATCGCCTGCTGGATATCGCACTGGCGATCGGTGTCGGTCTCGCGGCATTCTTCGTAGTGGTTGGGCCAAAGGTGCTCGACACCAGCAATATCCTGTGGCTGACCCCGATGAAGGACAGCTTCACCCACTATCTGGGATGGGAGTTCTTCCGGCGCTCACCATTGAGCTGGCCCCTTGGCCTTAGTCCCGACTACGGGCTGCAGTTTTCGAGTTCGATCCTGTTCGCGGATTCGGTGCCGTTGCTGGCCCTGCCGCTGAAACTGATCTCGCCGTGGTTACCGGCGGTGTTCCAGTACACGGGTTGGTGGACGCTGTTCTGCTTCCTGCTGCAAGCCTATTTCGCGGCGCGACTTGTCGGGCTCTTCAGCCGCGATCTGCTGGTGAAGCTCGGCTTCACGGCGCTGCTGGTGTTCGCGCCGCCGATGCTGTGGCGATTGAGCGTCCATTTCTCGCTGGTCGCGCACTGGATCATCCTCGCGTCGATCTATCTCTACTGGGCGCCGCAGACCAAAGCCCGGTCGCTGAGCTGGCTGGTGCTCATGACGGTGAGCGCGCTCGTGCACACCTACTTCCTCGCCATGTGCCTGCCGATCTGGCTGGCCAGCCTGATCCGCCGGCCGCGCGTCGCGGGAGCGCTGTCGTGGCCGTGGTTCATCGAGCTGCCCGTCGTGTTGGCGGCGATGGCGGGGGCGCTGTGGCTCGGCGGCTTCTTCCCGCTCCGCGGCAGCATGCTGACCTTTGGCTACGGCATGTTCAGCCTCAATCTACTGGCGCTGATCAATCCCAACGGCAGCACCTTTGGGACGCCATGGTCGTGGTCCGCGATCCTGCCCGTGCTGCCGCAGGGCGGCGGGCAGTATGAGGGTTTCAATTATCTCGGCGCCGGCGGACTGCTGGCGGTGTTCGCGTCCCTGCCCTTTGCCTGGACCGAACGCGCCAAATTCGCGCCGCTGAGGCTGACGCTGATCATCGTCGCGGCGGTGCTGTTGACCCTGTTTGCGGTCTCGCCGATGGTGACGCTGGCAGATCTCCAGGTCACGATCCCGGTGCCGCACGTGATCTACGATCTCGCCGGAAGCATCCGCTCATCGGGGCGCTTCTTCTGGCCGGTGTTCTACCTGCTGCTGCTCGGCGCCGTGTGGCTGCTCGACCGGCGTTTCGGCAGCCGCGTTGTCGGGCCGGCGCTTATCTTGCTGGCGGCGCTCCAGATCTACGACACCTATCCGGGCTGGGGCGCGCTGCGCGACAAATTCGAGATGGATGGATCGCACTGGTCGACGCCGCTCGACGATCCGCGGCTGGCCACGGTTGCAAGCCATTACGCCAATATCCGCGCCGTCCCGGTTGGCAACAGCAAACCAGGTTGGGACCAGGTTGCCTACTTCGCGCTGCTCAACGGCAAGCCGACCGATGACGTCTACCTGGCGCGGCCAAACGACGCCGAATATGCGCGCTATATGTCGACGATCAACGGCCGGATCGCCGTGCACGCGCTCGACGCCGACTCGCTCTATTTCCTCGATCTGGCGTTCGCTGAGCAGCTTGCGCCGACGATGAGCGCCGCCGACGAGATGTTCCATGTCGGCGACTTTTACATCTTCGCGCCGGACTGGCACGGCTTCGGCATCACGACCGACCTTCCCACCGACCGCACGCCATAGAGGCCGCATTGCCCCAGAGCATCGAGGCCATCCTCGCGCGATATCCCAAGCAGCGGCCGCCGCTGCCGCCGGCCTACCAGCGCGTGTATGAGGCGGAGTACAAGCTCAACCGGCACGGCGGCAGCGCCATCACCAAGATGTCGAGCGGGCTGGAGGCGTGGATGCACCGCAAGGTCGCGGTGAGCCCCACCGGCAATGTGCTCGAGATCGGTGCCGGCACGTTGAACCAACTCCAGTACGAAGCGCCGAACCCGGCCTACGACTTGGTCGAGCCGTTCGCGGCACTTTACGCCGGCAGCGCCGATCTGCCGAGGGTCCGGCAGATCTATGCCGACATCGCTGAGGTGCCGGCGCAGAACCGCTATGGCCGCGTCACCTCGGTCGCGGTGCTCGAACATCTCGACGATCTGCCAGTGATCGTCGCACGCTCGGCGCTGCTGATGGCCGACGACGCCGTGTTCCAGGCGGGCATTCCGGCCGAGGGCGAGTTCCTCTGGACGCTCGCCTATCGCACCACCACCGGCGTCGCCTACTGGCTGCGCAACCGGCTCGACTACAGCGTGCTGATGCGCCACGAGCACCTCAATACCGAGGCCGAGATCGAGGCGGTCGTCCGGCACTTCTTCGGCGGGGTCCGCGTCTCGCGCTTCCCGCTGCCGCTTCGGCATCTGAGCTTTTACGCCTATCTCGAGGCGCGGTGGCCGGACCGCAGGCGGGCCGAGCTCTATCTCAGGAGTCGATGATGGAAAACTTCGTCGCCCTCACGATTGTGGTTGCCGCCAATGTCGGCGCGCAATTGCTGTTCAAGCTCACCGCGCAGCAGGTCGCCGGCGAGACCAGCATGAGCGGCATGGTGCTGCGCCTGATCGCCGTACCCTCGATGTGGGGCGCGCTCGCGCTCTACGCCGTCACCACGCTCGCCTGGGTCTGGGTGCTCCGCACGGTGCCGCTCTCGGTGGCCTACTCAGCAGTGGCACTGGTCTTCGTCTTCGTGCCGCTCCTCGCGGTGTGGCTGTTCAAGGAACCGCTGACGCTGCAGTTCGCGCTCGGCACAGCGCTGATCGGCGCCGGCGTATTATTGGTGCAGTTGCAGCCGCGCTAGCCCCGCCGAAGCGTGACGCGGTCGTGGGCGCCATGTTAGCGTCTCCCCCAGTCAAGGGAGCCGGATAATCCGATGAAGATCAGAATTGCCGTGGGCCAGTTCCATGATTTGAGCGATGAGCGGCTGCGCTTTGCGGCGCAGATCGGCGCGACGGGATTGCAGATGAACAATCCGACCCTCCCCGGCGATGCCCGGTGGGAGGAAAAGGATGTTCGTGCGCTGGTCGAAAAGACCGAGTCCTACGGCCTCAAATTCGAGGCGATCGAGAATGTGCCGACGCATTTCTATCACAAGGCCATGATGGGGCTCGATGGCCGCGACGAGCAGATCGAGAATTGCCAGGCGACGATCCGAGCCGTTGCCCGCGCCGGCATTCCTGTCCTCGGCTATCACTTCATGCCCAACTCGGTGTGGACCACCGACCGGGCGGGTGCGACCCGCGGCGGCGCCATGGCCCGGCAGTTCGACATGGCGGTGGTCGAGGCCAACGCCGGCAATCTCGACATGCTGCGCTCGTTCATGCCGACGACGCTCGGACGCGCTTCCTCGATGCCGCTGTTCGGCAAGGACGGCCCGGTCATCACCGAAGAGCAGATGTGGGCCAACTACGAGTATTTCATCAAGGCGGTGCTGCCGGTCGCGGAAGAGGAAGGGCTGCGGCTGGCGCTGCATCCGGACGATCCGCCGGTGCCGATGCTGGGCGGCGTGGCGCGGCTGTTCTACCGGCCGTGGGGCTTCAAGCATGCCTATGAACTCGCCGGTGAGAGCAAAGCGTGGGCGCTCGATCTTTGCCTCGGTTGCTGTTCCGAGATGCCCGGTGGCAAGGCCAATGTCAGCGAGATGCTCGACTATTTCGTGCCGCGGAAAGCTGTTGCGTACATCCATTTCCGCGACGTGCAGGGCACGGTGCCGAACTTCACCGAATGCTTCATCGGCGACGGCAATTACGACCCGGCCGAGGTGATCGCGCAACTAGCGCGGCTCGGCTTCGACGGCTTCCTGCTCGACGATCACGTGCCCAAGATGGATGGCGACAGCGACTGGAACCATCGTGGCCGCGCGCATGCCATCGGCTATATGCAGGGGCTCGTCCGCATGGGCGAATTCCTCAAGCTCAGTTGACCATTGTGACCCGAACCATCCTCATCACCGGCGCCGCTGGCAACATCGGCGCCAAGCTCACCGCTCACTTCAAGACCACCGGTGCATACGAACTTCGCTTGCTCGACCTGAAGGGCGGCGGCGAGATCGTGGCGGCGGATCTCGGTGTCTACGATCCCGCTTGGGCGAAGCTGTTCGAGGGCGTCGATACCGTGCTGCATTTTGTAGGCGATCCGCGCGGCAAGGCAACCTGGGCCGACGTCAAGCGCGCCAACATCGCCGGCACGCAACATGTGCTGCGTGCGGCGCGCGAAGCCAAGCTGCGCCGCGTGGTGTTCGCCAGTACCAACCAAGTGATGCTCGGCCATCGCTTCGGCACGGGTCCGGTAACGACCGATATGCCACCGGCGCCGCTCAGCCCTTACGGCATCTCGAAACTGTTCGGCGAGGAGATCGGCAGCGCCTTCCACGAGGAGACCGGCATCGACTTCCTGGCGCTCCGTATCGGCTACTTCCAGCGTGGCGAGAACCTGCCAGGGGCGCATATGGAAATCGGCGAATGGGGGCAGAGCATGTGGCTCTCCAACCGCGACATGAACCAGGCGGCGGAACGCTCTATCGAAGCCGAACGCATCGGCTTCGCGGTGGTCAACCTCGTCTCCAACAATGTCGGCATGCGCTGGGACGTCGAGCACACCCGAAGAGTGATCGGCTATGTGCCGCTGGACACCGCCGTGCCGGTGATCGACGCCAAGGCGCGCGCCACCGACGAGCTGTCGCGCAGCCGGCGCATCGTGCCCGGCAAATGGTTCGACGAGCACTTCACCGACGTGGCAGGCTAAGCGCTATTTCTTGATCGGGTTGAGCTTGCGCCAGGCCTCGTACTCGCCCTGCGCGTCGGCATGCAGCGGGTAATAGCGCCGGAGATCTGCGCCCTGCTTCAACTTCTCGCGCGAAAACACTTCCCACTCGGCATGCTTCTTCGAATCCTCGATGACCTTCGCCGCCATCGACACCGGCAGCACCACGACGCCGTCATCGTCGGCCATGATAATGTCGCCAGGGATCACCTGCACACCGCCGCAGGCGATCGGCACGTTCACCGCGCTCGGATAGATGCCGGTCTGCACGTGGTAGTTGGGCGTCCAGCCGCGCAACCACAGCGCAAGGTCGAGCTTGTCGACATTGGGGCGGTCGCGCATCACGCCATCGATGACGATGCCGGCGCCGCCGCGACCCTTGAAGTAGGTCGACATCATGTCGCCGAAGACGCCCGAAGTCATGTCGCCCCGCGCGTCGACAACCACCACGTCGCCTTCCTCCACCTGGTAGAGCACATGGCGGTGGAGCTGCTTTTCGACGTCGGCGTATTCGCCCTCACTGAAGAGGTCGGGCCGCTGCGGCAGGAACTGCAGCGTCAGCGCAGTGCCGACGATCGACTTGCCGGGATATTGCGTCACCGGGCCGATCATATGCGGCTGGCGGAAGCCCGCGTGTGCGAGCGAGCCGGCAACCGTCGCGGTCCCGATATCCTTGAGCTGAGCGATGATGTCCTTGGACGGCCGGGTGATCTTGGGGATGTCGTACATGTCTCTTCCTGAAGCTTCTGAGCTCACATTACCAGTTCGTGACGGAGCCGTCGCGTCGCTTCCAGTGCGGCGCCTCCCAGAATT
>CAZNAE010000042.1:0-25718 GCA_964570695.1 uncultured Devosia sp.
GCCAGCTCATGATGATCATGATGAGGAACACCCACCAGACCAGGTTGAGGATCAGGCTCAACGTCGACAGCAAGGCGTAGATCATGGTCGTCCCCAGGGATCAGGTGGGGACTATCTAGGGAATTGGCGGACAAGCCGCAAGTTGGCGGGTCGCGGCAGGGTTAGCGCGGCTCGAACGGATCGAAGTAGGTGATGCCCAGTTTTTCGAAGTGCTTGGTGTTGCGCGTGACAAGAACCATATCGTGCACTCCTGCGGTGGCCGCGATGGCGATGTCGGCGAACCCTGGGTGGCGGCCGATGGCCATCGCGTGATCGGAAAGCCGCCCGGCGGCCCGCGCGCAAGTGACGTCGAAGGGCAGAAGCCGGCTGGCAAACTCCTCAAGCGTCGCGACCAACCATCTCTCTAGCGCCTCCGCGCGCGGCTTGCCATCATCGGAGCGGAGCAATTTGGCGATGCCCTGTTCGATTTCCATTGGCGTGATGGCACAGATGTAGACGCTCGCTTCGCGGGCTCGCAACTGCGACATCGTCGTCTCGGGCAGGCCCGTCCGGCCTGGCGCGAACAAAGAGAGGATGGAAGTATCGAGCAGAAACCCGCCGTTCACAGGTCGATTTCGCGCATCGGCGTGCGATCGCGTTCAAAGTCGATGCCGCCGGGATACGCCATCAGCAGTTCAAGAAATGTCATGCCGTGGTAGGGCGAATCGGGATTGTCGACCCGCTTCGGCTCGGCCTCCGCCGGCTCGGCGATGACTCGCGCCACGGGCCTACCATGTCGCGTGATGACGGTTTCCTCGCCGCGCTCGGCGGCCGACACGATGGCCGAGAGGCTGGCTTTGGCATCCCGCAATTGCACCCGTTTGGCAGGCTCGTGCTTGTTCATTGCAGCCTCCGATTGTGACCACATGTAGTCACAATAGTCCTCCCGCGAGAAATCTCAACCTGTGGGACGGGAGGCGGCTAAAGCAATGCGACGCGCGGCCCCAGGATGGCCGACCTATTCGGTCGGCAGCTCCACAATTCCACTTGATTGCCCCTTGGATCGAGCAGACGGCGAACCGGCCAGTCTCTAGCGCCACGAGTCACAGAAATCAGGCGCCGCAGGGGCGCTTGATCAGTCTGCCTTCAGCCGACTTTCACGGCCGCGCGCATCATGCGTTTGCGGTCGTTCGGGTCGAGCCAGATCTTGCGGAGACGGATGCTCTTGGGGGTGACTTCGACGTATTCGTCGTCGGAGATGTAGCCGAGGCTCTGTTCGAGCGTGAGCTTCTTGGGGGTCGTCAGGCGGACGGCTTCGTCCTTGGAGTGGGTGCGGATGTTGGTGAGCTGCTTGCCCTTGACCGGGTTCACTTCGAGGTCGTTGTCGCGGGTGTGCTCGCCGATGATCATGCCCTCGTAGACCTCGACGCCGGCATCGATCATCATCGGGCCGCGATCTTCGAGGTTCCACAGCGCGAAGGCGACCGAAACGCCGTTCGAGTTGGAAATGAGGACGCCCGTGCGGCGGCCCGGCAGCGCGCCCTTATAGGGCTGATACTCGTGGAACAGGCGGTTGAAGATCGCCGTGCCGCGGGTGTCCGAGAGCAGCTCAGGCTGGTAGCCGATGAGCGAGCGGGTCGGCACGAAGAAGCGCAACCGCGTGCGGCCGGCGCCGGAGGGGCGCATGTCAACGAGGTCGCCTTTGCGCTCGGTGAGCTTCTGCACGACGATGCCCGAATGCTCGTCGTCGACGTCGATGATGACTTCCTCGATCGGCTCGAGCTTCTGGCCGTTCTCCTCGCGCAGCACGACGCGCGGGCGGCCGATGGTGAGCTCAAAGCCTTCGCGGCGCATGTTCTCGATCAACACGGCGAGCTGGAGTTCGCCGCGGCCGGCGACTTCGAACGAATCCGAGTCGGTGCCTTCGGTGACCTTGATGGCGACGTTGCCCTCGGCCTCGCGCAGGAGGCGATCGCGGATGACGCGGCTCTGCACCTTGTCGCCCTCGCGGCCGGCGAGCGGACCATCATTGATGCGGAAGGTGACGCTGAGGGTTGGCGGATCGATCGGCTTGGCGGCGATTGGATCGCTGTTGCCCGGGATGGTCAGCGTGTCGGCGACAGTGGTCTCTTCGAGGCCGGCGATGGCGACAATGTCGCCGGCTTCGGCCACGTCGACCGGGGTGCGCTCGAGGCCCCGGAAAGCGAGGACCTTCGATACCCGGCCCTTTTCGACTTCCTTGCCAGTGCGGCTCAGCGAATGGATGGCATCGCCGGCTTTGACCGAGCCCGAGAAGATGCGCCCGGTGAGCAGGCGGCCAAGGAAAGCGTTGCGCTCGATAGTGGTGACCAGCATGCGGAACGGGCCCTGCTCGACCTTGGGCTCGCGCACATAGCTCACGACCTTGTCGAGCAGCGGGCCGAGATCTTCCTTCGGGCCTTCCGGCTTTTCGCTCATCCAGCCCTGCTTGGCGGAGCCGTAAAGCACCGGGAAATCGAGCTGCTCAGGCGTCGCTTCGAGCGCGATGAAGAGGTCGAAGATTTCTTCCAGCACCTCGAGGTGGCGCTCGTCGGGGCGGTCGATCTTGTTGATGGCGACGATCGGGCGAAGCCCCTGCGCCAGCGCCTTCGAGAGCACGAACTTGGTCTGCGGCATCGGGCCTTCGGCAGCATCGACGAGAATCACGACGCCATCGACCATCGAGAGGATGCGCTCCACCTCGCCGCCGAAATCGGCGTGACCCGGGGTATCGACGATATTGATGCGCGTGCCCTTCCAGACCAGTGACGTCACTTTCGCCAGAATGGTGATACCGCGTTCGCGCTCGAGATCGTTGGAGTCCATCGCGCGCTCTTCGACGCGCTGATTGTCGCGGAAGGCGCCGGACTGCCGGAGCAGCACGTCGATGAGGGTCGTTTTTCCATGGTCAACGTGCGCGATGATCGCGATGTTGCGCAACGCCATTTGGGCCGCCTGCAGATAAGAGGGGAGAGAGTTGGCGCTCACATAGGGAAAAGGGGCCACAATCTCAAGACAATTCGCGGCAAAGCAGCCCTGCGGCGGGCTTTTCGGCCGGCTTGGTTGACGCCGGGCCTGCGCCGGGCACGGCGCTAGGCGGGACTGGCGACGGGTGCGGCGCGGCGGCGGCCGTAGAGCGCGAGCGTGATCACCACGGCCAGCGCCAGCGCCTCAGAAGCGGCCGCGAGGAGCGGCAGCGATCCGTAGCCCCAGCCGGCGTTGATCGCCGCGGCGCCGAGGGCCGCGGCAGCCGCGATGCCGAGGTTGAAGGCTGTCGAGATCAGCGTTGAAGCGAAGTTCGGGGCGTCGGCGGTGTCCTTGAGAACGCGGGCCTGGATGGGGGACGGGAAGGCGTAGCCGACGAGCCAGCAGGCGACCACGCAGGCGACAGCGCCCCAGGCGTTGTGCACCAACGCGGCCAGGGCCAGCATGATGACGACCACCGTCGCAAGGGTAGCGATCATGACGGTGAACGGATTGCGGTCGGCCAGCCAGCCGCCGGCCAAATTGCCGAAGACGCCGCAAAAGCCCATGCCGAAAAGCACCAGCGGGACATAGTCCTGCGGCACGCCGCTGAGGGTCGTCAGCAGCGGCACGAGGTAGGAATAGAGCCCGAGCGCGCCCATGATGAAGAAGGCGATGGCGGTATAGGCGAGGAGCACCGTCGGCCGCGTCGCGGCGCGGATTTCGGCGGCGAGATCGGATTTGGCGGCCTGCTCCTCGCGCGCGCCGGGGACGAGCAGGGCGACTGCCACGGCGGCAAGGACACCGGCGCCGGCGATGACCCAGAACGTCGTCCGCCAGCCATAGGCCTGGCCGATGGCGGTGCCGAGCGGCACGCCCAGGACGCTCGCGAGGCTGACGCCGGCGGTGATCAGCGACACGGCGCCGATCTGGCGGTCCTTGGGGGCCAGCCGCATGGCGAGAACGAGCGCGACGCCGAAGAAGAGGCCGTGGCAGCAGGCAACGAGCAGCCGGGCGCCCAGGAGCATCCAGTAGCTTGTAGCGAGAGCGCAAAGGACGTTGCCGACGACGAAGATCAGCATCAGCACGATCATCAGCGGGCGGCGCGGCAGACCGCCCGTCAGCAGCGCGAACACCGGGCTCGCGATGGCGACGCCGAGCGCATAGCCGCTGATCAAGAGGCCAGCGGTCGGAATATCGACGGCGAGATCGCGCGCGATCGACGGCAAGAGGCCGGCGATGATGAATTCGGCCGTGCAGATGGCAAAGGCGGAAAGGAAAAGCGCAATCACCGGAATCATCCAGCTGCGCGACGTCCCGGTGTCGGCCATGACTGCCCCCCTCGATGCGCCTGCCGCCAGCATATCGGGCGCACCGGGCTTTGCAATCGACGGCCACGCTTGCCTGAGGTCACTGATACGGGTATATACCCGCGCATGGCCGAACTTCCCTGCATCTGTATCGCACTGCGCAAAGCCAGCCGTCGCATGACGGCGGTCTATGACGACGCGCTGGCCACCGCCGGCATCAATCTGGCGCAGTTCTCGCTGCTGAGGAACATCGACCGGCACGCGCCGGTGTCGCTGACGCGGCTCGGCGACATCGTCGAGCTCGACCGCTCGACCCTCGGGCGCAATGTCAGGGTGCTGGAGCGGATGGGGCTGGCCGCGATCGAGGCGGGCTCCGACCAGCGTGAGGCGGCCGTGGCGCTGACCACCGCCGGAAAAGCCACACTCGACAGAAGTCTCAAGCTCTGGGGTGACGCGCAGAATGGAATTCACCGCAAGATCGGCGCACAAGGCGTTGCCCAGCTCGAAGCGCTTCTTGGCGCCCTCTAGGATATCGCGATCATGATTTCGGACAGACTGGCCGCCCTGCTGCAAAAGCGCGGCATCTATTATGGGTGGGTCGTGGCGGGCACGACCTTTCTCGTGATGCTGGCGACGGCCGGCGCCATGGGCTCGGCGGGCGTCCTGATCCAGCCGCTGCAGAAGGAGTTTGGCTGGACCACCGAGCAGATCTCGACGGCGTTCGCGGTGCGTCTGGTGTTCTTCGGCCTGCTCGGACCATTCGCCGCCGCCTTCATGAACCACTTTGGCCTCAAGAAGGTGGTGACCGCCGCGCTCGTGCTGATCGGCGGTGGCGTTGGCCTGTCGCTGCTGATGACGCAACTTTGGCAGCTGATGGTGCTTTGGGGCATCGTCATCGGCGTCGGCACCGGCATGACGGCGCTGGTGCTCGGCGCGACGGTCGCGAGCCGCTGGTTCGACAAGCGCCGGGGCCTCGTCGTCGGTCTGATGACCGCCAGCAACGCCACCGGCCAGTTGATCTTCCTGCCGCTCCTCGCCAGCCTTGCCGAAAACATCGGCTGGCGCGCGGCGCTGACCTTCGTCGTGTCGATCCTCGCCGTGGCGTTCGTCCTCGCGGCGCTGTTCCTTCGCGATCATCCGGCCGATCTCGGCCTGCCGGTCTACGGCAAGACGGCGGTGACACCGGCGCCAAAGCAGAGCCGCAAGCTCATCGAACTCCTGACGCTGCCGCTCACGACGCTGCGCGAGGCCTCGAAGACCAACGTGTTCTGGGTGCTGTTCGCGACCTTCTTCGTCTGCGGCTTTTCGACCAACGGGCTGATCCAGCAGCACTGGATCTCGATCTGCGGCGATGTCGGCATCACGCCCACCGGCGCTGCCGGCTATCTGGCGCTGATCGGCGCCTTCGACTTCGTCGGCACGATCCTCTCGGGCTGGCTCAGCGACCGCTACGACAACCGCTATCTGCTGCTCGCCTATTACGGCTTCCGGGGCCTCAGCCTGCTCTATCTGCCGTTCTCGGGATTCTCGCTCTGGACGCTTACCGCCTTCGCGGTGTTCTACGGGCTCGACTGGGTGGCGACGGTACCGCCGACGGTCAAGCTCACGGCGCAGCGCTTCGGGCCCGAGAAGGCCGGGCTGGTGTTCGGCTGGGTGTTCGCCGGCCATCAGCTGGGCGCGGCGAGCGCGGCGTTCTTCGCCGGCGCGGTGCGGACTGGAACGGACTCCTACATGCCGGCGATTTTTCTGGCGGGCACGTTCTGCCTCCTGGCGGCGCTGCTGATCCTCACGATCAGCAAGCCGGCACGTCCGGCAGTGGTCGCGGGCGCGGCGGCCGCGTAGCAAGGGGCGCGGTCCGAGCAGGTGGCGCTCACGCGGGTTTTACGGAGCGTCGCTTCCGGCATGAAACCTGGTCTGGTAGTCCTAGGGTGCCATCGGACAGGGCTCGTCCGCGAGGCTGCATTCGGAGGAGAGTGCCATGCGAGCCCTGCTGTTTGCCCTGCTGAGTCTGTTCTGCCTCGCCGCAGCGCCTGTCCGGGCGGCGACGATCGATGTCTCCGACGATCACGGGGGCAGCGTTGCCGCCTATGCGGCCCGCTGGGCCGGACTCGCGGCGCAAGGAGTGAGCGTTCGCATCGTCGGGCCGTGCCAGTCGGCCTGCACCGTGTTGCTCGGACACATTCCGCGAAGCCATATCTGCGTCATGCCGGCGGCGCGCTTCGGCTTTCATCTGGCCAATCTGGCGAGCGCCCAAGCGACGCTCTGGGCGGCGTATCAGGCCGATATAAGGGCATGGATCACCGCGCATGGCGGGCTGACGCACAATTTCATCTGGATGACGGCGCCCGACACCTACCGCTATTTCAGGCGATGCTGAAAGCGTTGCCGCTGGGCGGCGAGCCGAACTAGCTCGCTTTCCTGAACTGCGGGCGCGATTCGTCGGCCAGGAGCGTGAACACCTGCAGCGCTTCGAGCGGCGGCGAGAAGAGGAAGCCCTGGACCTCGTTGCAGCCCTGCTCGCGGACCGCTTCCAGTTGCGCCTCGGTCTCGACGCCCTCGGCGGTGGTCGACATGCCGAGCGAATGGCCGAGCCCGATCACCGCCTTGATGATGGCGAGGCTGTCGCCGCGGCTGTCGAGATCGCGCATGAAGGAGCGGTCGATCTTGATCTTGTCGAACGGGAATGAGCGCAGATAGCTCAGCGACGAGTAGCCGGTACCGAAATCGTCCATCGAGATGCGGATGCCGATGGCGCGCAGCCGGTGCAACGTCTGCAGCGTCTGCTCATTGTCGTTGAGCAGCAGTGACTCGGTGATCTCGAGCTCGAGCCGCGTTGGCGGCAGGCCGGTCTCGGCCAGAATGGCATGCACCGTCTCGAACAGCCGCTTGCTCTTGAACTGCACGGGCGAGAGGTTGACGGCGACGCGGGCGTCGCTCGGCCACAGGACCGCGGCCTTGCAGGCCTCGCGCAGCACCCATTCGCCAATCGGCACGATGAGCCCGGTTTCCTCGGCCACCGGGATGAACTCGGCGGGCGAGATGTTACCGCGCTCGCCATGGTTCCAGCGCAGCAGCGCCTCGAAACACGTGACCTTGTTTTCCTTAAGCCCGACCAGCGGCTGGAAGACGAGGCGCAATTCGTTGAGCGCCAGCGCGGCGCGGAGGCCCGCCTCGATCATGCGCCGCTTCTGGATCGCCGCGTCCATATCTTTTTCGAAGAAGTGGTAGGTAGAACGGCCTTCTGCCTTGGCGCGGTAGAGCGCCATGTCGGCGTTCTTCATCAGCACGTCGGTGCTTTCGCCGTCCTGCGGCGCCATGGCGATGCCGACGCTGGCGCCGATGGCGATCTGGTGGCCGTCGATCATGAACGGTGTGCTCATGGTCTTGACGATGCGCTCGGCAATTGCCGCGGCATCGCCCGGCTTGTCGACCGGGCGCAGCAGCAGCGAGAACTCGTCGCCGCCGAGACGGGCAAGGATATCGGTTTCGCGCGTCGTGCCCCAGAGCCGCGCCGAGGCCTGCTTCAGGAGCTTGTCGCCGATCGCATGGCCGAGCATATCGTTGACGGACTTGAAGTGGTCGAGGTCGATGCAGAGCACCGCCGCCTTCTCGCCGCGCTCGAGCCCGGCTTCCGACGCCGCCATCTCCTCGAGGAACTGGATGCGGTTGGGCAGCTCGGTCAGCGCGTCGTGGCGCGCCAGGTGCTGGATGCGCGCCTCCTGCTGACGCTGCTCGGTGATGTCCTCGTGCGTCGAGACGAACCCGCCATCCTTCATCGGATGGTGCTGCATCATGATGGTGCGGTTGCCGAACTCGACGATGGTCTTGTCGTACTCGCCGCGGGCGATCACCTCGTGCCGCCACTTGATGTAGTCGTCGCGGGTCGAGCCAACGCCGGCATGCATGCCGGTATCGAAGAGATGGCCCAGGATGTCGTCGAGCCGCGTGCCCGGCTTCACCAGATCTTCGCCGAGATCGTAGATGCGGGCATAGGGCGCGTTGCAGATCACCAGCTGGCCGCGGGGATCGAACATGCAGAGGCCCTGGCTGATATTGTTGACCGCCGCGTCGAGCCGGATGTTCTGCCGCTCGAGCTCACGCTTGCGCTTCTGGATGATTTCCGAGGAGGCGATCTCCTCGGTCACGTCCTCATGCGTCACCACCCAGCCGAGGCCGGGCGAATAGACATGCGCGGTCTCGATGGTGCGGCCGCCGTTGAGCAGCTCGCGCGACTTGGCGCGCATGCCGCCGCGATTGTTGCGCAGCTCTTTCTTGTAGGCATTGAGGAATTGCTGCGGCGTCTGGTCCGGGTGGTTGCCGAGCTCGGCGCTGAGCTTGACGACGGCCTCGAGCGTCATGTCCTTCTCGATGCGCTCGGCCGGAAAGCCGTAGATTTCGAGATAGTGGCGGTTCCACATGATCAGGCGGAATTCGCTCGACCAGACGCAGAAGCCATAGGGTATGTTTTCGAGTGCTGCGTCGAGCAGCAAAGCACTGTCCGAATGGCTCTGTTGTGCCATTTTCGAAACCACCGCCATCGTTCTAAAACTCGACGCTAAGGCCCAACGCTAACGGGTCAGCCTTAAGAACGGTTTAAGGTCTGTAATCGATTACAATTGCATTCAAAGCGCTGGCAATTACTTACCGGTTCATTGCAATCCGACCTTGAGCATCTGGATTTCGGCCTTGAGCCGCTGGATCTCGAGGTCGTAGAGCCGGCTGCAATCGAGCCGCTTGGGCGCGGCGCCGATCGGGATGATCAGCCGGGCATAGCCGATGGCGCTCTGCCCGCCGGGCGTCGATTCCGGATCGGCGTAGGTCGACAGGTCTCCGCCCGCGATGCCGAAATCGAGATAGCCGCCGGACGAGTTGATCGACTGGCTGCAGCGCACGCCTTCCGACGTGGTCACCGAATCCTCGCCGCCCGGGCCGACCGGCGGCGACGGCAAGAGAATGCCGTCAGCCGCCAACACCGATGAGCTTGCCAGTGTAAGTGCCGCAAACGCGAGGCAGAACCGGACCCTCCAGGTCCTTGGGCAGAACACATACGCCAATTGTCCTCTCCTTCAGTTGAGGATCGATCTTGAATGTCACGATGACGGGTCGCGTGGCGCCCGGAGCCAGCGCGATTTCCGGCTGGTTCACCGCTGCGTCGGGCGCCACGACCTTGAACTTTGGGTCCATCGGCTCGACCAGGAAGATCATCCGGGTCTTGTAGGGATTGCCGACATAGAGCCGGAAACCCTTGATCAGGCTGGGGGTCGTGCCGGTGTTGTGCATCGGCGCCAGCGATTGGGCGTGGGCGGCGCCGGCAAGGCCGAGGCTCACGGCGAAGGCGACGAGGAGCGGGCTCAGCTGCATGTCACCACCGTCTGCGAGGTGTAGCTGCCCTGCTTGAAGCCGCCGCTGCTGGTGAGGCGATTGTTGAGCGTCACCGCGACCACGAGGTTGAGGACACCGGGGACGGTGAAGCTCTGGTCGGACGTGCTGTAGGGCCGGCTGGTCGAACTGAGCAGCCAGGTGGCGGAAAACGCCGACTCGCCCACCACTGCGCCCGCCGCAAAGCCCGCCGGATAGCTCTGCAGCGTCGGCGCCGAAATGGTGATGGTGGTGGACGTCAGCAGGTTAAGGTCGCTGAGCGACAGTACCGACGCGACCCCGCCGACATTGTCGGAGGCGAGCTGCGTGCCGTCCATGCTGAGCCCGAGCAGGCCGGGCGTACCGACGGCGAGCGAGCAGGCGTCGGCAGAGGTAGTGAGCAGCGCGGCGATGGCGCAGGCGGCGATCAGCTGCATGTCACCACCGTCTTGGTGGTGTAGGTGCCCTGCACGAACCCGGCGGTGTTGACCACCTGGTTGTTGATGAAGAGCGAGGTGATCGGCAGGATGCCGACCGAGAACGTCTGCTGCGCCGACGTGTAGGCGTGCGACACGCCACTGAGTCCGCTGACGCCGTTGTAGCTCATCTGCACCGTCTCGCTGCCCGAGGTGTAGCCGGCCGGATAGGTCTCGAGCGTCGGCGGGGCGAGCGTGATGGTGTTGGCGCCGAGCGACACGATGGTGAGCTCGGCCGGCACCCCCAGCGTCTGGTCGGAGCCGAGCGTCTTGCCATCGCCCGAGAGCGTCATGATGCCGGGCGTCGGCACCGCCAGCGTGCAGGTGTTGAGGACGATGCCGGTGAAGGTGACGTCGATCGCCCAGGCCGGCGTCGGCATGCAGAGAACCAGCAGACAGATCAGACCACGCATACCAGTACTCCCAAATACTCGCGTCGCAGGACGGAGTTTCGGTAGATCATGGTTAACAGCCTGATAATTACGGGGTTTGTACGGTGTAACCCGTATGTATTGGACGACAGGCCGAGGAAATAGACTGACGTATTACTGCGGGCTCTCAGCCGTGCTCCTTCCCCCGAGTGGGGAGCGCGGCGCGCTTAGCGAGTGAAAGCGAGCCTGACAGAGCCGGGGGATTTCCGGTCAAGCCGAAAGTCTCCCCACCCAGCTTCGCTAGACCTGCGGTCAGCTCAGCTGCCCTCCCCACGCGGGGAGGGAGACGCCGACTTGCGGCCCTTGGCGCTATTTCTTCTTCGCGAGCCCCAGCCGACGCGCCGCGTAGGTCTTCAGCCGCAAGCCGTTGAGCTTGATAAAACCTTCGGCATCGTGGTGGTCGTAGGCCACGGCGCCCTCCTCGAAGGTGACGAGGTCCATCGAGTAGAGCGAGTTGGGCGAGGTGCGGGAGATGACGTTGGCGGAGCCCTTGTAGAGTTTTAGCGTGACCTCGCCGGTGACGAATTGCTGGCTCTTGTCGATCAACACCTGCAGCATCTCGCGCTCGGGCGAGTACCAGAAGCCGTTGTAGATGAGCTCGGCATATTTCGGCATCAGCTCGTCCTTGAGATGTGCCTCGCCACGGTCGAGCGTGATCGATTCGATGCCGCGATGCGCCGCGAGGAGGATCGTGCCGCCCGGCGTCTCGTAGAGGCCACGGCTCTTCATACCGACGAAGCGGTTCTCGACCAGATCGAGCCGGCCGATGCCGTGCTTACCGCCGAGTTCATTGAGCTTGGTGAGAAGCATCGCTGGAGAGAGCTTTTCGCCATTGACCGAAACGGCGTCGCCCCTCTCGAAGCCGATCGTGATGATCTCGGGGGTGTTCGGGGCCTTCTCGGGATCGACCGTACGCTGCGCTACATAGTCGGGCGCCGGCACCGAGGGATCCTCGAGCACGCGGCCTTCCGACGACGTGTGGAGCAGATTGGCATCGACCGAGAACGGCGCGTCGCCACGCTTGTCCTTGGCGATCGGGATCTGGTGCTTTTCGGCATAGTCGAGCAGTTGCGTGCGCGAGCGCAGCTCCCACTCGCGCCAGGGCGCGATGACCCGCAGCGTCGGGTCGAGCGCGTTGGCGGTCAGCTCGAAGCGGACCTGGTCGTTGCCCTTGCCGGTCGAGCCATGTGCGATGGCGTCCGCACCGACCTCTTGCGCGATCTCGACCAGATGCTTGGCGATCACCGGGCGGGCGATCGAGGTGCCGAGCAGATACTGGCCCTCATAGAGCGCATTGGCGCGGAACATCGGGAACACGAAATCGCGGACGAACTCCTCGCGCACATCGACGATGCGGATGTCCTTGATGCCGAACAGCTCGGCCTTCTTGCGCGCCGGCTCGAGCTCCTCGCCCTGCCCGAGATCGGCCGTGAAGGTCACGATCTCCGCCTGATAATGCTCCTGCAGCCATTTGAGCATGATGGAGGTGTCGAGACCGCCCGAATAGGAGAGGACGATTTTCTTGATGTCTTTGGTCATTTTTCCTGCGGCCTCGGAACGCCCGGTTTCCGGGGCTTTGCCCGGCGTGGAACTCGCCGCCCCCTATAGTCAACGAGGCCGGGCCATGCAATGAGGCAGTGAATTCCGCCGAGGCGACCATGCCGAGCTTCCTGCCGCCGCTGACCACCATTTTGACCTTCGCTCTGGCGTCGCTGGTGCTGATCGTCACGCCGGGTCCCGACATGGCCTTGCAACTGAGCCGCGCCATCAATTACGGACGGCTGCATGGGCTGGTGACGTTCCTCGGCGCGATGTGCGGCATCCTGGTGCACTCGGCGCTGGTGGCGCTTGGCATCTCGCTGCTGATTGTCGCCGCGCCGCCTTTGTTCATCGCGCTCAAAATCGTCGGCGCCGTTTACCTGCTCTGGCTTGCCTTCCAGGCGCTGCGCAAGGGCGGCGGCTTCCGGCTTGCCGCAGCGGCGAGACAGACGCCGAGCATCTGGCAGAGCTTTTTGGCCGGGGTGATGATCGATCTGCTCAACCCCAAGGTCGTGCTGTTCTTCGTGACCTTCCTGCCGCAGTTCGTCCACACCGGCGATCCCAACGCGCCCGGGCAGTTGTTCTTCCTCGGCGTCGAGTTCGTGCTGATCTCACTGCCCGTGGGTTTTGCGCTGATCTGGTTTGCCGCCTGGATCACCGAGGCGCTGACGCGCAGCAAGACGGTCGAGCGGGTGCTGAACTGGGGCTTCGCCGGCGTGTTCGCGACCTTCGCGGCGATCATCCTATCGGCGCAGGCGAAGCACAGTTGAACTACCGCCACGCCTTCCACGCCGGCGGGTTCTCGGATGTGATGAAGCACATCATCCTGAGCCGGCTGGTCGAATATCTGAAGCTGAAGCCAGCGGCGTTCCGGGTGATCGACACGCATGCCGGGCTCGGCCGCTACAGCCTCACCAGCGAGGAGGCGAAGCGCTCGCCCGAATGGCAGGACGGCATCGACAAGCTCCTGAAGGCGACGCTGCCCGAAAAGGCCGCGGCGCTGATCCAGCCTTACCTCGAGGTGGTCGAGGCCGAGAACCCGAACGGCACCCTCGCCCGCTATCCGGGCTCGCCGCTGATCGCCCGAAGATTGTTCCGGCCGCAGGACCGGCTGAGCGCACTGGAACTCCATCCCAAGGATGCGCGCGAACTGGGGAAGCTCTTCACCGGCGACATCCAGGCGCGGGTCACGGCGCTCGATGGCTGGCTGGCGCTCAACGCCTATGTGCCGCCCAAGGAGAAGCGCGGGCTGGTGCTGGTCGACCCGCCGTTCGAGGAGAAAGGCGAGTTCGACCGGCTGGTCGATGGCCTCCAGAAGGCGCACAAGAAATGGGCGACCGGCATCTACGCGCTCTGGTATCCGCTGAAGGAGCCGCGCGAGATCAACGCGTTCGTCGCCGACCTCAAGGCGACCGGCATCACGAAGATGCTGCGCGCCGAACTGAATGTCGCCGCCCCGCTCGCCGGCACGCTCTATGGCACCGGCATGATCGTGGTTAATCCACCGTTCACGCTCGAGGCTGAGTTGAACATTATTCTACCGGCGCTGGCGAAAGTGCTGGCGGATGGGCGCGGTGGATTCAAGCTCGAATGGGTTCGTGGCGAGAGCTGAGTAGATCGGCGATCTACCGAGGCTGAATATCAGGTAACAACCCGCCTCATGATCGGTTCAACGGCCCGGGCGAGAATCCTCGCAACGAGACGGGATGGTCCCGTCCGCTGTTCGTGAGGATACCAAATGACCAACTTGCACAAAGTCGCGGTTATCGGCCTCATCGCCCTCGCCGCATCGACCAGCTTCGCCGCAGCCGCCAGGCTTCCAATCCTGGTGACACCCAAGGACCCCCATAGCGCCCCGACGCTCGACTGCCGGGTCAAAGGCACCGACTTCTGGATCATGAACTTCGGCAGCAAGCCGATCGACTCAGGCCGGCAGGTTGCCTGGCGTTCGCCGACCACCGGCGACGACGGCGTGGTTTCGCTGCCTGGCACCCTGCAGCCCGGCGAGGAACTGGAGCTTGCCGACGTGCTGACCGACGATGCTGTGGCCGGCTCGCCCTGCGCTGCCGGCTTCGTTTGAGCGTAATGGCGGCCGGGGACCTTTTCCCCGGCTCGCCGCTAGAGCGCGAACACGTAGAACTGCATCGCCTCGTCCTCGACCGGCCGGTAGGAGCGATAGAGGGCATTGGCCGCATCGTTGTCGAGCTCGGTGCCGAGCCACGCTTCGGCGCAGCCGAGCTCCCTGCCCCAGGCGAACAGCTCGTCGAGCATCGCTCGCGCAATCCCTTGCCGGCGATGCGTCGAGGCGGTGCCGACCTCATCCACATAAAGCTCGGTTGGCTTGTCCGGATGGCGGTGAATGACGCCGGCGCACTGGCCGACGACCATGTCGCCCTCCAGCGCCACCACCATGATGTGACCGGGGGTGCTCAGATAGGCGGCGAGGCGAGGCGCCGAAACCGGCTCGTCGAACACATCGGGCGCGAGGTGGGCAAACACCGGCTCGTCGCCGGACCTCAGACGCTTCACAGTGAAGGGCATGCGATGACTCCTTGGGTAAGGGCGTCACCGAAAACTCGGATCAGACGTGCGAGGATCGCACCGCGCCGGACCCCAAACTCTAGCGCCGATCAGCCGATCTCCGCAACCAGCGGCACAAGCTGCGACAGATCGTCGATGCGACGGAAGCGCGGGGTGGCGGTCGGTTCGTCGTGGGCATCGAGCGCCCAATTGTGCTCCGATGGCACGTGGACGCCCCAGGCGCCGGCGTCGAGGGCCGGGACGATGTCGGAGCGGAGCGAATTGCCGACCATCATGGCATGCGCCGCGCCGGAGCCATGCTGCTCGAAAATGCGGGAATAGATCGCCGCGGTCTTGTCGGAGACGATCTCGACGGCGGCGAAATGCTCGCCGAGGCCCGACGCGGCGAGCTTGCGCTCCTGGTCGAAGAGGTCGCCCTTGGTGATGAGGATGAGCTTATGGCTCTGCGCGAGGACCTTGAGCGTCGCCTCGGCGTGCGGCGTCGTCTCGATCGGATGGCGCAGCATCTCGCGGCCGGCATCGAGCACCTGGCCGATGACGTGGCCGGGCACGCTGCCATCGGTAACGTCGACTGCCGTCTCGATCATCGACAGCATGAAGCCCTTTACGCCAAAACCGTAGTGGAGGACGTTGCGTCGCTCGGCGGCGAGGAGGTGCTCGGCCAGATGATGCGGCTCGGCATAGTCACGCAAGAGATCGGCGAAGCGCGCCTGCGTCAGCTCGAAATAACGCTCGTGG
The DNA here is from genome assembly GCA_964570695.1 of uncultured Devosia sp. Classification (GTDB taxonomy): domain Bacteria; phylum Pseudomonadota; class Alphaproteobacteria; order Rhizobiales; family Devosiaceae; genus Devosia_A. Next base: position 15,355 of record CAZNAE010000042.1, read on the forward strand.
TACCAGAGGGTGTCGTCGGCATCAAAGCCGATCGCCGTCAACTCAGGCACTGGTCAGCGCGTCGCGGTCGCGTTTGCTGAGGCGTTCGGTTTCGGATTTGAGCTGGCCGCAGGCGGCGAAGATGTCGCGGCCGCGCGGCGTGCGCACCGGCGAAGCGTAGCCCGCCTTGTTGACGATATCGGCGAATTTCTCGATGCGCGCAGACGGCGAGCAATCATAGTTAGTGCCCGGCCAGGGGTTGAACGGGATCAGATTGATCTTGGCTGGAATGCCGCTCAATAGCCGCACCAGCTCGCGCGCGTCGGCGTCGGAATCGTTGATATCTTTCAGCATCACATATTCGAAGGTGATGCGGCGCGCGTTGCTGAGGCCGGGATAGTTGCGGCAGGCGGCGATCAAATCCTTGAGCGGATATTTCTTGTTGACCGGCACCAGCATGTCGCGGAGATCGTCGCGCACCGCATGCAGCGAAATCGCCAGCATCACGCCGATCTCGCGGCCGGCCGGCTCGATCTGCGGCACGACGCCCGAGGTTGAAAGCGTAATGCGGCGCTTCGACAGCGAAATGCCGTCCTCGGCGGAGGCGATCAGAAGGGCGTTCTTGACGTTGTCGTAGTTGTAGAGCGGCTCGCCCATGCCCATCATCACCACATTGGTGATGGCGCGGCTGTCGCCCTCGCTGCCGCCCGAGCCACGTGGGCCGGGCACGAGGCCGCCATCGTCGGGACGGACGCCGCCGGGGAAGTCGCCAAGCCGCTCACGCGCCATCAGGATTTGGCCGAGGATTTCGCCGGCGCTGAGATTGCGCACCAGCGTCTGCGTGCCGGTGTGACAGAACGAGCAGGTCAGCGTGCAACCAACCTGCGAGGAGACGCAGAGTGTCCCGCGGTCGGATTCGGGGATGTAGACGGTCTCGATCTCGACCGGCGGCAACAGCGGGTTCTTCGGGTCGCGATAGCGGAACAGCCATTTGCGGGTGCCGTCGACCGAGACCTGCTCGGTGACGATCTCCGGCCGGTCGAGCAGGAAATTGTCGGAGAGGGTTTGGCGAAAACCCTTCTGGATGTTGCTCATCCGCTCGAAATCAGTGACGCCGTTGACATAGATCCAGTTCCAAAGCTGGGCGGCGCGCATCTTCGCTTCGCGCTCGTCGAGGCCGATGCCGCTGAGCGCGGTGCGCATCTCGGGCTTCGACAACCCGACAAGCGACCTCCGCCGCGGCGCCGAAGGGCGCGCCGGCGTGCTCGCATGGTCGAGATTGAGGGCGATGCTCATGGGTCAGGCTGTTCCGAAAGCGCGGCGCTCTAACATAATGCGTGGCGGGACGCAAAGAAGAGGGCGTTCCGTGACTGTGAGTCCCCCCACCCAGGTCCGCTAAGGACCTTCGGCCCTGGCTACCCCTACCCTCCCCATGCGGGGGAGGGAGACGCTGGCCGCAAGCATACTGAAAGCGGAGCGCTTGCCGTTCGACGGGCCTAGCAGCCGCTGTCGATCGCCTTGCTGGCGGCAGTGGCGCCGCTCAGCGAGAAGGTTTCACTGACCAGGATGCCCTTGTCGGTGGTGCCCTGGATGACGACCGACTGGCCGGCCCGCATGGCGCCGGCGAGATTGTCGTTCTGGGTGGCGTCGAGCAGCCAGGCGGCGTCCTTCTGGGTGAAGAGACCAAAATTCTTACCGTCGACCTGAAGGGTCGCCGGCTGGTCCGGGGCGAATTCGAAGCCGGCGACGAGATTGATCTCGTTGGCGACGTTCTCGGCCGGGCGATGCGTCAGATAGAGATAGGCCTGCGTGTAGCCGTCAGGCGACGGGCTGACGTCGGACGGTTTGCTCATCGCAAAGCACATGGCGCCGGCGCCTTCGGAGGCCGAATAGGCCGTCCAGTCCTTGAACGTGCCGATGAGCGTCACCGATTGCGCGAAGGCGCTGCCGGCAAGGCACAAAGACAGGGCCGAAGCCATGGACAGCGCGGCGATCAGGCGGAGGGGCATGGGGCCTCGGACAAAATGGATGCCGACCTCAACGGGGGAGATCGGCCGAACGTTCCGCCTTACGGACAGGCCTTGTCGATGGCCGCCATCGCCGCCGTAACCCCGGCGAGCGCATAAGTGTCGGTGGTCTTGGTGCCCTTGAGCGAGGTGCCGTGGACAATGAGCTTGGTGCCGCCCTCCATCGCCTTCACGAACCCGGCCTCGTCGTTCATGCTGGCGAGCCAGGCCGCTTCATTGTCCTTGATGGCGGTCGCCGGATCGTCCGGGATCGACTTCATCGGGTAGGCCTTGCCGTCGATCTCGGCAGTGTGAGTGAAGCTGTCGGTCGTCGGCTGCAGCGGATAGCCGACCAATGTCTGCACTTCGTTGCGCACCTTGCGGAAGATCGCGGCGCCGTTCTTGTCCTTGGCGGCAGTACCATCGGCATTGATTGCCGGTGCCTTGTCGCGGTGGATGACGAGGAAGTGCGCGGGGTCGCGGACCACTGGCTTGCCGTTGACCTGGCTCGGCTCCATCGTGTCGGGCGCGGCCGAAATGAAGCAGATCTTGCCGTACTCGTCGGAGCCCTGCCAGGCCGTCCAGCCTTTGAAGGTCCCGAGATTGGTGGGTGCAGGTGCAGCCGCCTGAGCGAAGGCGGGAGCCGCCGTCGCCATCAGCGCAACCGCCACCAAGCCGGAGAGAGCCCGGCGCCGCATCGATGTCATGTTCTGAACACCCCTGAACAAGAAGCAGCCCCTAGGGCGAAACGCCTCTCAAGCTGCCACGCTATGGTTACCAAGCTCTCAAGGCCCGGACCCGGATTGGATGAGCGGCAAGATCGTCGGCAATCTTGTCGGTAGTTTGACGCCGGATTCTCTGAGGTTTTGTGTCGCCCCATCAGGGTTAACAACGCGTTAACGGCGGTTCCGTGTCCACCGGTGCTGGCGTCAGGCGGCGAGCGGATAACTCTGTTCCACAAGGTAGGGGCCGCCCCCGACCGAGGCCTTCGAGGAGAACAGCACGAAGCGCCCGACCGTGAACTCCAGCGGCACGAAGTGGCCGGCATTGTGGATGAACGCCGCAACCTCCGGCGCGAACGCCCCGCGCAGCCGCGCCAGCGACACATGCGGCACGAATTTGCGCGCTTCCGGCTCGAGCCCGGCGCGCCGCAGCACCCGTTCCTGCGCCGCCTGCAGCCGTTGCAGCGCCTCGCTGTTTTCGACCCCGGCATAGAGCGCCCGCGGCTTGTCGCCGCCGAAAGCGCCGAGGTGCGACAGCCGGATGCGGAAGCCGTCCGAATGGCTCAGCCGGTCGAGCTCATAGCTGACCTCGTCGGCGACGTGGTTGTCGACGTCGCCGATGAACCTGAGAGTGATGTGGTAATTTTCCGGGTCGATCCAGCGAGCACCGGTAAGGCCGCCGCGTTTAAGCGAGAGAGCGAGTTGCACGTCGTAGGGGACTTCGAGGCCGGTAAAGAGCCTGGGCAACTGATCCGTCTCCAGTTGTCGAGCCGATTCGGAATCGGCACCTTCCAAACCCTAACATAGTGAGTCGCGGCTGCAAGTTCATGACAGCCATGCGAAGGACCGGCGCTAAGCCCTTGGCGCGTCAAGGTTACACTTTGTTAAGGGGCCTCTCGGGCCTTGTATTCGCCATCCCCGGCGTCCATATTCTCCGGCAAAGGCCCGCGTACCGGGGCCTTGTCGTCCACAAGGGGATTTGACCATGGCTGAATTCGACCGTCCGTCCGTCGCCGCGCGGCCAGGGACCGCTGCGGACATCGACCAGGGCCTTCGGAGCTACATGCTCCGCGTTTACAACTACATGACCGGCGGCCTCGTGCTCACCGGCGTCGTCGCGTATTTCTTCAACCAGTGGGCCTTCTCGAGCCAGGCCAATCTGGACCTGATCTACAAGAGCCCGCTGACCTGGGTGATCATGCTCGCCCCGCTCGCCTTCGTGCTCGTCCTGAGTTTTGGCATCACCAAGCTCAGCGTGCCGGTGACGCAGCTGCTGTTCTGGGCCTTTGCGGCCGTGATGGGCCTGTCGCTGAGTTCGATCTTCGCCGTCTACACCGGCACCTCGATCGCCAAGGTGTTCTTCATCACCGCCGGCACCTTCGGGGCAATGAGCCTCTACGGCTACACCACCAAGCGCGATTTGAGCCAGTACCGCTCGTTCCTGATGATGGGGCTGTTTGGCGTGGTCATCGCCTCGATTGCCAACATCTTCTTCAACTCGGGGCCGTTCGGCTTCGCCATCTCGATCGTCGGCGTCCTCGTGTTCGTCGGCCTCACCGCCTGGGACACCCAGCGGATCAAGGAAAGCTACAATGTCGGCTTCGGCGCCGAGGTGCTCGCCAAGGGCGCCATCATGGGCGCGCTGAGCCTCTACCTCGACTTCATCAACCTGTTCCTGATGCTGTTGCGCATCTTCGGCAACCAGCGGAGTTAATCGCTCGGTTCAGGAACTCTGATTGGCTTTGAACGGGGCCGCGATCTAGAAAGGTCGCGGCCCTTTCCTTTGCCTGAAGCGTCCCATGTCCGAAATGCTGATCCGCTCCTATTCGCCCGCCGATGTGCCGGCGATCACTGCCATCTACGCCCACTATGTCCGCGAGACGGTGATCACCTTCGACACCGAGGTGCCGGGCGAAGCCGCAATGGCGGAAAAATTCGCCCATATCGTCGAACTCGGCCACCCGCTGCTGATCGCCGAGGAGGCCGGCAAGGTCATCGGCTACGCCTATGCCTCCACCTACCGGCCACGCGCCGCCTACCGATTCACCGCCGAGGATTCGATCTACCTTGCGCCCGACCAGGTGGGCAAAGGCCGCGGCGGCGTTCTGCTCACCCGGCTGATGGAGGAGAGCAAACGCTTCGGCTTCCGCCAGATGCTGGCGGTGATCACGGCCGAGCGCGCCAACTCGATCCGGCTGCACGAAAAGCACGGGTTCCGGATGATCGGCCGCTATGCCGAGCTCGGCTACAAGTTCGACCGCTGGCTCGACATCGTCCACATGCAGCGGGCGGTGTGAGCATATTGACGTGATATATTTTGTACGTACATTAAATGGTGCTAGATGGACCCATACGAATGGGACGAGACGAAGCACGCGACCAATCTGCTGAAGCACGGTGTCACGTTCGAGCTGGCTGCGGATTTCGGCCTTTCTGCATAGCGTTTACCCCACGAAACGGCGGGACAAGGCTGATCATGATGCGACGCATGCACGAGAAAGAAGCAGAGCACCATGGAATCTAAGCGCAAGCTGCAGCCACCGCCGAATGACTACGATCCCGTCGCGCCGCTGACAGACGAAGAGATCAAGGGCTTGCGTCCGGCACACGAGCTCTTCGAAGAGCTCGGCATTCCCATGCCGATACCGCGCGGCCGGCCGAAAGCGGCAGAGGTCAAGATCCCCGTTACCGTGCGGCTCAGTTCGGAGGTCGTCGACTATTACAAGGCCGGTGGTCCGGGCTGGCAAACCCGGCTCAACGACGACTTGCTGGAAACTGTCCGCAAGAAGTCTGCCTAAAGCATCTTCCGCATCGGATACGCCACCATGCCGGCGTAGCGCTCGACCGCCGCGGAATCGCTCCAGCCCATCGACCGATAGAAGCGATATGCCGTGGCAGTACTGGTGAGGGTGGCTTCGCCTGGGCCGAGTTCAACCTCCATCGCCCGCAGCAGCGTCTTGCTGACGCCGGTGAAACGGTGGGCGGGCGAGACGTAGTTGAGCCGGATCTCGCGGGCGTACGAATAGCAGCCGACGGCCGCGATTTCGTCGTTCACCAGCGCGACAAGGAACCGCGACTGCGGACTGGCGAGCATCTGCCGCACGCTGTCCGGCGTCTTGTTGGCAAGCCAGCGCGAGACGGCATCAGGGCGGTTCTGGTGGTCTTCGACGCAGAGTGCGGTGATCGAGGCCACCAGCACGTCGCTCATCGCCTCGGCATCGGCGGCCGTGGCGGCGCGGACGAGGATCACCGGACGACGGCGAGTTCCAGTACCCGCAGCACGATTTCGAGCTCGTGGCCGCGCTTCAGCACGCGGCCGTCCTCGATGGTGACCATGTACTGGCCCTGTTTGTTGCGCAGCTTGGGGTTTTTCTCGATGACGTAAAGCGGCCGCTCAGAGGCGCGCTTGTAGACCGAGAACAGGGCGCGGTCCTTGAGGAAATCCATGGCGTAGTCGCGCCACTCGCCGGCGGCGACCTTGCGGCCGTAGAGATTGAGGATGGTGTTCAACTCGCGCCGGTCGAATCCCACATAGGGCTTTTGGCGCGGCGGCTGCGGGCCAGTCGGGCTCGGGTTGAGAAATTCGAGAAGTTCTGCGGAACGCTGCTGTGGTTCGGCCTCGGCCATCAGCCATCCTTCGTGACAATGCCGTCATGATTGCGGAGAACGCCGCGTCGCGCAAGCATTTGTCGAATCGGGGAGACTGCGTTCGACCACTGCAGAGTTAGGGACAATTCGATGAAAAAGACCTATTCCGGCAGCTGCCATTGCGGCGCCATCCGCTTTACCGCCGCCCTCGACATTTCGCGCGGCACCACCAAGTGCAACTGCACCATCTGCGCCCGCAACCGGTTGTGGTCGGCCGAGGCCGGGCCGGGCGAAGTCCGCCTGCTTGAGGGCGAGGATCACCTGACCGACTACACCTACAACGACCGGGTGGCGCACCATTATTTCTGCCAGACCTGCGGCGTGCACCCTTACGAGTTCGTCGATCTGCCGCTGCAGAACCGGTCCTATTACAATGTCAGTATCAACTGCCTCGATGACGTCGACATGGCGGAAGTCTTTGCGGCGCCACTCGAATATGTCGACGGCCTGCATGACCGCTGGGACCGGGCGCCGGCGGAGGTCCGGCATCTCTAGCCGGGAAATTCCCAATTGCTGCCACATTGTGTCCCCGCTTCGGCCCGATTGGCTGGGGATAAATGGACATTGCCTCCAGTGACCGGCATCGGGCTGACCGAGCCCCCAAACCATGATGCTCGGTGCCGGTCACATCTTAATTCCATGCACATGTCAGTCCAAAGCTCCCGCCTCGCGCAAGCCGGCGGGAGTTTTGTTTGGGACGCCTCGCGGACCAAGCCGGCGGCGATGAGTCTGGTTGACGCTAGAGCTGAACGCTTGCGGCGCCGAGGATCGCGCCTGGCAAACCAGCCTTTTCGGACTGCACCAGAACGACGGCGCCATTGGCGCCTTCGGTCATCAGCTCGCTCAGTGGCAGCTTCAGATGCGTGCCGGAGGCCGGATCCCACATGCCGAGCATCTGCCGGCCGGTGACGATCTGGGTATAGTCCATCGTCTTGCCGGCATTCTCGCCGCGCTCGATGACGACCTGGGCGTGATCCTTGAAGGTCACGAGCCAGACCACCGCCTCGCTGCCGCCGGCCTGCGGATCGACCGAGACGTCGAGCATGTTGTCGGCGCCGAGCGTTAGGTTGACCGGCAGCGTCAGCACCGCCTTTTCGAGCGCGCCCGACACTTCATTGTCCCGCGAGGCGACGACGCCCTTCTGGCCGTTCACCACCAGCTCAGGGGTGTAGATCATCGAGGAGCCCCAGCTTTGCGCGTAGGCCTTCTGGTGATCGGTATTGGCCTTGCCGCCGAACGTGTCAGGCCAGCCGATATAGTCCCAATAGTCGACGTGGTAGGCGAGCGTGATGAGGTCGGGATGCTTGCCAAGCTCGACCAGCGCGGCGTCCGCGGTCGGACAGGACGAGCAGCCCTGCGAGGTGAAGAGCTCAAGCACGGCCTTGGGATGGAGCCGTACTTCAGCCCCGAGCCCCGGCGCGGCGACCAGCGTGACCGCCAGCGCGGCGGAGGCAATTGAGAACGATTTCATGCCACCTTTTTAGGCAAGGGGCGGGTCAAGCGCGAGTCAATTTGGTGTGTGGGTGGGGTGATGGGGCGCGCCACCTGCACCCTCCCCACGTGGGGAGGGTAGCGCCGCCCGGAGCGAAGCGACGGAGCAGAGCCAGGAAGGCGGTGCAGTCGGTGACTTATGGATGGGCACCGGGGCTCTCCAACCCCCACCCTTGATCCCTCCCCCGCAAGGGCGAGGGCGTCGACTGCAACGTTCGGGCCTAAGCGGCGACGAGGTTGCGGAGCACGTAGTGCAAAATGCCGCCGTGGCGATAGTAGTCGAGCTCGTTGATCGTATCGATGCGGCAGCGGGTGATCGCTTCCTTTACCCGGCCATCCGCGAAGGTGATCTTGACGGTGACGGCTGTCCGCGGGGTGAGCGCAGTGAGGCCTTCGATCGAGATCGTCTCGGTGCCGTCGAGGCCCAATGTCTGCCAGCTCTCGCCGTCGGCGAACTGCAGCGGCAAGACGCCCATGCCGATGAGGTTGGAGCGGTGGATGCGCTCGAACGACTGCGCGATCACCGCGCGCACGCCGAGCAGCCGCGTACCCTTGGCGGCCCAGTCGCGCGACGAGCCGGTGCCGTATTCCTTGCCGGCGAAGATCACCAGCGGCGTACCGAGCTTCTGGTAGGCCATCGCGGCGTCGTACATCGGTACGGTGTCGCCGTTCGGCCCCTTGGTAAAACCGCCTTCTACTCCGGGCACCATCTGGTTCTTGATGCGGATATTGGCGAAGGTGCCGCGCATCATCACCTCGTGGTTGCCGCGGCGGGCGCCGTAGGAGTTGAAGTCCTTGGGGGCGACCTGCCGCTCGACCAGGTACTGGCCGGCCGGCGTATTGGCTTTGAACGAGCCAGCGGGCGAGATGTGGTCGGTGGTGATCGAGTCGAGAAAGAGGCTGAGGATGCGGGCATTGTGAATGTCGGTGACCGGCTCCGGCGTCATCCGCAAGCCGTCGAAATAAGGCGGGTTCTGCACATAGGTTGAACTGCTGTTCCACCGGTAGGTCTCGCCGCCATCGACCGCGATGCCCTGCCAGTTCTCGTCGCCCTTGAACACATCCGAATAGCGGCCGAGGAACATCTGCGGTGTGATCACCTTGCGGACGATGTCGCTGATTTCCTTGTTGGTCGGCCAGATATCGCGCAGATACACCGGCTTGCCGTCGCCGCTCTTGCCGATGACGCCGGTCGCTACATTGACGTTGAGCGAGCCGGCGAGTGCATAGGCAACCACCAGCGGCGGGCTCGCGAGATAGTTGGCACGCACGTCCGGATTCACGCGGCCTTCGAAATTGCGGTTGCCCGAGAGCACCGAGGCGGCCACGAGATCATTGTCATTGATGGCCTCGGAGATGGCGGTGGGCAGCGGCCCGGAATTGCCGATGCAGGTCGTGCAGCCATAGCCCACGAGATTGAAGCCGAGCGCGTCGAGATCGGCGCTGAGGCCGGCGGCATTGAGATAGTCGGTGACCACCTGCGAGCCGGGCGCCAGCGATGTCTTGACCCAGGGCTTCACCTTCATGCCGAGCGCCCGGGCCTTGCGGGCAAGGAGGCCGGCCGCGATCAGCACCGACGGGTTGGACGTGTTGGTGCACGAGGTGATCGCGGCGATCACCACGTCGCCATCGGCGAGGCCGTAGCTCTCGCCCTTGACCTCGCAACGCGCTTCTTCCGGGATGTCCTCGAAGCCGGTGGCGCCTTCATCGATGAAACGCGATTCGCCGACCGAGGCCGGCAGTTTGGTGCGGTCCTTGCGGCCGCCGGCGATTTCCTTGAGCGCCTCGCGGAATTTCGGCGCCGCCTGGTCGAGCGACACACGATCCTGCGGCCGCTTCGGCCCCGACATCGAGGGGACCACCGTGGTCAGATCGAGCTCGAGCGTATCGGTGAAGGTCGGGTCCGGCGAGGTGGTGGTGCGGAACATCCCCTGCGCCTCGGAGTAGGCCTTGACCAGCGACACGCGGCTTGCGTCGCGACCCGACGTTTCGAGATAGGCGAGCGTATCGGCATCGACCGGGAAGAAGCCGCAGGTCGCGCCATATTCGGGCGCCATGTTGGCGATCGTCGCCTGGTCCTCGAGGCTGAGATAATCGAGGCCCGGACCGTAGAATTCGACGAACTTGCCGACGACGCCCTTTTTGCGCAGCATCTCGGTGACGGTAAGGACGAGGTCGGTCGCCGTGATGCCCTCGTTGATCCGCCCGGTCAGCTTGAAGCCGACGACCTCGGGGATCAGCATGGTGATCGGCTGGCCGAGCATGGCGGCCTCTGCCTCGATGCCACCGACACCCCAGCCGAGCACGGCAAGGCCGTTGATCATCGTGGTGTGGCTGTCGGTGCCGACGAGCGTATCGGGATAGGCGATGGTCTCGCCGGTCTCGGCGTCCTTTTTCGTCCACACCGTCTGCGCCAGATATTCGAGATTGACCTGGTGGCAGATGCCGGTGCCGGGCGGCACCACGCGGAAATTGTCGAACGCCTTCTGGCCCCAGCGCAGGAATTCATAGCGCTCGC
>CAZNAE010000043.1:0-25568 GCA_964570695.1 uncultured Devosia sp.
ATCCATCATCGGCGCAACGGAAAACCGTCGCGCCGACGAGACACCGGCTCGATCGGCTACGCGGCCGCGATTGCGACGCTCAAGGGCAGAAAGGTCGTTCACAACAATCTCAGACGTTCGATCGGCGCCGCGGCGCGGCGGCCCGGACAGCTAGATGCGAGCGCGTTCTATCCGCGCCAAACGGTCTCGACAAGGCATCGAGCTCCGCCTCCGACACTGCACGCACGCGCGCTGGTCGGCCGCGAGCCTCTTGGCGACCTACTCGGTGCAACGAAGCCCCAGCGCATTTTCCCGACACCGGACGACCACGCCGCTTACTCGAGCAGGCCCTCCAGGGCCGCACGCTCAAGCAGTTCGCCGACCAGGGAGTTCGCCCAGGCGAACCACGGCCGCGTGAAGACCTTTGGATCGTCGGCGTCAAAGGACTCGTGCGCGAGGTAGCTCCCGGCGTGCGTCGCCCCGAGCATGCGGACGCAGGCCAGCCGTTCCGAAGCCGTCGACGCGGTCAGGCCCTGCATCGCCAGCGCGATAGGCCAGATACGCCGAGGCCCGGTATGCGGCGACCCGATGCCCGTCGCGGCTGCGCCGCTGAACCGCCACGGGTTGTCCGCAGAGAGGACCCACCGCCGGGTCGCGAGATAGCGCGGGTCGTCAGCTCGGCATGCGCCGAGATAGGGCAGCGCGAGCAGACTGGGCGCGTTCGCATCGTCCATGCGGACGCTGCCGCCCAGCCCATCGACTTCGTATGCCCACACATCGGCGCCGCCGTCGCTCGCGACGCCTGCACGGATCTCCGCGGCGAGGGCAAGGGCACGGGTAGCGCAGTCCGTGGCGTTCACTGCGCTCGCCACGGGTGCCACCTGCTCGAGCGCTGCGGCCAATGCTAGGTTGACCGGCACATTCAGCGGCAACAGGCAGGCATCGTCAGAAGGCCGGAAGGCGCCATGGACCATGCCGTTCGGTCTCGTCGGCGCACCGCGCCCACCGTTGGGGACGAAATCGGTGGGGTCGCCCTGTGGCCGGTTGAACCGGTAGGGTGTCGTGCCATCCCTGCGCTGCTCGGTGCGCAACGTCGTGAGCACCAGGTCCAGCGCCGCGCACCAGCCGGCGTCGAAGGGGCGCGCGGAGTGCGTTGCCTGCCAGTACCCGGATGCGAGGCGGCAAAAGGCGGCGTGTGAATCGGGCTCCCATTTGCGCTCGTGCACACCGGGCCGCATGTCGGTCTCGTCGCTGGTCCACTCGGTGTCGTCGGTCTCGCTCGCCAGAAACGCATTGGCGTAGGGATCGAGCAGCACTTGCTCGGACTGGCGGTGGATCACGCCCCGAATAATGCAGTCGAGATGCGGGTCCGCGGTCACCGAGGAGAGGTAGGGCCATATCTGAGCGGTCGAGTCGCGCAGCCACATGGCATGGATATCGCCCGTCAGCACGAAGGTGTCCGGCCTCTCGTCGCTGCCGCCGAGGATAAGGGTGGTGTCGAGGGTATTGGGCAGCGTGTTCTCGAACAGGCGCCGCAGGTTTTCGTCGCCGATGCGTGCGGCGGCGCGGTGAATGCGAGCTTCGATGGCCTCGCTGCGCGCGGCGCGGTCCGAGGGAGCGGGCCGCTCCCAAGGGGCGAGGTCAACCTTCGGGACGTGCCGGGGTATCGTCACGCCCATGCTCCACTTTGGCGTTGAACGGACCGGTCCATCAAGGCGCAAATGGCGCGCCCGTGTCCGGTTGGAAATGCCGGTGAGGCTGGAGATCGACTCGCCCCACCGGCCTAGCTGGTCAGCTGGGTATCAGCCGGCCGCGTCGACCTTCGCCTGAATGTTGGTAGCCAACTGGTCGAGCTGCGCCTTCGCATCGGCGCCGCCGGTCAGAACGGCGTCGAGCGCATTGTTGAGGCCATCGACGAGCTCGGAATAGCCCGAGAACATCGGGGTCGTCCACGACTTCGGGAACGCGGCAATCTGCAGGAACGCGTTGAAGTGCGGGATCGAGGTGAGGTCCTTGTCGACCAGCAGCGACTTTAGCTGCGGCACACTGGAGTTCTGGAGGATCATTACCTTCGAGGCGTCGTCGGTCATCAGGTACATGCCGAACTTGGCCGACTCTTCCTGGTGCTTGGAGCCCGCCATGATCATGAAGGCGTTGCCGTTCATGAAGCCGGCCCCGTACATGGCCGGATCCTGCGAAGGCACCGGCGCGGTGGCGTAGTGCAGGTTCGGAGCGACAACGGGCAGATAGGCAGCGCCGGTATTCCACTCGCCGTAAATGCCCATGGCCTGCTGGCCGCTGATCATGAGCCCGGCGTCGCCACCGGTGCGCGCGGCGATGACGTTCACCATCGCGTTGCCCTTGTTATAGGTGTCGTACCACTTCTTGTACCAGTTGATCCAATCAACGCAGGCCTGCGAGTTGACGGTGACCTTCTTGGTCGCCTCGTCGAAGAACTGGCAATCGAACAGCGCCGAGGTCTGCTCGGTGTTCTTATAGGGATCATTCGGGATGAAACCGGCACGAGCAAGGCTGCCGTCGGCATTGGTCTTGGTCAGCTTCGCCGCGTCGTCCCAAAGCTCGTCCATCGTCTTGGGCGGATTGTTCGGATCGAGACCAGCCGCCTTGAAGGCATCGATGTCGTAGTAGAGGGCATAGGTGTCCTGGCCGAACGGCAGGCCGTACTGCTTGCCGTTGTACTTCGTCCACGCCAGCGAAGACGGAATGATGTCGCTCGTGTCGGCGCCGATCTTGGTCAGCAGGTCGTCGAGCGGGGCGATCACGCCATCGTGTGCAAAGCCCGCCACGGCGCTGTTGTCGCACATGATGACCATGTCCGGCGGATTGCCGCCGGCAGCGTCGGCGGTGATTTCCTCCGCGCCGATCGAGCCCCCGATCGACTTGACCTGGATATCCGGGTTGGCCGCGTTCCACTTGTCGACCACCTTCTGCATCGCTGCCATTTCGGCGTCGCCGCCCCAGCAGTGACGCAGGGTGAGGTTGACGGTGTCGGCCGCCGCCGGGGCGGCGAACCCGATGGCGCCTACGGCGAACATCGCCCCGGCTAGAGCCATCGCTGTGAGTTTATGCATAGTGACGTCCTCCTGTTGAATAGTTCCCAGTTCGGTGCGGCTGAACCGACGCAGGCCCTGCGGTCGTCAGCCCTTCTGCCCCGTAAGCGTGATCCCTTCGATGAATTTGCGCTGGGCGAAGAAGTACAAAATGACGAGCGGCAACGAGACGAGCACGGCAGCCGACATCGACTGGGCCCAGTCGAGCTTGTGCACCGACTGGAACACCTGCGCCGCGCGCGCCAAGGGGAACAGCGTCTGGTCCTGGATGTAGATGAGCGGCCCCTGGAAGTCGTTCCACTTGTCGATGAAGGTCAGCAGGCAGACCGTGATCAGCGCCGGCATCGACAACGGCAGCACGATCTGAAACAGGATTCTGAACTCGCCGGCGCCATCCACTCGCGCCGCGTCGACCAGATCCTTCGGAATGCCGAGGAAGAATTGGCGCAGCAGGAAGATGAAGAAGGCGCCCGACCACGACCCGACATAGCTCGAAAAAAAACAGGGCAGGATCAGTGGCAGATAAGTATTGGTCCAGCCGAGCTTGGCGAAGATCACGTAGAGCGGCACCAGCGTCACCTGCCCAGGGAGCATCATGGTCGCGAGCACCACGACGAACACGATATTGCGGCCCGGCCATTTTATGATGGCAAAGCCATAGGCAACGAGGCTGCACGACAGCAACGTGCCGATGACGCTCGGGACCGCGTAGACCAAGGTATTGAACAGCGCTCGCGGGTAGTTCATGCGCACGAACGCATCGGGATAGTTGGCCCATACCAGCGGGTTCGGGATCAGCACCGGAGGCGATGCTATCGCCTGCATCGCGGTCTTGAACGAGGTGCTGACCATCCACACGAACGGGGTGAGATAGATCACCGAAATGACAATCAGCGCAGCGGTCGAGAGGGTCAGTGTCAGCGGGCGCGCGCGCCGGATAGTGTCCGTGGCGGGGACCGCAGCAGTCTCCGCATGGACAGAGGTCGCCGTCATTCCTCGCCCTCATAATAGACGCGGCCACGCGAAATGCGGAACAGAACGAACGTGGCGACCATGATGACGATGAACAGGAACCAGGCCAGCGCGGAAGCGTACCCCATGCGGAAGTAGCGGAAGGCGTTGTTGTAGAGATCGAGGCCATAAAACAGCAGTGAGTTCTGCGTGCCGCCGATCGCGGCGGCGCTGCCGCTGTTGCTGGTACCGGCACTGACGACGTAGGCTTGAGTAAAGGACTGGAACGCCGCGATACACTGGGTGATGAGGTTGAACAGGATCGCCGGGCTGATCATCGGCACCGTGACGTTCCAGAACCGCACCCACGGCCCGGCGCCGTCGATCTCGGCGGCCTCATAGAGCGAGCGGGACACACCCTGCAGCGCGCCAAGGTAGATGATGACGACGTCGCCGGCGCCCCAGACAACCATGAGGATGATGCCGTTCTTGGCCCAGTTGGCATCATAGAACCAGCCCGGTCCCCGGACTCCGATGAAACCGAGGAGCTGGTTGACGAGGCCATAGGGCGGATTGAGCAGCCAGAGCCAGAGGATCGCTGCGGCAACGACCGGAAAGATCACAGGCAGGAAGAACACTGTCCGGTAAATGCCGATTCCCCGGACACCCTTGGTGTTGAGGAGGAGCGCAATGCCGAGCGCGACGAGTACCGACAGCGGTGTGCCGACCAGCGCCAGGTAGAGCGTATTGAGCAGCGACTTCCAGAACAGCGGGTCCCGGAACATCTGGGTGTAGTTGTCGAACCCGACCCAGCGTGGCGCCTCGAGGATCTTGAAGTCGGTGAAGCTGTAATAGAGCGAGGCCAGCATCGGATAAAGGGTGAAGCAGAGGAAGCCGAGCAGCCATGGCGAAATGAACAGCAGACCGAGACGCAGATTGCGCCGCTCCTCGCGGGTCAGACGGCGTGGTCGCCACGCCGCCCGGTCCTTGCGCTTGCCTGATGCTTTGCCCCCCGTCACCAAGCTCATGCGCGCAGCCCCTCCGCCTCGCTCAGATCTCTGGCGCCTTTGCCCGCCGCTTCAGGCAGCTTGCCGTAGGTCAGCGTGACACGTCCCCGAAGCGTCGTTCCACGTTCGATCCGTCGTCCAGTGCCGAAATTGGTCGTCCAGATATGGTCGGTGTCGAGCCTGAACGGCACACCTCCGTACCAGTCGAGAACGTGCAGCACCGGCACACCCTCGGCAATTGTCGCGCGCACGTGCTGCGAACCGTCGGAAAGGACCGAAACCGACTTCGCTCCATCGGTGACGCCTGCGGCAAACACCGACCGCTTGGCGCTGCGGTAGTCGTTGGTGCCTGAGTTGGTGGTATCGTCCTCCCAGCGCCCTGCCGGCTTGAGCGGGTTGGCCGGAGCCGGGGACGAGGGTGCATAGCCGCGGGGCCGGCCGATATGGCCGGCCGGATAGGCCGTCCAATCCGCCGCGCGATCCCACCACAGATCCCGCAGCGGCGCCGGCAGATCGAAAGCGAGACCGATCTCGCGCGCGTTGAAGACCTGCTCACCCGTATAGGCGCAGGCGTAGTCGAAAGTGGCCTCCGTTCCGGAGACCCGCACGGCGAGTGAGCCGTCCCAGCCATTGCCGGTCAGCGGCACCGTCGTTTCGCCATCGGCTCCGACTGCCGTCCGCGATGGGTCGATGGACGGCAGTGGCATCGGCCAAGCGGGGGTGTTGGCGTCTTGCACATGGAATCGTGGCCAACGGGTGAGCCAAGGCTCCTCGCCGGCAAGGCTAATATCGCCAGCGGGCCTAACGGTCAGCTGAGGCTGTTCGGCTCGGGCCTTCACGGCAGCATGTGGGTTTGCGGGCCGTCCGGGTACGTCCCAACCAAATGCATCGACCATCCAGCCCTCTGGATGCCAGAACGCGATGTCGACGCCCGATGCATCCGACTGGACCATCAGCGTCAGATGCGCGGCTGCCCCCGGCGCAGCAGTTAGCGCGCCGCTCTCGACCACCGCACCCGTGACGCGAAGCTCCAACGTCTCCAGCGACCGGTGCGAGTGCCGGTTGCGCACCGCCAACTCGAGCCGGCTGCCCGACGCATCGAACTCAGCGCTCGCGATTTCGATCGGAGAATACAGCTTGTGAACATGCCAGAGCTCAGGCCGTGGACGGCCCCAACCGTCCAGCAGCCCCCACTCGCCCTCGCCCCTGAAGAAGCGCCCCTCCTGCGGTGGGTGAACGTCGCGGACCCGGTAATAGTCGAGCTTGGTCAAGTGCGCCCAGTTGCCGAAGCCGACGCTCTCATCGATCGGCAGCGTCCATTGATCGTCCACCGCTGACCAGATCATTCCGCCGATGCAGCCACGATCCTGCATGGCGCGCTTGACGAACGGTTGAAGGCCGGTGACCCAGTAGTCGCGCATGCCAGGATCGATGGCTAGGATGTCGGCGTGCAGGGGAGCCCGGGCATTGTCCTGAAACGGCGGACTGCATTCGTCGAGCACAACCGGCCGGTCGTAGGAGCAGAGCCAGTCAATGTCCTCCCGCCATGGGCGATCCCAGCCAGGATAATGGTAGGTCCGGATGTCTGGCCGCGCAGCCGCAGGCTTGCGTGGCAGCGGGTTCACGTCACCGATCTGGTTGAGGTCGAACGAGAAGATCGTCGGCCGGCTGGGGTCCATCTCGCGGACGAGCGCAAGCTGGGCGTCGAACCCCCACGCCCATTGAGTTTCGTTCGCGAGGTCCCAGATCAGCACCGATGGATGTGCCTGGTCGCGACCGACCGTCTCGGCAGTGACCTCAAGCACGTACGGAACGAGGTGCGCGGCCTCGTTGGTGCGTGTCCAATGATGATCGTCGAACCCGGCGGCAAAGCAGATCGGCATCTGGTCCTGCACATACATGCCGAGTTCGTCGCAGATCTCGAGCAAACGCGGATCGGCCGGATAATGCGCGGTCCGTATGACATTTATGTTGGCCTGGCGGAACGCCAGCACGTCATGCCGCAGATCGTCGGTGCGCATCGAGCGCCCGCTCCGCATCCGCGCGTCGTGGCGGTTAACGCCGGTGAGCCGGATCGGCGCACCATTGACCAGCAGTTGGTTGCCCACCACCTGGACACGCCGGAACCCGATCTTGCGCCGATACGACGTCCCGCTGCCCGCGACCTGCAGCACGATGTCGAGATCGTATCGCCGGGGAACTTCCGCCGACCACGCCTCGACATCCGGAACGACGAGACTGCCGTGCCGCTGGCTGCTGCCCGCGCCATCCACCACGCCCGAAAGTGTCGTCCGGTGTACGAGCCGGCCGGCATCGGAGATCGACAGTTCGAGCGTATATGACGCGGCCTGTGGAGCGACGTTGACGATCTCGGTGGTGAACTCGAGCATGCCGCTCCGCTGCGCCACATCCCAGTCAGCACGCAAATCCGTCGGGCCTAAATGGACCTTCGAGACCCGGAACAGGAACGCTTCGCGCCAGACGCCCAGCAGCGAGGTGTGCGCGTACCAGCTCATGTAGTCGATGACGGCGTGCGGCGTGTACTCGGTCAGGACGAGGGTCAGCAGGTTCTCGCCGGACGAAAGAAATGGCGTGAGATCGACGTCGAAAGACGTAGCACCGGCCGAATGCGTTCCAGCCGCGTGGCCGTTGACGAATATCTCGGCTTGACCGTACGCGCCATCGAAGCGGGCGAAGACAACATCACCGGCCCAATCGGGTGGAATGACGATCTGGCGCCGGAGCGTTGCGATCCCGCGGTCAGGGATCAGCCCATCGAATGCGACGTGCCCAGGCACTCCTGTCAACGCGGCGTCCCGCCATCCCGGCGCCGTTGGGTCGGCCAGACGGCCGGGGGCGAAATACCATTTGCCGCCCAGGTCGAGACGCGACGTCTCGGGCGGCAGCTCGCGGAGCCCCCGCGCTATGGCCCGTGTGCTAACCTGACGGGTCGCGACGAGGCTGTCGACCGTGGCAGTGATCGAGAGCTCCGCGTGCTGCCCTTGTGGCAGCGCGTCCCGGAGTGAAAGCCGAAACAAACCGTGCGCATCAGTGACCGCACGACGTTCCCCGCCCGACCATGTGACAGTCACCTCGATTCCGGCAATACCGGCATACTCCGAGTCGCTGACAGTGCCGATGAGCCCTCCCCTCGAGTCGCCAACCACCGTGAGGACCGGCGGCAGCGGAGCCGATCCAAAAAGCCGGAGCTCGGACACGACCGCGTCTGGGCCAGCGCGGCACTCGAGCGCCACGTCGAGCACGCCACCTCTAATGGTCGCAGCCGGCACCGAAACCCTGACGGTCGTGGCTCCGCCTCGCGACAATGTGACCGGCGGCACAAGGTCTGCGCCGCCTGCCACAACACCCATGACACGGTGCTGCGAGCGCTCGCAGGCGAACACGATTTCAAGTTCGTACGAGCCGGCTGGATCGAGGCCCCGATAGCGGGCGCGAACGGCCTTCGGATCCCAGCCGTGATAACGCAGGGCGTCACGGCCGAGGGCGTCGGGATCGACTTCGCTCGACGGGATCAGCCGCTTGGTGGTCGTCTGCATGTTCGGGCCCTGCAGCTCAAGGCCACATTGGTCGAACGCGACGACAAACGGGCACGGGCTAGGCATCAACGAACCCTTGGTCAGCGACGCACTCGGCTTGGTATGCACCGTGATTCATCTGGGCCACTGCGCTTCTCAAGCGCGGGCTTGCAAGTTGCTCACAGCGCATGTGCTCCCCCCGAGCGCGCTTGCTCTCGACTGAAACCATGCAAGAACGATGGAAAAAACGTCGCACCCAAATGGACAGCCAGCAAGGACCAGTCCCGGCGCAGTTGTTGGGACCAGTCGCTCATCGGTGCCGCCTCGATCGGTGCTGACGAGATGGCCGCGGAAGCTGTCACAATTGAACAAGGCGCTGGCTCACCTCGGGGAAATTTGGCTCCATCATCCACGCTCGAACCACCACTTGCGCTGGAGCCAGGGTGCGAGCGATAGTGGACGCTCCGTATGGGCAGGACACCATGAAGCAGTCGTTCCCCCTCGACTCGGTATCCCTCGACCGCAGCCTGTCGGTACCGCTGCACCGGCAGCTCTACGGCCACCTTCGCGGCATGATCGAAGAGCGAGTCCTCGCACCGGGGCACGCACTGCCATCGTCGCGATCGCTGGCCCAGGATCTCAACGTGGCCCGGAACACCGTAGTCAGCGTTTATGAACAGCTGTCGACAGAGGGCTACATCGAAGGCCGCCCCGGGGTGCGCCCCACCGTCGTTGACCTGCCGGTAAGAAACATCCCTGAAGTCCATGCCAAGACCAATGTCCGGCGGCGGCTGGTGTCGGCGCGCGGGCAGTTGATGCTGCGCCAGCCGGCGCATCACGGTGCGCCAGGGCAACTGGCCTTTCATCCGGGCATGCCCGATGCTGAAAGCTTTCCATTCAGCACGTGGAGCCGCTTGCTGGCACGGCGCGCGAAGGTGGCCCGCAATGACCTCTTCGGCACCTATAGTATCGGCGGATATCCGCCGTTACAGCGCGCCATCGCAGGCTACCTCAAAGTGGCCCGCGGCGTCCGGTGTCGTCCGGAGCAGGTCATCGTCACGACGGGAGCACAGGCCGCGCTCGACCTCCTGGCCCGTGTTCTGCTCGATGCAGGCGATGCGGCGTGGGTCGAAGAGCCCGGCTACTACGGAGCCCAGGCCGCCTTTGTCGCGGCCGGTGCGCAGTTGGTGCCGCTGCATGTCGATGATCAGGGCTGGCGGCTAAATCCTCCGACCAACCTCACGCCGCGGCTCATCTACGTCACGCCGGCCTGTCAGCATCCCCTGGGCACCACGATGCGGATGGACCAGCGGCTTCGCCTGATCGAACTCGCCGAACGGATGGATGCCTTTGTCATCGAGGACGATTTCGACGGCGAGTACCGGTTCCTCGGGCGACCAGTTCAGGCGATGCAGGGCGCCGACACCTCCGACCGGGTGATCTACCTGGGCACCTTCGCTAAGTTGTTATTCCCCGCACTGCGGCTCGGCTTCATGGTCTTGCCCGAATTCCTCCTGCCCGACATTTCCACCGTGCTGAGCATTACCGGTCAGTTCGCGCCGTTGCTGCTTCAGGCGGCCCTTGCCGACTTCATCGACGAAGGCCACATGAGCGTCCATCTCAAACGCATGCGCCGGATCTACGCCGCCCGCCGGCAGGCCTTCCGCGTGCACGCGCAGCGCGAGCTGGGCGAATGGATGAGGCTGCGGCCCTCGGACGCTGGAATCCAGTTCGTGGGCGAGTTGCGGAGTGGCCTCAATGACGTTGCTATTGCCACCGCTGCCCGCCGGCGCGGCCTGAATATCTCGCCGTTGTCGATGCATTTCCGGCACACGCAGCACCCGCTGTCTGGTCTCGTGCTCGGCTACGCAACGATCGACGAAGCCAACATGCCGGCGGCGTTCCGATCGCTGAGGCAGGCGTTTGTCGAAGCGACGGCCCCAGTTACAGTCTAGCGCACGATGGAGCGGGGAACCGGGTCGTCCTACTGTGTCCCTGCCGCGTCGAGGAATCCGCCCGACTGTCGCTCCCAAAGCCGGGCATAGTGCCCACCACGGGCCAGTAACTGCGCGTGCGTTCCCTCTTCTACGATCTGGCCTCGCTCGAGCACGACTAGGCGGTCCATTGCAGCGATGGTCGAGAGCCGATGCGCGATGGCGATCACCGTCTTGCCCTGCATGAGCGATTGCAGCTGCTCCTGGATCGCCGCCTCGACCTCGCTGTCGAGCGCCGACGTCGCTTCGTCAAGGATCAGGATTGGCGCGTTCTTGAGCAGCACCCGGGCGATCGCGACACGTTGGCGCTGACCGCCGCTGAGCTTGACGCCACGTTCGCCGACTTGTGCGTCGTAGCCGGTGCGGCCCTTGTGATCGGCGAGTCTCTCGACCACGTCGGCGACCTTCGCCTGCTCCGCCGCTTTGATCATCTCGGCATCGTTGGCCCCCTGCCGCCCGTACTTGATGTTCTCGCGGACTGAGCGATGCAGAAGCGACGTATCCTGGCTGACGAGACCGATGGCCGCGCGCACCGACTCTTGGGTGACCGAACGCACATCCTGGCCATCAATGCGGATCGAGCCGCCCTCGACGTCAAACAGCCGCAGTATGAGGTTGACCAATGTCGACTTGCCGGCTCCTGACCGTCCGACGAGCCCAACCTTCTCGCCCGGCGCGATGCGCAGGTTGAAACTCTCGATGACCGTGCCATCCCGGCCGCGCCAGTAGTTGAACGTGACGTCGTCGAAGACGATCTCGCCGGCCCGGACGACGAGGTCGGGAGCGTCTGGCGGGTCGAGCAGCGCGATCGGCTGCGCAATGGTCTCCATCGCGTCGCGCACGTTGCCCAACTGCCGGAAGATGTTCGACCCACGCTCAAGCAACCAACCCGACATATTCATGATCTGGAGTGCAAACGGCACGGCTGTTGCAACGGCCGTTGCGGAGAGCGTGCCGCTGTTCCAGCCCGCGAGTGCCATCCAGGCGATAGCAACGACGAGGCCGGTGTTGATGAGATAGAGCGCCGACCACATATACGTGAACTCACGCATCAGACGCCGGTACTGCACCGTCTGCTCCACGACGGAATCGGAGACATATTTGTCCTCGTGTGCGGCAGACGAGAAGGTCTTGAGGGTCTGGATATTGGCGTAGCTGTCGACGATCCTGCCTGTCATCACCGAGCGTGACTCGGAAACGATGGCCGATTGCCTGGCGATGCGCGGCATGATGACCGCAAACAGGGCGGCATAGAGCGCGAGCCACACGATCACCGGGACCAGCAGAACCCAGTCGAGCCCGGCGAGGACGACGATCGCCACGACGACGAACACCGCGGCATACCAGACCGCGTCGAGGATGCCGCTGACCGCGACCTCGATGGAGTCGCCGCTCTGCAGGACCTTGGTACCGACGCGCCCGGCGAAGTCGTTCTGGAAGAAGGTCCAGCTTTGGCGGATGACATGAAAATGGCTCTGCCAGCGGATGCGGCTGATGAAGGCCGGCTCGATCGCGTGGTTGTTCATCAGCTTGTCGAGGATGAACACCGCCGGACGGACGACCGCGATCGTGCCGAGCATCATCAGCAACACCGGCCAATTTCGGCTGAACATTTCCCCCGCGCCAGTGGTCGCCAGCAAGCCAACCACGATGCCGACGAACACCGGCAGCATCGCGTCGGTCAGCGAGCTGACCGCAACGGTCACGAGGCGGATCGCGACCGCAGTACGGAATTGCCGGACGAAATAGGCGACGAAATTCCACGTTCCTGATGGTGGCGGCTCGGCCGCAAGGGTGACAGGCGAGTAATGCTGGTCAAACCAGTCGATGATCGCGCCGAACATTTTGGACCTCATGGTCTAGCGAGAACCCCGCGATCGCGGATCGACCCGGGCTCGAGAATTGGTTGTGGGCGCCCGCGCGTGGCGGAGGCTGGTGCGTCGGTCGGTCGCGACCAAATAGGAGCCGCTCGGTTCGAGGCAAGTTATGGGCGAAATCTGGAGATTTGGCCTGGGCGCGGACCAGGTCGGCCTCAGCGCCTTCGAAGGCAGCTATCCTTCGGCGGCGTCGAGAGCGCGTCAAGGAAGATTGCCGCCCGCAGCAGCACGACACCAGCTTCTTGGCTCATCGAGGTTATCCCTCAGCAAGAGGAGGCCCGGATTGGCTAGGTGTGCCAATAGGAGTGATCGGTCCTCAAGTCAATCAGACGGGGCTAGCCGTATTGGAGTGCTGTTCCGCCGGCTGGCTGGCACGCGGTTGGTCACCAAATCAGCTCGTGGCGGATGCGGGTTCCGACGGTGAGCGTTCGGCTCCTTCGAGCCCGAACTCCGCCTCCGGCCAGAGCGCCCGCTGTTCGATCATCTGCCCATCAATACCCGAAATAGATCGGGTTGCTGATGGCGCGGCGGATCGGCTGCTGCCGCATGATTGGAATGAGCTCCTCGACCATCGGGGCTTCGGGCAGCGCCGCCTCGGCGATCTGGTAGAGCCGGTCGTAGCTTGCCGCCGCAACAATCTCGGCCCGGATGAACGTTGCGATCCGGTCCGGGGCGCTCAGCGTCGCGGTCCAGTCATCGCCGCCGATGATGACACTCTCGATCTCGCCGCTGGCATCGATCCAGACCAGCCTGTCGCCTGCCGCGCCCTTCACCTCGGCACATACTTCTTGCGCCTTGCGCAGGAGGCTGCCCATCGGCTGTCCATCGGCAGTGATCGACAGATGCGGCCCGGACGGATCCTCGGTGATGTAGCCATGGCCGGCCTTCATGGCCTTCAGCACCGCGGCCTCTGAAAGTTCCTCGAGATAAAAGACGGTGGTCGGCCTGGCGAGCACGAACGGCCCCTCGGGCCTCAGGTCGGCGGGCTGGTGCCAATCGCTGCCGCCGATCGCCGCAATCCGCAACCCGGCTGCCAGCCGATGCTGATAGCGGGCAAGTGAAATCCAGTTCCACTCGATCCAGGTCGACTGCCACACCTCCATGCAGTCGACCTGCGGCAGCTCGAACTGCCACGGGATGGTCGGTTTGTCGTGGTTGACCGAGAGGATGCCGCCCAGCGCGTGAACATGCTCCGCCAGTCGGTGCACGTCCTCGGGCTTGGTCAATCGGTAGTCGACCATCCCCTCGACGCCGAAGGCATTCCCGTGGCCGGCGAAGGTCGTCACTTCGCTGGCACGGACGAACACCAGGTCCGGCGACGACGCCGGATAGAAATAGCGCCGCTGCGTGATCGTGTTGTGATCGGCCACCGCCAGAAAATCTAGCCCCGCTTGGCGCGCCGCTGCGTGCAGCGTCTCGGGTGAGCCCTTGGCGTCGGAATGAAACGTGTGGCAGTGGAGATCGCCCCTGTACCACCCGGCGCCCTTGCGCACGGGCTCCGTTCGCACCGGCTGTGCTTTGACGGGACGCGGTGCGCTGTCGAGCTCGATGGTGAAGTGGCCGCGTGCGCCCTCCTCTGGAATCTGGCTCAGTCCGACGAGGATCTGCCACTTGCCCGGTACGATGGGTCCGTAGAGGTAGCCCGGTGTGGCATCGTCGCTCGCCGTGAAGAACGTGTCACGCGACCCGCCTGACCAGCCGATCAGACCGGTCGAACTCGGAAACTCTGTCACCGTCGGGTCGAGCAGGCTGAGGTCGAGCCAGCAGACATCGTGCTGCTTGTTGTAGGCAATGGCGATATCGATGCGTGTGGTTCCGGCCGGCACGTCGAAGGGCATATATCGATAGTGGCCCGCGGCCTTGTCCTGCTCGGTGAACGCAAAGTCGATTGTTACCGTCATGCTGGTGCCCCCTCAGCGTCGCCGCCGGACTATGCACCGGGCCGGGCGAGCAACAAGGACCAGTCCGCGCGCCCATGGCCGGACCAGTCACCATTGTGTCACGCGACCGTCGGCCCAATCTCGATGACGAAGCGCGCGACAAAGCTGCCGCCCCACCACATCGGGAAGTTCGTCGCCCATTTGTTGTTGTGAAGGTTGAAGCGGATGCCTGCGCTGAGGTCGAGTGGCGCAACGTTGAAAACCATGAACGGCCAATCGAGCGGTGCGACCAGCGGCGTATCGAGCGGGGTGACGATGAGCCGGCCCCCGGTCAGTTTTGCCGATACCGCCTCGGCGGCCTGCAACTGTCCACCGCCCCGCGGCGCCGTTCGCTCTGGATCCTGCCAGGCACCCATCTTCCGGTACCGCCAGTCGGTGGCATGGTCCGGTGCGAAGTTGAGGAAGCTCGCTTCCGGCATGCGGTTGGCGGGCTTGTCGCGCAGGATCAGCGAAAGCTGCATCCGGCGCTCATCGATCGGCTCGAGGGTCAGCTCGATGCTCGGCGGAGCGCCCAGTTCGCGCACCGCCTCCGCAGGCATCTCGGCGCGAACGCTGACGGCGCGATCGCCGCGTGTGACCTCAAGCAGCCGAGGTTGCCACTGGGCAGACCGGACCGTCCGCGCGTTGCCGAGGCCGGGCTTGTCGTGGTCCAAGATGGCCCAGTCCGGCCGTGTGGTCAGGTAGCTATCGAGATGCTTCGTCATGTCGGACGCGTCGTAGGATTCATAGCGATAGCCAGCCAGCACGCCGCCTCCCGCGACCTTCGTACCACCCCGCGACGTCAGACTGACGATGTCGCCCGTCGACGGATCGATCGACAAGCGCCAGCCCGCGACCTCGATCGATTCGCGGGCAGCGTGGGCCGTCCCCTGCAACGGCTGGGGCACCGCTTCGCTCCAGACCACTGCTGCGCGCGCCCGGTCGGCCGCGTCGAGCTGGTCGGTCGCACTGTCGAGGTAGCGCCGCTGTTCCGCCCAGGACTCCTCGCTGAACGCAAACCGCGGATCTTTAGCGCGTGCCGCTTCGAAGTCCTGACGATCCCACGCCGTCTCGTCCCGCAGGAAGGTTTTGATATCGATGCCCCAGGTGTGTTCCGGAACCATCGCGAGACCGCGGCCGAAAGCCTGGCGTTCGGTCGTCAATCCCTCTGCCACGAACTCATCGTAGAGCCGCTGCAGGGCGAGGAACCGGCTGACCTTGGTGGGGTCCGACCCGGCGCCGTGGATCCAGGAATCGCCGATCTCGAAATCGACGACCGGCAACTCCTCGCGCCGGGCCCACAACAGCTCGCCATAGGCGTCGAGCGTCGACGCCCTGATCGTTGCGTCGGGATGCTGCTTCTGCAGATGCCGATAGGCATCGATCGTCTGCGAGACGCTCTGCGGACCCGCATTGTCATTGGTGTGGGCGAAGCTCAGCCCTTCGGCCCGGCCTGCCGGAAAGTGCGTTCCGCCATAGGAGTCCTGGTACATCACGACCACCTCCTCTCCGCTGTCAGCGCGCCAGCGGAAGACTTCAGGTACGTCGGGAACGGGTGACGCCTCGTTGACCCCAAGATGCAGGAACCGCACCCCCGCCTCAGCGAGGAGCGGAACGATACTTCGCGTATGCCCCGGCACGTCCGTCATCTTGGCGGCCATCGTAGTCCGGCCGAAACGGTGGTCGAGGTCGTGGCTGTAGGACAGGCCGGCGCGAAACAACGCGGGCGACATCAGTTCCGAGTGCGTCGTGAACGGCAGCGCATGCCAGCGGATCAATCCGCGGTCGATCGCACGTTCCAGACGCGCGACTTCGGCCGGTCCGGCGCTCGCCAGATAGTCGGCGATCAACCATGAGCCGGTGGTCCAGATGAACCTTGGGTTCCCGGGGTCCTCGCCGTGGAAGTGCTCCCCGGTTTCGAGGGCCTGCGGGATGAAGTGCTCGTGGTATTGCTGCCGCACCCGTCGGGCGAGGTTGGTGAAGCCGATGTCCAAGTGCGTCTTGAACACCAGATGGATGGTCTTGCCCACGATGCGCTCCTCGCCCCGAGCGCGCCCGTCGCCGGGATCGAACCTCCGTCGCGACTGACGCGGGCGATCTGTCGCATCCTACCCCCATAGCCGACAAGCTCCACTTGCGGTGCTGGCCGGGGGGCCAGTCACCGCATCTGGTTCCCCCGGATTGCCGGGCACTGGTCCTTGTTGGCGCCAAGCGTCGGCCTGTAGTCCTCAGTAAACTTGGACAACTCCATAGGACCTGCCATGCCGGTGCGGCTCGCCATCAACCCCATCACCTGGAGCAATGACGACCACCCGTCGCTCGGTGCCGAAATCCCTCTTGAGACCTGCCTCAGCGAGACCCGACAGGCCGGCTTTGCCGGCACCGAATTTGGCTTCAAGTTCCCGCGCAGCACGCCGGAACTGACGGCATTGTTGCGCAAGCACGAGTTGCAGCTGGTATCCGCCTGGTACGATGGCCGCATCCTCGAAAAAGAGGTCGAGGTCGAATACGAAGCGATCCTCCCGCACCTGACCATGCTGAAGGATCAGGGCTGCAAGCTGGTGGTTTATGCCGACACGTCGCGCGGCCGCCACGGCGGCATTTTCCAGCCGGCCTCGCAGCGTCCGAAGCTCGCCGATGACGAGTGGGCGGCCTATGGCCGCAAGATCACCAAGCTCGCCGAAAAGTTCGCCGATTTCGGCGTGCGGATGGCGTTTCACCACCACATGGGCACGTTCGTCGAGACTGACGACGAGATCGACCGTCTGATGGCGGGGACTGGCGACGCGGTCGGGCTGCTGTTCGACACTGGCCACTGCGTTTACGCGCATGGCGATCCCCAGGCGCTGCTCGAGCGCCATATCGGCCGCATCAACCATGTTCACTGCAAGGACATCCGCCGTGCTGTCCTCGAAAAGGCCTGGGCCGGCGACTGGAGTTTCATGGATGCGGTGCTGGCGGGCGTCTTCACCGTCCCCGGCGACGGGTCGGTCGATTACCCACCGCTGCTGCGACGCCTGCAGAAGGCTGGGTACGAGGGCTGGCTGGTCGTCGAGGCGGAGCAGGATCCAGCCAAGGCGCACCCCCTGACCTATGCGACAATGGGCTATCGCAACCTGCTGGGGCTGGCCCGCGACGCCGGCATGCAGGTGGTGGAGCGTTCGAGTACGGCGCAGGTGTCGGTCTAAGCGCCGCTCACTTTGGGCAGGGACATTATGCAGCGGCTCACCGTCGGGATCATATGGTGACGAAACAGCGGCCGGCGCTGAAGACCACTGAGGACGCCGGCTCGGCGGTGACGCTCCTCGCCCGCCTCGGCCGCCAGGCGCTCGGGGGCTGACCGCTTGCTACAGATCCTCGCCATCGCCAGCGACTACGACGGGACCATCGCCGACGATGGCGTGACCGCCGCGAGCACCATCGCCGCGCTTGCTCGCTTCAAGGCCAGCGGCCGCAAGCTCATCCTCGTCACCGGTCGTCACTTGGGCGAGTTGAAGGAAGCCCTGCCGGAGCTGGGCCTTTTTGACATCGCTGTCATCGAAAATGGCGGCGTGCTGTATTTCCCGCAAACCGACACGACCCGGGCGCTTGCAGCATCACCGCCGCACGCATTCGTCGAGCGATTGCGGCAGTATGACTTGCCCGAATTTGCGGTGGGCCAGACCGTCGTGGCGACGAAGGCCGACCAATATGACATCGTCCGCGAGGCGATCGATGCGCTAGGCCTCGACCTCGAGATCATCCTCAACACCGACGCGCTGATGGTCCTTCCCGCCGGAACGAACAAGGCGTCCGGCCTCAAGGCGGCGCTCGCCGAGCTTGCGCTGCCTGCGGCCTCCGTCGCGGCCATCGGCGACGCCGAGAACGACGTCGTGTTCCTCAAGCATTGCGGCTACGCCGTTGCGGTCGCCAACGCGCTGCCCGAGGTGATGGCCATCGCCGCCCGGGTGACCAAAGGGACCCGTGGCGCGGGGGTGGAAGAATTCATCGCGTGGGTCCTCGACGGCCAACCGTAGCGTCCGACGCGCTCTACAGCGCGATATCCTCGTGAGTGGCGGCCTGATCACGGCTTGGTTTGGTCCTCATAGATGCCGACGATCAGCAGCCATGCGCCGGAAATGAGGAATGCGAACAGGACGATGGTCGCTACCGCTGCGATGTAGAGACCAGCGCCATATCCAAGAACAAGCAATAGCGCACCCACGACTTCGG
Source organism: uncultured Devosia sp. (assembly GCA_964570695.1). GTDB lineage: Bacteria > Pseudomonadota > Alphaproteobacteria > Rhizobiales > Devosiaceae > Devosia_A. The sequence continues at coordinate 18,547 of CAZNAE010000043.1, forward strand.
CGAGGTAGCACAGCGTGCCGCCACCAAGCCGCGGCGCATTCAGTCCAATGGAACTCATGCCCGCCCTGATCGCTACGACGTAGCCTCGGACAAAGATGAACGTTGCGATGAGCCAGAGGACAAGCCATTCGAGGCCGAGTGCTCCAGGAGATTGATTGCCGATGAGTGCGAGGCCGCAGGCCATGAAAATCGCGCTGAAGCCCGACAGCATGTTGATGGCGCGATTTCTGTGCGTCGAGTTTCGGATGATGGCTTCAGGATTGATCGACATCGCGACGAATATCAAACCTGCAAGCGCCGCCGAGCCGCCGCCCACCATGACAAAGAAGTTGTCCATCGCATCCCCACAAGATTGACCGAGTTCTCGATGATACTCGATACCGACCAGATGGTGCAGCGGCGGAGACTGGCTGCGTATATGTTGTTCAGACAAACCTCGTTGCACGGAGAATGAAGATGCCTCGGGCGTTCGGCGAAGATGGCGTGGCCATCATCACTGGCGGCGCAAGCGGGATTGGTCGGGCCGCCGCACGCCGTGCGGCAGCTACGGGAATGAAGATCGCTCTCGTTGACGTCAACGCGACCAAGCTTGCTGCCACAGCGTCCGAATTGGCTGTCGTGGTCGGCGAGGCCAATCTCGTCACGCGGGTCGTCGATGTCGCGTCCGCGGAGGCGATGACCGCGCTGGCCAATGAGGTTGAGGCAAGATTCGGCCCGCCGACACTGCTCATGAACAACGCCGCGGCGTTTGTCGCTGGCGGAGCGGGCGGCATTCTCGACCCGGTTGAAAACTGGCAGCGATTGTTTGCCGTCAACGTGCTCGGCATCGTCAACGGCGTGCAGGCCTTCCTGCCGAAGATGCTCACTGCCGCTCGTCCGGCGGTGATTATCAATACCGGCTCGAAGCAGGGACTAACCAACCCGCCGGGGAACCCGGCCTACAACACCAGCAAAGCTGCCGTGAACGCCTATACCCAGAATCTGGCACGTGACCTGCGAGAGCGCCCTGGAAGCTCGGTGACCGCGCATCTGCTGATCCCGGGCTGGACCACGACGGGCGACGCCGCCCATCGACCAGGAGCTTGGCTGCCCGAGCAGGTCATCGCCTTCATGTCCGACGCGATCGAGCGCGACGAATTCTTCATCCTCTGTCCCGACGGCGAGACCACGCCGGCGATTGACCACAAGCGTATCTACTGGAATGCGATGGACATCATCCTCGGCCGCCCCGCTTTGTCGCGATGGCACGCCGACTTCAAGGATGCCTTTGCGGCCTTCATGAAACGCGATCTGCCCGAGTGAAATCGATCGAACCCCCGAAGCCCAGTAGACAGTGCCGAGATGGTTGGCCCAGATAGGCGCTATGGATCTTCGCGTCGGCCTTAATCCCTATGGGCTTACCTATCACCTGGGCATCCAGGGGGCCGGGACGCCTCGCGCCAACCCCAAGGCCGTCGGGTTGGAGGGGCATGTCGCCCTCGCCAGCGAACTCGGCGCCCGCACGATCGAGCTTTGGGAGGGCTGGACAGCCAAGATGACCGACGCCGAGCTCAGCGCCCTGGGCGCGCAGCTCGGCCGACTCGGCATGGAGCCGATCGGCAGTGCCGGGCTGCAGGTCGCCGATTTCGCCAATTCGATACGGATCGCCGATCTCCTTGGCAGCAGGATCATCCGCGTCGCGCTGACGCCGATCCTCTGCGGCGACCGCAATGCCGCGGGCGAACGATGGGCGCAGTTGGTTGGCAGCACCTGGAGCAGATTGGGCGAGCTGGCTCCGATGGCGGCGGGGCACGGCATCACCATTGCCATCGAAAACCATCAGGATTTCACCAGTGCCGAGCTCGTCGAGTTCTGCATCAAGACGGGTCCGAACGTGGGCATCACCTACGACACCGCAAACAGCTTCCCGGTCGCCGAGTCGCCGCTCGATTTCACACGGGTGATCGCGCCCTACGTGCGCTACCTGCATCTCAAGGACTACAATGTGCAGTTCACCGCGGAGGGCTACCGCCTGGTGCGCTGTCCGACGGGCGATGGCGCCGTGCCGTTTGCCGAGCTGCTGGCGATCCTCAGCCAACACCACGAGGCGCTGCCCGGTGCGATCGAGATTGGCGCCCTCGAAGCGCGCCACGTCCGGCTGTTCACGCCGGCGTGGTGGATCGGCTATCCCCCCAAAGATGCGCGGGCGCTCGCCGCGGCGCTGCTTGCGGCGCAGCGCAACCGCCTGCCCGACGATGCCGACATCCGCACGCCATGGGAAAAGCAGCAGGACGGCGACACACTGATCGACTACGAGCTCGAACAGCTGCGCAAGAGCGCGCAAAACCTGCGGGCGCTGGGACTGATGGGACAAAGGATTTAGAACGATGGATCAGGAACTCAAGGGCAAGACAGCGCTGGTCACCGGGTCGGGTCGAGGGCTCGGCGCGGTGATGGCCCGCAAGCTCGCCGCCATGGGGGCCGATATCGTTGTACACGACATCAGTTGGGACGCCCCGTCGCGGTTCGGCGAGCATAAGGATCTCGGCGAGGTCGTCACGCGGATCGAGGCTCTCGGGGTGAGGGCGATGGGCGTCGTCGGGAATATCGGCGACCGCACGGCCATCGCCGGAATGAAGACGGAAATCGACGCCAAATTCGGCCCTGTTGAAATCCTGGTGAACTGCGCTGGCGGCGATATCGGGGCGTCGGGCAACAAGCCGGTGCCGAACAATCTGCTCGGTATCCCCTATGAGGACATCGTGGCGCTCACCACCAACAATCTGATCGGCATGATGCTGGTCTGCCAAGCCTTCGTGAACCCAATGCGAGAGCGCGGTCACGGAGTGGTGGTCAACATCGCCTCGAGCGCGGCGCATATCGGGGTCGGCAACGGCTCAGTCTACGCGGTGCTCAAGGCCGGCGTCGTTCACTACACGCGATGCCTCGCCCAGGAGTTGATGGGTGATGGTGTCCGCGTCAACTGCCTCAGCCCAGGTCCGACCAAGACCGCGCGATTCCAAGCCACCCGTACTGTCGATGCGGCGAAGATGAACTCAGAGCAGAAATCTTTCGACCGCTATGCGGAACCGGAAGAGATTGCCGACGGCGTCGCATTTCTTTGTAGCCCTCGAGCGAAATTCGTCCATGGCCAGGTGCTGCGGGTCGACGGCGGGAGCTTGCTGTTCACCAGCTGAGCCTTGACCGGCGCACCAGAGCGGCCGTGGCCCGGCGCCTGGCGGATTCAGCCGCTGTGGCTTGCCAGTCCGTTCAGCCTCTCCGCGAGGGCCTTGAGGCCCCAGTCGCCGGCGAGCGCGGCGGCCTTCCCCCAGGTCGGCCTTGCGTCCGGGATCTTCTTGGGAAGAGGAGCCGTCGTCACCATCGTGGCGATGCGACGGTAGAGGCGCAGGGCGTCGGCCTGCTGAGGAATTGGCCGGCGGCCAGCATGGCATCCAGATCGGGGTATCGCTTGAGTAGGCTCGCGGCGGTCTTTTCGCCGATGCCGCGGGCGCCGGGCAGCTTGTCGGAGGGGTCGCCACGCAGCGCGATGAAGGCCGGCACCTGACGCGGTTCGACCCCATAGCGCTCACGCACCTCCGCGGGTCCTATGCGGGCCATCTGCCCCATCTTGACCGGGTGAAGGATGATGGTGGCATCGGAGGCCAGCTGGAAAGCATCGCGGTCGCCGCTCGCCACCAACACCGTGCCACCCCGATTCTCCTCCCTCGCCGCGGCCGTGGCGAGAAAATCATCAGCCTCGAAGCCCGCGGCTTTGCCGTTGAGGAAGCCGCACGCCGTCACGAAGTCAGGCAGGACGTCGAGCTGGTCGACGATCTCGTCGTCATATTCCCGTCCGCTCTGGTAGGGGGGAAACTCGTGCTCTCGCCAGTTCGGCGCCGAGAGCGTGTCCCAGCCAACCACCACGGCGCGCGGCTGCTCTTCGTCGCAAAACCGGATCAGGTAGTTGGCGAAACCGACAATCGCGCCGCCACCTTTGTCGCCGGTCCGGCGGATGGTCTTGGGCAAGCCGTGATAGGCTCGATGGGCGAAAGAATCGCCGTCGATGACCAATAAGGGCCGCGATGCTGGGTGCGTCATGGAGCGATATTAGTCCGCCTTGTGCGTGATGGCACCTCCCGAGGGAGGCATCTCTTTTCGACCGACGACTGGCGGATCGCGATCGCGCAAACTCACGCGCGCTTGCCTTACTCCGATGTAAGGTTCGTCGGCCATCGTGCCATTGCCTGATATCGAGACTTGCGGCATGTCCGGGTTGGCCCGAACAAGCGGGTTAATGCGTGGAGGGGTGCTCTGCTGTGCGTGTCGATGTATTTCCGACAAGACCCCGGCGTTTTGGCCCCCTAGAAAAGCTGGTCCTTCGTGCACTCGCCGCCCTTTGCCTCACATCAGTGCTCCCCGCTGCTGCACAAGCCCCCACGTCGGTCTTCCTCGAGGATCAAACTTGGACCGAACTGCGCGACGAGATCAAAGCCGGGTCGACCATCGTCATCGTTCCGATCGGAGGGACCGAACAAAGCGGTCCGGACATCGCGCTGGGCAAACATAACGTCCGCGTGAAGGTCCTCGCGGAAGCGATTGCTCGGCGACTGGGCAACGCACTCGTGGCGCCCGTGGTGGCCTATGTGCCGGAGGGCAGCATCGACCCACCCACCGAACATATGAGGTTTCCGGGGACGATCACGATCAGCGACGCGACGTTCGAGCAACTGCTCGAGTCTGCTGCTCGCAGCTTCAAACTGCATGGCTTCAAGACAATCGTTCTAATTGGTGACCACGGTGGCTATCAAGCAGACGAGAGTGTCGTCGCCGATACGCTGAACCGTGAATGGAAGGACGGTCCCGCGCGTGTCTTTGCCGACCTCGACTACTACAACATCACGCAAGGACCATACGTGCAGAAGCTCCTCGCAGCAGGCGTCAGCAAGTTCGAGATCGGAACGCATGCCGGGCTGGCCGATACGTCGCTGATGCTGGCAACCGACCCATCCCTGGTGCGCGAGGATCGATTGGGCGTGTCCCCCAAACCTGGGGGCAGCGATGGCGTCTACGGCGATCCAACCCGTTCATCGGCTGCGTTCGGTCAGCTTGGCGTCGACCTGATTGTCGATGGAACGGTCAGCGCCATCCGCAACTTTGTCGCAAGCCAACCAAAATGACCCATGGAACCTGGTCGGCCAAACTGGGCCTAGCCTTGATGGCGGTTGTTGTCGCCGCCCTGTCGACCTCGGCAACCGGAGGTGCGCCATCATCCGGCGAGCCGGTGGAACCACCGGCCGTCAACGTCTATGCCCACACCACCGCCCGCGATTTGGGCTGGGCGACGATCTGGGCGCTGCCACGGGTCTACGTCCCTGACAGCATGTCGCGCAGCGTGTCGGTCATCGATCCGGTTAGTCTCAAGGTGGTCGACCAATTCGAGGTTGGCATCGAGCCGCAGCATGTGGTCCCGTCCTGGAACCTCAGGACGCTTTGGGTCACCAACGACTCGAGTGGGATGAGGAGGGGCAGCCTCACCCCGATCGATCCGGGGACCGGCAAGCCCGGCCGGGCCATCAGCGTTGCCGATCCCTACAACATGTACTTCATGCCTGACGGCAGCGCTGCGATCGTCGTGGTCGAGGGTTACAAGCGGCTCGACCTGCGTGATCCGAAGACCATGGTGCTGAAATCGAGCATTCGCACGCCAAGCTGCGAGGGCATCAATCACGCCGACTTCGCCGCGGACAATTCCTATGCGATCTTTACCTGCGAATTCGGCGGCGGCCTCGTCAAGATCGATCTCAAGAGTCGCAAAGTCTTGGGGACCCTCAAACTATCCGGCATGGCTATGCCGCAGGACATCCGGCTGTCCCCCGACGGCAAAGTCTTCTATGTGGCCGACATGATGAAAGACGGCGTCGACCTAATCGACGGCGTCAGCTTTTCCGAGGTCGGCTTCATCCCAACGGGTATCGGAACACATGGCTTCGTCGTCAGCCGCGATGGGACAAAGCTCTATGTCACCAATCGCGGGACCCACGACATGGCGGGCAAGCCAAAGGGTCCGGGAAGCATCTCGGTGATCGACTTCGCGACCCGTTCTGTCGTCGCGCAGTGGCCCATCCCCGGCGGGGGTAGCCCCGATATGGGAAACGTCAGTGCCGATGGAAAGCAGCTTTGGGTCTCCGGACGCTATGACAACGAAGTCTACATGATCGACACAACCACGGGCGCTGTTACCAAGATCCCAGTTGGATCAGGGCCGCACGGCCTAACGGTCTGGCCACAACCGGGCCGATACTCGCAGGGCCACACCGGCAACATGCGGTAGGGAGCTGACCCAGCTCGAGGACGTGATCGCCGACAGGGCCGGCTACCGCGCCTAGGCATTCCAATCTCGTCAAGGACGCAATCCTTCAACCCGATCCTTAGGACGGCATCGCGTAGCGCTTGGTGAGCCTTTGCCTCCGCATCGTGTGTGTCGTGGCCGGGAGCCGGCAGGTTCACGCCCGGATCAAAAATATATCGCGGCTTTTTCTTGAACGTTTTGCGGCGCTCGCAGCGACCCACTGTCATGCAGCCGGAATGGTCCGGCCCCAACAGCAGGAGACCAAAATGTTCGCTTCCATGACCCGCAAGATCGTCACCATCGCCGCCGTCTCGCTGACCGCCGCGACCCTCTCCCTCTCGATCGTCCCGGCCGCCCAGGCCGGCGGCTTCAGCCTCAGCTTCGGCGGCGGCGACATCGCCATCGGCGTCATGGGTGGCGGCCACATGAACTTCGGCCGGTCGGACGACAGCTCCGACGAGGGCGCCCGGCACCACAAGAAGACCTTCGACGATCTGAACGACGACGACGCGGCGGTGCACGCCACCATCGACGCCGGTACCTACAATGTGTTCGTCCAGCAGAAGCACGACTGCATCACCGCCAAGAAGATCGAGCTGCTGCTCGGCGAGATGCGGACCACGCTCGCTGGCTACCAGGGGATCGGCGACGCCGACGGCGTGACGTACCAGACCGATCTCATCGCCCAGTGGAC